>BNTV01000028.1 GCA_025996865.1 Bacteroidia bacterium
TCTGTTATAAGTTCAACCGCCGATATTTCGGAGAAAAACTTTTCGACCGATTAGTTACGGTAGCCGTCTGTTACCCTACGGATTTCAAATCGAAAATTTACAATAGGACGTTATGCGGATAATCATTTAAATTTTCGCTTTTTTCTTTAAGGACCTTGAGGACTTTAAAGTCTTTAAAGTCCTTAAAGAAATTTCAACAAAGATAATACTTTTTTCTATAAAAACGTGTAAACCAATATGTCAAAGAACGATTTTATCTCTTATTCACTTTTCAACGCCTTTACCGGATTAGCATTAGCCGCGATGCGACTTTGCCAGTAAACGGTAACAAACGAAACAAGCAGGCAAAATCCGTCGGTGGCAATGAAAATACACGGACTCAACGAAATACGGTAGGAATAGTCCTCTAACCATTTTTGCATGAAATATCCGATAATAGGAGCGGCTATGACAAAGGCTATGACAACGTATCCTAAAAATACCCATACCAGTTGGGACAATACCTTGAAATTATCGGCTCCTTTGACAACTAATTCCTGCACGGTATAAACCGCAATCAGGATAACGAACATCAGCGAAACAGCCAAGCCGAATATGTCGATAGCCGTTCTCAACTCCCTACATCTTGCTCTGCACTTCCGTCACAATCTCCCCGTCAAACAGATTGATTGTTTTGTGAGCGAATGACGAGTCATGCAACGAGTGTGTAACCATCACTATCGTTGTCCCTTCTTTGTTCAGTTCGGAAAGCAAAGTCATTACTTCGTTTCCGTTCTTGGAATCGAGGTTACCGGTAGGTTCATCGGCGAGAATCAGTTTGGGATTGGCGACTACGGCGCGGGCAATGGCAACCCGTTGCTGTTGACCTCCGGACAACTGATTCGGGAAATGTTGCGCGCGGTGGCTGATGTTCATCCGGCGCAGAGCGGCTTCCACACGCTGCTTGCGTTCGGCTTTCGGGATTTTCATGTAAACCAACGGAAGTTCCACGTTTTCAAAGACATTCATTTCTTCAATCAGATTGAAGCTCTGGAAAACAAAACCGATTTTCCCTTTGCGTTCTTGGGTACGGTTTTTTTCTTTCAGGCTGCCCACTTCTTTTCCGTCGAGGAAATATTTTCCCTGAGTCGGGTTGTCTAATAAGCCAAGAATGTTCAGCAAGGTGGACTTACCACAACCCGAAGGTCCCATGATAGCGACAAATTCGCCTTTTTCCACTTGTAAAGATACGTTGTTTAACGCTGTTGTTTCCACTTCTTCCGTGCGGAAAACTTTTGTAAGATTTTCAATTTTTAACATGATTGTAAATTATTATTTATTAGTTCTTAACTCTTTCTTATTCGCTGCTCACTGTTTTTGACGGATTCTCATTCGCTATCCGCCAGGATTTAATCACAGCCGTTGCCGCAATGACCAATAATACCGCGAGGCTTCCACCAATAAAAACCGGCGCATTGAGAACTGCTTTTACCGTAAACATCCGCAACACTAACTCGCCGACAATATAGGCGCCTGTTGCAGCCAGCAGAATTGCCGGTAAAGCAATAAACGACAAACTGCCTGTAATCAGACGAAAGATATTGCCGACAGTTGCACCGTTGATTTTACGGATAGCGATTTCTTTCCGCCGCCGCTGGATTTCGTCGCCCACATAACCGATAAGTCCCATCAAAGTTATAATGCCACCCGTCAGGAATAAAAACAACACCACCAAGCCCGAAACCCATAAATTGGATAGCGAAAATATTTCTGCGAGTGGAACATCCATCAAGGTTTCAATCTGCATCCGGAAGACAAAAAGCGACCCTGCGACCAACAGCAGAGATATTAAAACCAAAATAGCCGTTTCGTACAAAAACATACCGAATATACTGCCGGAAGAAGCGCCGCTGCATTTGTGAATCCCCACGCCTTTGGCGCGTTTGACTAAGGAAGAAATCGAAATCAGCACATAATTCAGCGTAGCGACAAGTAAAATAATCAGTGCAAGCGACGACATAATAATAGCCGTACTGTTCACGCCCGAATCTTCCGAATGTAACGTTTTGAAAGGCGACAGGTAGGATGTAAACTCAAAACCCGCTTCAGCCAGACGGTCAAAATCGAAATGCTTGCGCCAGACATCAGGGATTTTCTGATTGATAGTTGAAGGATTTGCACCCGCAACCAAACGGACTACGCCCCAAAAACTATCGCCGCCATCCCAGGAAGTACCCAACCCCCATTGTTTTTTAACGTTGGCAAAAGAAACGACTACATCGCCGCGCAGGGAATTGTTGTTGGGAATAGTTGAAAAAACGCCCTGTATGGTATAAGGATAATTGTGCATATACATCAGCGTTTTACCGATGGGATTTTCGTTTCCGAATATTAATTTCGCTGCTTTGTCGGAAATAAACAGATTGTCCGCAACGCTCAACAGCCGGTCGTCCCCGCCCAACACATTCACTCCGACGGTTTTAAAGAAAAGCGAATCGGCAAACAAGGGTTTCAAGTCGAATTTTCTTTCTTCATAAAAGAACGGTTCTTCCTCTTTATTGGCATAAACACTTGTTGCACAGGCGACTTCCGGAAACTCATCATTGATTGCAGGAGCCATCGGCGCCATCACAATATGCGACGAACCTTTATCTTCTCCGCCGATGATATACTTGTTTTTGACCAAGTACAAATTATCGACGTCTTTGTAAAAATTATCAAAGTTGGCTTCGTAAGCCACACGAGAAAAAAGCAGGAGACCAATGAGCAAGCCCAATGAAAGGGATACAATTTTAATCAGATTGTTTCCTCCCGAATTTTTAATTGCTAAAAAAGCGTAATACAACTGTTGCATAATTGTGTGATTTAATGTTTTATTCCTTTACGTCCTTAATCATATATTTGTTATTTAAATTTGTTTCTTTTTTTAGCTAAAAAACGTGTAAACCAATATGTCTAAGAGCGCTTCTTAAATTATGAATTATTCGCTGTTCAGCGCCTTAATAGGATTTCTCCGCGCCGCCTTGTAACTTTGCGTGCTCACCGTAATCAAAGTGATTACCAGCACGATGATTCCGCCAAGCAAAAATACCCACCAATACATCGACGTTTTGTACGCAAAATTTTCAAACCATTTGCCGATAACCAAATACGTAACCGGACAGGCAATCAGAAAACAGATTCCCAGCAGAATCAGATAAATCCGGTTGAACAGGGATAATATTTCCTTGACAGATGAACCGTGTACTTTCCGGATGCTGATTTCTTTCCGGCGGTAAGCCGTTTCAAAAACAATCAACCCGAAAACGCCGATAATGGAAATCAGGATGGCAATGGCGCTGAACAGTGTAATCAGAAACGTGAGTCGCTGTTCCTTTTGATGGACGCCCTTTAGTATAGCATCGTCGAAAGTGCCTACATTGAACGCCCAATCCGGGTCGAGTTTCGACAGCGTATTTTGGATGTGTTGTATCGCTTCCCGCATGCCGCTTCCGGCACTTACCTTAATATAGGCAATATTCATCCGGGTATTAGTCCAGCTTGCCACATAAAAAGCCATCGGCGAAGGGGTTGTACGAAAAGTCGTGAATTGAATATCAGGAATAAAACCGATGATTTCGCCCTCGTCCATATACGTGTTCAATTGCATATCGTATTCTTTACGCGCTTTCTCGTTGAAGATATACTTTTCGTGCTGTCCATCGTCTTCCCGGAAATCACGCCCTTCGGTTACCGGTATTCCCATGACTTTGAGAAACGACGGGTCAACGGGCATACAATAGAATTGAATCTCTTTGTCCTGATACAACCTTCCCCAGTGCATGTATTGGTCTGAACTGGCTAACAGGAATTCTCCATAAGTTACATCCACAATTCCGGCAAAGGATTTCAATTCGTTTTCGAATACCTTTTGATTATTTTTGACCGTAGCGCTCAGATTGGTAACTGTTACAATCCGTTCCCTGTCAAATCCCAACGACATGTTTTTCATAAAATCATTCTGAAGATACATGAAAATGGCGGATATAATTAAAATCATCGATGCCGTGAACTGAATCCCCATCAACACATTCCGCATTTTCCGCCCTTGGAGCGACAGTCCGAACGAGCCTTTGAGCGCCAGGGCGGGTTGAAACGATGTAATGTAAAAAGCAGGATACAGTCCCGACACAATTCCGGTTACTATTGCCAAAAACGCCGTTATTCCAGACAATCCGGGATGAGCAGACAGTTGAATACTACAGTCAAGCAATCCGGCAACCGGCGTTTTGGAAACTGCATAAACTAAGAACAAGCTGATAAAGTAAGCCGTGAGGCTGATTAAAACCGCTTCGGCAGCCAATACCGTGCGCAACCGTGCGACGGACGCGCCCAATATTTTTTGCGTATTAATGCTTCGGATGCGCCGTGGAGCCAATGCCATGCTGAAATTGGTAAAATTGATGCCGGCAATCAGCACGATGGCAATCGCAATGGAAATAAGGACAAAAACCGTTTGCCGGCTCGACTTGGGAGTAGCATCGAATTTAACGTCTGTGGTAAAGTGCAGGTCGGGTAAATTGGTAAATTGAATTACTTCCCCTTCCAATGTATTTCCCCATGCCTTTTCTATCAAATCCCGCGCAATCTGAGACATGTTTTCGATGAGGCCGGCTGTTGCCTCAGGGGAATCCAAACGGACATAAACATAGTAGCTCCAATTGCCGAAATAGTTCATATTCTCGTCTTTATCCATCGGAATATAGACGCAATTTTTCAGCAATGAATTGGCGGGAAAATCTTTATAAACGCCTTTTACGGTAAATTGTCTTTCGTTTATGCTTAACGGCTTTCCTATAGCCGACTCTTCGCCGAATAATTTTTTTGCCAGACTTTGAGGAATTAAAATCTCGTCGGGATTGTCTAATCCGGTTATCGTTCCTTCTGTCATATCAAATGGAAACACTTTAGTATAATCGGGAGAAACCTTCAATGTATTCTCGACAGACGAAAATTTGGAGCCGTTTTTTTCAATGCTGATCAAATCTTTCCCTGAAACATTAAAATTTGTTATCGTTCCGGCAACGATGTGCGGAGAAGATTGAAACCATGCTTCCGCCAATGGACGAGGTATAACCGCCTGTTTGCTTCCGTCACCCAATATGAAATCCACGCGGAAAATCCGGTTATTATCCGGATGGAATTTGTCGAATGTGTAATCGTAATGCACCTGCATCATAATAACGATAAACACGGCAAAAGCAACCGACAGTCCCAAAATATTCAGGATGCTCGATGTTTTGAAACGGTTCAAAACGAATAAGAAATTTTTAATCATACTATTTTGTTATTTAAAATTGTTTTTTGCTATCTCAAAGAACGCTTTTTTATATTTACTTTAATATCAACTCCTCAGCTTCCCCAAAATTCTCATATCCCGAAACGATAACTTGTTCCCCGACATTCAAACCATCCATAACTTCGTAATAGAGCGGATTTTGCCGGTTGATGCGGATGGATCGGCGGGTGGCTTTTTTCCCGTCGGGTGAAACTACGAAAATCCATTGTCCGCCGGTGTTCTGGTAGAATGCGCCGCGGGGAATCAACACAGCCTCTACCGGCTGACCCAATTGCAGATTAATGTAATAAGTCTGTCCGGACCGGATGTTATCAGGACGTTCCCCTTCAAATATAAAATCCGTCTTAAATTGCTTGTCGCGCACTTCGGGATATACCTTGCGGACAATCAGGTTGTAAGTCTTGTCTTGCCGTTCAAAGGTCGCCGCCAAACCGTTTTTCACGCGGTCGATGTAATGCTCGTCAATCAGGGCTTCAATCTTGTAGTCGGATAACACGCTGATTTGACCAATGCGGCTTCCACTCGCTACCGACTGACCGATTTCAACATCCAGCAATCCCAATTGTCCATCCACCGGTGATTTTACTTCGAGATTATCAATTCGTTGGCGGACTAAAACCAAGTTTTTGCGGATATTATTCAAACTTTCTTCCATTTGCTCCACCTGAATTCCGCGGAAAATAGAATCTTGCCTTTGGCGTTCTATTACCAATTCCGTGCCTCTCACGGCAAATTCGTAATCCTCTTTCGCTTGCAGATATTCCTCTTTGGACGTCAATTTCTCGTTGTATAAATTCTTGTATTGCTCATATTTCCGTTTTTTGCGTTCGATATCCAAATCCAATTGCAACTTTTCTTTGCGAAGACTCAGACGTTCCTGCTCCATTGTTACCTGGGTATTACGCAAAAAATTCTGCTTTTCGGCCAATTGGGCTTCACTGTCAAGGATATTCAGGCTCAACATCGGATTGGTCAGGCGGATAATTACCTCGCCCTTACTGACCATCGAACCCTCTTCCACCACTTTTTCGGCCACCATTCCGCCCTCAATCGCGCTCAGTTGAATGGTATTAATCGGTTGCACCTGCCCGTTGATACGGATATAATCGTTAAATTCTCCCTGCACAACATTTTGTATTGTCAGTTTTTCCTTGTCGGCATTGAATTTTGAGCGGTGGTCGCCGAAAATCATCCAGGCAAGTGCGGCAAGCAGAATCGCTCCTCCGATGAGGTAAGGAAGATGTTTTTTCTGTATTCCTTTTTTCTTTTCTAAAATTCTATCCATGATGTTTTTATTTTACCCCCAACCCCCTAAAGAGGGCTTTAGTGAGTGGGAATTATTATTATTTGTTATTATTCTTCATTTGAAAATATCACTTTCCTCAAAGTCCCCTTTAGAGGATTCAGGGGTTAAATTCTCCTTTATAATACTGTAATAATTTGTATTTTAATTGATATTTCAGATTCGTGTACAGTTCTTCCACGCGGGCGTTGAGTAAACGGTTCGTGCTTGTAGCCAGTTCGAGGGCATTGATTAGTCCTTCATCATATTTTCGGACATTCACCTTGTGGGCGGCTTCCATTGCTTCTGTCTTTCGCTTTGCGGAGTTATATTCGTCATACAGACCTTTGACGTCGGCAAGTGTTTGCTCAATTTCACCATATACCTGTCTTCTGATTTCTTCGTTTTCATTTCCGGCAATAATCAGGCGTTGTTTACTCCTTCTTGTTTCCGAAGCCCTCGAAAGCCGGTCGAAAAGAGGAATTGACAAGGATAATCCGATGTATGAGCCTTCTCTGTTTTTTAATTGTTCCTTAAAAGACATGTAGGGGGAAGCGTCCATCAATCGCGAAAAACCGGTTGAAAATCCTGCATTTGCCGAAATCGTTGGGAACATCCTGCTTCTTGTCGCTTTATATTCAGCGTCTTTTGATTTCAAAGATTGTTCCGACGAAAGGAGTTTCGGCAATGTTTGCAAAGCCTGTCCGAAAATTTCTGTGGAATTTTCATTTGAAAGCAGGGCTAAGTCGGAATTTCCGGCTTCTGCAATTAGTAAGTCTTCTTCAGCGGGAAGATTCATTTTCTCTTTCAATTTGATGATTTCGAGATTCAAAAGATTTTTTTGTTTGGTCAGCATAAATCGATCTTCCGCTTCCTTCGCTTCAATTTCGGCAACATCGGGAGACGACTTCATTCCCAATTCTTCCATGCGTTTGATTCGTTTCAGGTTGTCGAGGCTTTCTTGCAGTTGTTTTTCAGCCAGGTTTACGGTTCCCTTATAATACGAAGCGTTAAAAAATATTTCCATCACATCGAGCGCTATGCGGTCTTTTGTATCCTGCAATTGTGCTTTACCCGCCAACCGGTTGTTTTTAGCCAGTTTAACCTTGTAAATTTGCGAAAACCCGTCGAATAGTACTACGGAAGCGTAAATTTCGTAGGAGTTACTGAAAGTGTTTGTTGATATGTAGGTATTGGTTTCAGGGTCAACCCCGCGTCCGAAATTAAAGGAAGCGCCTGTCCCTGCGCTCAACGAGGGAAGAAATCCGGTAATGGCTTCTCGTTGGTCGATTTTGTAAATTGTGTTTTGGGCTTCCTGTTTCGCCCGTTGCGGATTGTGTTCAACGGCATAACGGATGCAATCGTCCATTGTCCGGATTTTTTCCCGGGCAAAGGCAATCTGTACAAACAATAAGAGACCTGTAAAAAAAATATGTTTCATTGTATTTTAATTTTGATGAATTAAACTCAATGAAACATATACTATTTTTATGCCAAATCAGTATCTTGCTTATATTCAATACATAGTAGATTTGGCCGAAAGCATAAAGTGTAAAGAAATTATACACTCTGTGATAAAAAATTTTACAACTCAGGCGTGCAAAATACCTTTTCGTCACCTGTAATCCAAGGGCGGATAACAAATAATCACAATCTGCTTTTCTAACTCTTCCACACCATTCGATAAAAAGAACCCGAGAGCAGACTGTGCGTAATACATTTCCTGTCTATCTTCAGGAGTATGCTTAAAATCCACTCCAATGTGATATACGAATATTCCAGTGCGTGTACTAATCACCCTTAATTTCGGAGGATTCGTATTGAAATTCAGATAACGGGTTGTTCCATAGATTGGCTGCGTATATCTATGGGTTTCAAATACCCTCACCTCAGCATCTTTGGGCGTCCACGTAACGGTAAACGGAAGTGCGTCCTGATTTATTGCTTGAATTAAAGGATAATTGAATCTTAATGTATCAATCACAGATCCGTTAGGTACTAACTCAATCCCTGATATTTTTCCTTCGCCGCTATAAAAAGTAATAGACACTCCTTCCCGTATATCTTGTACAACCTGAACGGTATAGCGAAGCCGTCCGGCCGCAAAAATAATATTGGCATAACGGGGCTTTCCGGTAGTATTTTGAGAGAAAGTCAATAGCAGGCTATCTTCTTTCAACGATTCGCTATAAGCGCCTACGTTTATCGTGTGGTTGGGAGCGGTAACAGTCAACCAGCTAACCGGCGACTTTCCGTCCTCATCCGTAATATTGTTGATGATCCACCCTCGTTTAGTTGACGTTGCGTAATTTGTATTAACGATGAGAACATTATGTCCATGGTTTGCTGTGCAGGCATCGCGTGAAAAATCGAACTTGTTTTTATTTACATAAAGAAAATATTGCCCGTTAAAAGAGACGGCCAAATTGTTGCCCGCCCACATTTCTACCTCTGTCTGCATATTTTCCGCTTTCGATTCGAATGCTTCCTGTGGGTCTTCGTGTCCTCTATCCATTACATTCGTAATGTTAATCAGGTATCTGTAATTGCGTAGAATATCTTTGTACGTTACGCCGTCATCTTCCAGGAAATCGACGCGGTAATAAGTCTCTTTCGTATCTTTGTCATATAGACCGCCCACAACCAGACAGGTTGCTTCCAGCGGGTTGTCGTCGGCCGGCGCCGGCGATTCGAAAGTATAAATAGAGCTTCTTACGGCTACATCCGTAGTTCCCGGCGAGGTGAAATCGGTATAAATCAGCGGGCCTAACTGGTTTTTAGGTGTTTCCGGAAGGCTCGGAGCGGTTACGGAAATGCTGTTTGTCGTCTTTTGAACGGCTGAGCTATTGGGAGCAATGCGTCCATTGGTCAGGGTATTGTATAATCTGACACTTTTTAGCTTAAATTTACTTTTCAGACCGGTGACTGTTTCGTCCAGTTGAACGTCGATTTTAGCCAACATGCGAAGCAGGGTAACCGACAGTTGCGTCGTATTTTGTGTAATCTTTGTGCTTATTTCGCCCCACATGGGCAAAGCCGTGTAATTGGAAGTGCTGATTGTATTCCACTTTGCATTTGTTCCCGACAACGCAAATTCCAATTGGGAAAGGAAAATGTCTTTTGGCGTGTCTTTCCAGCTCTTTGATTTTAGAATCCCGTCAATAAGCGTACCGGCATTGGTGATAAAGACCAATTCCTGTTCATAATCTTTCAGGCGCACAATTACTTTACTGTTTTGCGTGCTTGCGCCCTGTGTATTATCGGTTAATTTCCCTACGGTATGATAATCGTAATAGGAGTTGCCGGAGTTGTCTTTGCGAAACGCTATCAAATCAAGCGTTTGGATTATATTTTCCTGTGTCGCACCGATAGAACGAAGTTGAGAAGTCGGTTCTTTAATTGCAGGCACCTTCATTGAAAGAACAATTTCTTGTTCTTTTCCGGAAGATTCTCCGGAAGTATTTTCATTGACGCCTTCTTCACTACAAGAAAAAGCAAGCAACGAAAAAGTTATAATAAACATTAATTTACAGATTTCTTTCATCATGGCTATTCATCTTTATTTTGTTATACATCTTTATTTTGTTATACATTTTTATTTATAAATATCTAATACTTCGTCGGATGTACTTTCAGACCATCCGTTTATTGTTATCTTTAATGCTATTTCCGCTTCCGGAGGACTGGAATTGATTTCGAGATAATAATCATGGTTTTTGTCGAAATCAATATCCGGATATTTAGATAAAATCAGATCTATCAAATTCTTGGATAAATTTTCACGGAACAATTCTTTCTTGTTTACAAGATTTGTAAAAGAAATGGTTGTATTCGCTCTCTCTTTCGACAATTTCAGAATATTCAAAGTAGTTTCCAATGTATCTGCGCCACCATGTTTGATTGTCATATAAGTGAAATTAGGACAAGCATCGAAATTCCCGTCTAAAGTATAAATCCTGTTGTCGGCGGATATGGCATATTGAAAATTGGGAATATCCACCCAGGAAGGTTCTAAGGAAGACTCGGGATGTGCCAGGCCGATTACTCTCAGATTAATCGTATTTGTGAATTGCATAACGGGAATGGTGAGAACATAGTTGGAAGCATCCAGCTCTTGCTGTTCAAGCTCCCCGTAACACAAAAAAGGAATTTTTTTCGAGGGTTCCTCGACAACGCTTGTCGCAGGGATTTCAAAACTCAATCTTGCCGCGTGCATAGACGTTTGACCTGCGATACAGGAATCCATTTTTACTTGTCCCTTGTAATTTAACCACACATTGAAATAATATTTTCCGGGAGGAAGCGTCCAATCCGGAGTGTAGGTTTTATTTAACTCAGGTCTTCCGGAAATCTCATAGGAGGTGACAAAAACTCCTTCTTTGTTAAACACATACACTTTTGCCGAGTATAAACTGTCATTAATGATATTGTTTCCTTCGTATGGAACCAATACAAATTGGGGAATTATTTCGTTCGTCCGGCAAATGGAGAGATCTTCCCCGATACAAGAGGGAAATCCCATGCAAACTAAAATTCCGATATAATAAACTATTTTTTTCATTCAATTTTACTTTTCGTAGATACAACAATAGTTAATCAAAAAATTATTTATATTCGAATTCGGCTTTATCTCGAAGATAAGTCTTGTACTGCTCTTTTATTTTTTCCAATGAGCGAAGATTTTCGTTTGCACTATTTACTCCGCGATCCCTTGCTTTTTCCAGGTAATACTGGGCTTGCTGGAAATTGTTCTGGTACATGTAAACGAGTCCGAGACTGTTCCATGCATCCGGGTCGGATTCATATTGCACGAGTATTTCTTGGGCTTCCGGGATATTACCGGCTAAAATATTGGCAGTAGCTGCATTCAGATTAGCGATTTTATCGTAGGGGAAAGATTTCACGGCTTGCAAAAATACATCGTTGAAAGGTCTGCTTCCCTCTTCGTAAGAGTATGCAATCTGATACATTTCCTCCAGGCTCAGCATGTTGGGTTTGGATTTCAACAATTCTTTTCCTTTGTCAACTGAATAATGAGGTACGGTATATTCGATTCTGTAATCCGACCTGCGCAAACGCGGGAAAAGATTGTGCATCATATAGTTCCATGGACCGCCTCCGGCAATTCCCTTCAATTGCCTTTCTTTTTCGTCGTAAGCGCTACTGCTGCGGATAATGCGTAAAACTTCGGATTTATGTTCAATCTTCGAATCGGTGGAAACCGCTTTTTCCAAATCGCTCCAGGCTTCACCCATTCCTTTGGCGATGAGAATACCGCCCGGAATATTGTAGAGGTTTTGTATATAATCGGACAAAGCGTTCGCCCGTTTTTCCGATAAATTCAAGTTCAGGTCGGAAGAGGCTTCGGGAGAGGCGTATGCTTTGATAGATACAGATGTAATCCGGGTGGTTGATTCCTCCCTTACGTATTGCAGGCTGTGTCTGATTTTTTCCAATTCCCGGCTGTTATTGTACAATTTGGGTAAAATATTCCATTTCCCTGTCTCGAAAATGATGTAAGCATCTCCGCTTTCGTCCCGTTTTTTGATTTCCTCTTTCTGTGGAATGACAAAATTAACGGAAGGCGTAAAATCTCCAATGAAGGCTGCGTAGTCAATTCCATTGGCAATCAAGAGGCTGGCATATTCCTCTCCGGCTCCTCCGCAACCGCACAAATCTTCTATCAGGTAAAGAGAAGCCTTTTTCATCCAGGGTTCATAAGAGATGGATGTTTTATAGGGAATTTTAGTGGAGAGTGTTTTTTTATTTGCTTTTATTACGGAATACGAATTGTCCCGTTTTCCGCTGAGAGACAGGGAGCGTTTGTACAGATTGGCTCGTTTTTTCCCGTTCACGACTACGGGAGGCAGTTCGGCTCGATTGTTGGCGCCTTTAATAATCGGAGTTAAGACCAATTGCCGGTTGGATGAAACATTCGCGCCGTTTAGCAAAATGTCAATATCTATGAGTACGTTGCCTCCTTTACTTATATTTACATTATTCTTCTTGACGGTTATCTGATTCAGAACCTTATTGTTTTGTCCATAAATGCTAAGGGCAAAAAGGCCAAAGAGAAGAATTGCAACAGTTGATTTACGATATCCGGATTTCATATTATTCATTATTTAAGAAAATAGATTAAAGAAATGCCGGCCTGGGTAAGACCGAAATAATTTTTGTTATCACGACTGATTAATTTTCCACATTCTTCACAATAATACGTGTCGTAATTCAAATAAGCATAGCCTATTCCCAAAGAAGCCTCCAGACTCCACCGGGGAGCCAGGTAGAACTGATAGCCGTACGTTAAACCTCCGCCGGCCAGCCAACCTTCAAAGCGGTGCTCTTGCATGTAATCGGAAAACGGAATACTCCATACTTTATTAACACCGCCTACATTATAATAGGCATAATGAGCGTGTATTCCGAAAAAATGACCGGTAAACGCTTCACAAAACCACCATCGCCATTCCGGTTGAAACAAGATAAACTTGAATTTCTTGCTGTTGTCGTTGAATGTCCATGGATTATAAGTAACAGGAAGTTTTAACGTGGAAGTGTTACTAAGTTTAAACTCCATCCCCAAGTTCATGCTTGTAGTTGCATCGTAAAGAAGATTGCTGTTAATAGCTACCGATGGGATTTTGTTCACAACCATTTTTGTCTCTTGTGTATAACTTTTGAAACAAAAGAATAGCAGTGGTAGGAAGATGACACTTTTTTTTAATTTTTTGTATGCCATGACACGAGTTATTAAAATGTAAAATTAATCCAATAAATAATCTAAAATTGTATAATATTTGTCACATCTGCAAAGGTATGAAACATTTTTAAACAAAAAATAATAATTTTCAATTTTAAATCCAATTTTTAATACAATTTTGTTTTTTTAACAATTTTATTTTTTAAAATAAAAAATACCGCTTTCAAAAATAAGAAAGCAAGTATAAAAAAAGACACTCGCAACTGAGTGTAATTGTCTAATGGTCAATAGGTTAAATGTAAAAAGAGCCACTGACGAGACTCGAACTCGTGACCTGCGCGTTACGAATGCGCTGCTCTACCGACTGAGCTACGGTGGCCTGTTTTTTCTTACCGTAACAAATTTTTCAGGAAATTGTCCAGATTTTTTTCCATTTCCGGCCAAATATCTCCTTCCAATTTAATGGTGTCGTCGTCCAAAAAAAATATTTCTTCCGTTACGGCGAAATATTTATCCGTCAGACTGATTGTAAACGGTTTGAAAATATAGTCTTTGTCAAAGAAATTTGATTGTTCAAGCTGTTGGGCTACCAATCGAAGTGTAGGGCAACTCAGTTCCTCTCCGGAAGATAATTGTACTTCATTCAGAAGATTTTCCAAATCGTCGTAAAAGAAAAGGATATTTTCTTCATTATCATAATACAAATACAAATCCCCTAAAGAACCGGCCTCTTTTCTGGACTCATAATTCTTTAGACTTTCTCTAATTGCTATTTCCAGCAAAGGAGCCTGTGTTTTGTTTATTACTTTCATTTGACGGCGCAAAGGTAATAAAAAATTTGGTATTACAAAATTATTTTTTTTTCGCCATTTCACCATTTTGAAAGCAATTGCAGGCAAATCCGCAGGTACACGATAGCCGCCCATCATCTTGTTTACAATTCTGTCCCCGCTTCGAAACACATACAGTCCTGTATAGCAGCCGTCAAAGCCAGTTTTACGTCTTTGGAGCCGTCGTCGTAAATAATATTGATTGTCACTTTGGCGGCGGAGGCTTTCGTGCGCCCCACTATCAAAGGCGTGGAAGCGGAAGAGTTCAAGGTAGTCTTGTAATACACCGGAATCGTTACGCTGTTGCTGCCGTTCAAAACGCCGGCTTGCAGGATGCCCGAAAGTGGAGTCTTTGTGCCGTCCACGCATCCTTCATCGTCCTGTATCACGTAGCGGACGTTTTGCACCGTGCCGCTTGCCGCAGCCTTGAAAGTGTAGTTTTGAACGCCCATCGTGGCAAAATCGGCTTTCGTGCTTGCACGGGCGGTAAGCGAGCCGCAACTGTTGGCGTTGTCGTTGCTCACGGCAATGTCAAAACAGGTTTTGCCGCTCAAGCTGCCGCTGCCGAGGGCGGTGACAGTATTGGGATTGATTGCCGCGCTGACCGTAAAATAATCGGAAGTAACCGAAGGATTGCTGCCGCACAGTGCCGTGACCACGCAATAATAATAGTAAGTCTCTCCGGCAACCAATGCCGTTTCCCCGCTCAGCAAAGGCGAATTGATTCCCACCGCCGTTGCGCCGGTTGTGCTTTTTGTGTCGTTGCGGTACCATTGGTAGGTTGCCGTCTGTCCGTATGTGTTGGCCGTAATGCTGATGTTTGGGTTGGCGCCCTCCGGAACGGTTATTGCCTTGCTCGACGGTGTGTAGTTGGTCACTGTGGGCGGGATACAGGACGTTGAAGAATAGAGCGTTAAGAGGGCCGGTCGATCGGCTTCGCCGCAGGCATTAGCGGCCGTCACGCTGAGTTCAACAAGGCCTTCCGCCGGGCCGAAATGCACGGAGACGGTATTGTCGCTTTGGCTTTCTATCACGGCATCGCCGGAGATGACCGACCAGATGAAACTGCCGTTTATATTGTTGGTCATCGTGGCCGTATAGGTTTCGGAAGTGTTGGTATTGGGCGAGTCATTGCCTGAAATGGCAAGGTTCAGCGCAAAACCCGAAGAACTGTTTATGGTATGGGTGGCGCTCACTTCGGACACGCAGCCTTCATTATTCAGGGCATAGACCGTATAGGCGCCCTGAGCTGCTACCGGGAGCGTATTGCCGGTGGTGGTGAACAGCAGTTCGCCGTCCCTGTACCATTTGAAAGAAGTGGCGTCCGCGCTGCTGGTTGCCGTCAGTTGCGTATTGTTGCCGCAGCGCACCGTACCCGTGTTGGACGTGATAATCGGCCTGGCCGGCGGATTGTTTTCTGAAATCGTAAAAGAAGCATATTCCGACTTTGTGCAGAAATTGGCCTTGGTCGCCACGCATTGCAGAATCAGGTAATTTTTCACTGCCGCGACCGTGGTGGCAAGCTTTGTACCCGTGCCGAGCTTAAGGCCGTTTTGGGCATCGCCGGCATACCAGGTGTAGGTTACATTGCCTTCAGGAGTCTCCACTTTGAGCAAGAGCGAGCCGCCGCTACAAAGTGAAACGCTGCTGTAGGAAGAGACGCCGTTGACCGTGAAAATAGGGGATTCGATGTCGTCCGCCCCTGCATTGGGGTCAAGCTGCACGGTTATGCTGTTTGATTTAAGGCTCGAACAGCCGCCGTCTTCCACCACGGCAAACCAAACGCCGATGCCCGCATCGATGGACGAGTCTGTCGGGGAGAGTTGCCTTATCCCGTCTTTGTACCAGTATATATCGCCGCTGGCGGGAGTTTCGGCATAGAGTTTCACAACCTCGTCCGGGTCGCAGACATAGCCGTTGTTCGACCCGACCAGAAGCGGAACGGGAGCGGGAGCTGTGCCTGTACCGACCGAAACGGTGATGCTTTGGGGCGTAGCTGGAGCCGTACAGCCGATTTTGTCGCCGTAAACAATATAAGTACCGCCTTGCGTGGCGATGTATTCCGTGCCGCGACCGACTTCTTTTCCGTTGAGCGTCCAAATGAATTCGCCGGTCGAAGGACGGCCCTGCAAATAGAGGTAGGCTGCGCCGCTGCCACAAAGGGAAGTTCCGTTTTCACTTAAAATGTCGGGAATGGAAGTAACGGTGTCTCCGCAATCGCTGTCGTCGCCGTCCTGCGTGAAAAAGAATTCCTTGTATTCCTGCGTACAGTTGTTGGTAATGCGCAAGATGGCGCTGCGGGGCGTAGCCGCGGGGTTTTCGTCCATCGACACGCGGAACTCGCCGGTGCTTTCGTTCAAAACCAGTACATGGAGATAATCCTGTCCCATCATCACGGTAAAGTTGTAGGCGGGGGTTTCCGTGGTGCAGTTCGGGTTGTCGGAGGGTGTAAAGGGGCCTCTTTCTTCACCCGCGGACGGGAAAGCCGGTTCGTTGGGAGCCGTCGGGCTGAATGAGATGTTGGCCTGTCCCTTGCAGAGGGAAGTCCATTTGCTTGAATTCCAATACTCCAGACAGTTGGATGTCGTGTTGTAAATGGTCAGACCGTTTGCCAGCGGGTTGGTCGTGAACCCGGCTGAATTGGTCAGGCTGTCACGCTGGAAAGCGGTCAGCCGGGGCAGCCGCAGACCCTTGCCGATGTCAGTCAGTTCGAGGACGGAAAACGATTCGGGCATTTTGTTGGCGCCGATGGTTACTTGCGAAAATGAATAATTCGCAGAAAAAAATGTCAATGCAACCAGCAAAAACATTTTGAAAAAAAATCTATTTGCCATAAAAATTATTTTTAAAGTCGTAATTATCCAAACTTATAATTATGTGTCAAAATATGTTTAAAATTAAGCTACAAATGTAAGTATTATTTTTTAAATACAAATTATGTATAAATAAAAATATTTGGTAAACGCAAAAGAGGATGAAAATTTTTATATTTTCACAAATACACTTGTTGAGATAGAACTGTTAAGATAAATGACAACTTTTCACCAAAATCCGCTTCCCATCAGCAAGTGTAGTTGCAAACAAAAAAATATCGCCACCGTCGGCGATTCGCAGTTTTTTCTTCAGTTCTTCGGCGCCGGCGGGAAAATTGCGGACGGTTAGATTGGCATGGGAGATGCCTTTGAGGAACGATTTTAATTCTTTTTTGTTCAAAGAGGAAAAACGATCGACTTTAAAAATCCGGCCCGGGAAATCCCTGATTAATTCTTGAGAAGTGTAAAGATGGCTGTCGGGATGCAGTTTTTGCACAGGATACATTTGCGTCGGGCTTTTGAAAAGACCGGCTTTCAGAAGGGTGACATTGGGTTCATAAAGGTATTCTTCCATTTCGGATGTGTATTCAATGGAACAGGCTTTTTCTTCCGAATAGCGAAAAGATATTTTCACGTTTCCGCTTTTAGTGCTTAAATTCACGCAATGTATCTGTGGTTCTTGGGTTTGCTGCCGTTTGAGCAGGAAAAGCAATTCTTTACATTCGTTGCTTACGCCGACAACGTGAACGTCCGCTACTTGTTTCAGTTTGTTCAGCGATTGCGTTATGTCAAGCATGGGTGACAGTTTAACCAGGACGGTTGAGGCTTTTTCCAAAAGTAAATCTTGAATTTCCAAGAGATTAGGTTCGGCGTTTTCGATGGCTACGGTTTTCTTGCCGGCGGCCGACCGGCGGGCAGGGTCGATAAAAATAACATCGACCGGCGGCATCTTTTTCAGATATTCCACACAATCAAGGTTTTCGACGGTTGCCGAATCCAAGTTCAGCGCTTTCCAGTTGTGTTGTGCGATTTCGCATAAATCTTTTTGCCGTTCGACATAAAAAGATTTTTGGAAATTCGGGGCGATAAAAGCGAAATCGACGCCAAAGCCTCCCGTCAAGTCTGTAAAGGTATTTCCCGAAAGCAGGGTCGCTTTGTAACGGGCCGTATCTTCCGACGAACATTGTTCGAGGGCAAGGCGGGGCGGAAAAATCAAATCATCGCGCTGTTCCCAGGCGGGAATTTTGGTTGCCGCCAACCGGCGACTTTCTATTTGTGTCAGTGCAAAGGGAATGTCAACATCCGGATTCGTGAGCGAATGGGATTGAAGGGCTAACTTCCGTACATCGTCGTTGCGATGCGCTTTGATAAACTGATGGGTAGCATTATCCGGCATCTTCCAGGTTGACTCGTTCGGCTTCGATTTCTCCTTTCAGGAACAAGGCAGCCATTGAGGCGAATTTTGCTTCCGATTCGGTCGTGTAAAAACGGCAGGTACCGTTCTTCGAACATTCGGATTCTATTTCAGGATGCCGGCGAAGATAATCTTCAAGGCTTTCGGCGACTAATTTTCCCTGGGATACCAGCCGAATTCCTTCGGGCAGGTATTCGCGGATTTTCTTTTCTAATAAAGGATAATGGGTGCAAGCCAATACCAGCGTATCAATCAGCGTGTCTTTTTTGAGGATGTTGTCGATGTGCTGTTTGACGAAATAATCGGCGCCGGGCTTGTCGTGTTCGTTGTTTTCGACCAACGGCACCCACATCGGGCAGGCTTCACTTTCGACAAAAACAGCAGGGAACAGTTTACCGATTTCGAGCGGATAAGAATGGGAAGTGACGGTTCCTTGCGTTCCGAGAATGCCTACGTGAAAAGAGCCGGTAATTTTGTTTATATTTTCAACCGTAGGACGAATTACGCCCAAAACCCTTCGTCCGGAGTCTATGGCCGGCAAGTCTTTTTGCTGAATGGTTCGGAGCGCTTTTGCCGAAGCGGTATTGCAGGCGAGGATAACCAACCGGCAGCCTTGTCGGAAAAGCCATTGAACGGCTTGCAGGGTAAATTCGTAAACGACTTCAAATGACCGGTTTCCGTAAGGTGCACGTGCATTATCGCCCAAATACAAATAATCGTATTTGGGCGATAGCTTACGAATTTGTTCTAAAATAGTGAGTCCACCGTAGCCTGAGTCGAAAATGCCGATGGGGACATTCACTTCTATTTAATTCCTAACTTCGCTTTCACCAAAGGCGTTGCATCCGTGCTTTGCGGTGAAGTATAAAGCAACACCTCTGCACTTATAATATAGGCAAAGTGATTTTCAGTACCTACTTCAGCCAAGACGTTCCTTATTTTTGTTTGAATCGGAACAAATAAAGATTTTTGCAAATCGTCCTGAATTTGCATGGCTTGCTGTTGGAGCGTTTGTGCCGATTCTCTGATTCTTTCAATTTCTTTCAACCGTACCGCTTTGATGCTTTCAGCCAGCGTAGCTTGTTGTTCTGAAAAAGCGGTTACTTTCTTGGAATATTCATCGGACATTCCTTCCAATTCGGCTTGAAGAGCGGCTTCCGATTTTCTCAACGAATCCAACATCTGTGTGTATTCGGGCATTAATGGAATTACTTCATCCGACTTGAAATAAGCAATTTTTTGTTCTTGCGCATATCCCATCACCGGAATCAGCAAGAGAGCGAATAATACGATTTTCTTCAACATATTCTACAATTTATTAAATTTATTAAATGATTATTTGTTAATTTTTTCGGGCACAAAGATAAACAATTATTTTGAATATCCCAGTTTCGCCAATACTTCATTGCTGATGTCAATTTTTGGGGACGCATAAATGATGCTCATCGCCGAAGCCCTGTCCACAATGGCCATATAGCCTTTGGCTTCCGAAATTTCTTTGCAGGCGTTGTAAATTTCATCCTGAACGGGGCGAATCAAACTTTCGCGTTTTTTATATAACTCTCCGTCCGAGCCGAAATATTTACGTTTCAATTCTTGCGCTTCTTGTTCTTTGGCAACGATTTCCGCTTCTCTTTTTGTTTTCATGTCGGCAGAAAGAAAAACCAAATCGGCTTGATACTTTTTATAGAGATTTTGTGCATCTTGTTGTACAGCTTCCACCTCTGTTTGCCATTTTTTTGAGATAGCGTTCAGTTGTTCGTTCGCCATTTCATAAGCAGGAATATTTTTCAGAATATATTCCATATCAATCAATGCGAATTTTTGCGCATGTAACCCAACAGTTCCCAGAACCGTTAAAAGCGTTAATAAAATAATCTTCTTCATATTCTTTCAATTTATATTTATTTTTACCCCCCGGCCCCCTAAAGGGGGAGCAGGGAAGCTAATTTTTAAAGCTTGCAATAATAGAAAATACTCACAGCCCTGCTCCCTCTTTAGGGGGTTTGGGGGGTATTAAAATTCCTGTCCTAAAATAAAGTGCAACTGACCGCCTGAAACCGAAGCGCCCGGATAAGGCCTGTCGAAGCCATAACCCCAGTCGATACCCATTAATCCAATCATTGGCAGAAAGATGCGTGCGCCAACCCCTGCCGACCGTTTCAAATCGAAAGGATTGAAAGAACTGATTTGTCCCCATGCATTTCCGGCTTCAACAAAAGCCAGCGCGTAAATGGTGGAAGTCGGTTCGAGCAGAATAGGATAGCGCAATTCCATCGCCAGGCGGGAATAAGCATAACCGTATCCCTGATAAGAAAGCGAACCGTTTTCGTATCCGCGCAATCCGATGGTTTCGGTGGCGTACATCGTTGAATATCCGGTCATTCCGTCACCTCCCATATAGAAAGTTTCAAACGGAGTCTTCTTTTTCCGGTTGTAAGAACCGATAAATCCGTATTCGATGCGGCTCATCAATACCGGCGTACGTTTTACCGTTTCGGGATTTGCCAACGGGATAAATAATTTGCTCTTGAATTTCCATTTGTGGAATTCAATCCATTCGTTGGCTTTCGTTTCATCAATTTCCTTTTTTGAGAGCAGTGAATAGGGTGGCGTTACGTTGAGAGAAGCCGTAAATTGCGATCCTCTCCGGGTATAGAGCGGATTGTCGGTAGAATTACGGGACAACGTCAACCCCAGCGAAAGGCTATTGGAAGTTCCGTTCTGAATAACGAAATACCGCCAGTTTTTCAACATATAGCGTTGATAAGAAATTTCTGCCATAAAATTGAAATAGTAATCGGGCCAGGAAAGCCTTTTTCCGTAACCGGCTGAGATACCGAATATTTTCATGGATTGGTTATCGTCGTAAGCGATACCCCCGTTGTCATAACCGCCATAGCTTCCATAACCGCCATAACCGCCATACATACTATAATAGGGATTATTATACATTTGCTGGTAATAACGGTCTTCCACTCCGGTAGTGACCATGTAATAAGAACTCAAAGAGAACGAGTTGGGACGTTTTCCACCAAACCACGGGTCGAAGAAAGAAACGCTGTACGATTGGTAGTAACGTCCGTTGGTTTGTCCGCTTAAAGTCAATGTCTGGCCTTCGCCTTGCGGGATAATTCCTTTGTAAGTGCTCGGATAGATCAGGTTTTTGAAAGAGAAATTCGAGAATTTCAGACTCATTCGCCCGATCACTCCCGTCGGACCCCAACCGGCCGAAAATTCCACCTGGTCGTTGGCTTTCGGGGTTAGACCATATTGAATGTCCACCGTTCCGGTTTCCTGATTCGGCATGGGATTAATATCCATGTGTTCCGGGTCGAAATGTCCCGATTGTGCAATTTCACGCGCCGATTTCATAATCAAATCCTTGCTGTACAACTGCCCCGGTTTTGTCAATAATTCGCGGCGGATCACATCTTCGTAAATACGGTCGTTTCCGGAAATAATGACGCGGTTAATCGTTGCTTGCCGGCCTTCTATTATCCGGACTTCCAAATCGACGGAATCGTTTTCAACATACGTTTCCACCGGATTCATGTATGCAAAAATATAACCGTTGTTGGCATAGAGATTGGAAACAGCATCCTCGTCGGTTTGCAAGCGTTCCCCTAATTTCTTTTGATTGTAAACATCTTTCGGTTGCATATTCAGCATCAACTCCAGAATATTGGAAGGATATACCGTATTTCCCACCCACTTGATGTTTCGGATAAAATATTTATCTCCTTCTTTTACATCAAGATAGATGGAAACATGCTTGTCGTCCACTATGGCTACACTGTCGGACGAGATTTCCGCATCGCGGAACCCTTTTTCGTTGTACTTGGCGATGATGTTCAGCAAGTCATTTTGATATTCCTCCTGAACGAACTTTTTGGTAGAGAAAAGTTTCCGGATGTTCAACCAGGCATCTTTCCGCAGGCTGAAACCGGAGTTGGTTTTCTTCATGGCCATTTTCAGGTCGAAATCGCTTACTTTTTCGTTTCCGTTGATGATAATTTCTCTGACTTTCGTTTTCTCGTTTTTATTGACGGTGATGTCCAAAATGGATTTTCCCTGATTGGCGAGGTCATCGTATTGACGGATAGCGATTTCGGCATTGCTGAATCCTTTTTCGTCGAAATAATCTTTGATTCTTTTGCGGGCGCGGTTAATCAGGTTCGGCGTTAATTGCGAGCCTTTTGCCATACCGATTTTGGCTTCCAAATCTTCTCTTTCCCCTTTCTTTACACCGTGATAATTGATGGTTGAAATCACCGGATTGGGCGCTAATGTAATGCTGAGCCAAACACTGTCGGCCGTCATTTTGGTTGCCGACAGCTGCGCAGAGGAAAACAAGCCGTGTCTCCAGAAAGCTTTGAGAGCCGTCGTCAATTCATCTCCCGGAACGGAAACTTTTTGTCCGACGGATAAACCCGAAATACCGATGAGCACATAATCTTCATAGCCGTAATTTTCTACGCCGCTAACTTTGATGTCTGCAATCGCATATTTTCTATTATTGTTCAACGAATAGGAAATCACAGGCAGCTCGGAAGAAGAGGCGGCCGGAATGCTATCCTGCGCCGAAAGAGAACCCACTGTAAAAGCCCAAAGGCAAAAGAGTAAAATTGTTTTATACATATTTATTTTGAATGTGTATTCAATTATTTTTTAATTGTATTTGTTCTCCGGTTTTACCGAATCGTCTTTCCCGCTTCTGGTAATCCACGATGGCCGCATACAGGTTTTCTTCCCTGAAATCAGGCCAATAGGTATCCGTAAAATAAAGTTCGGAATAAGCTGATTGCCAAAGCAGATAATTACTGATCCGAAATTCACCTCCCGTCCTGATTAACAAGTCGGGATCCGGTATGTCTTTGGTGAACAGATGACGGGAGATAATTGTTTCATCAATTTGAGAAACTGCCAAAGTTCCGTCTTTTACCTCTTGGGCAATTTTTTTTACGGCTTCCGTCATTTCCCGTTTGGAAGAATAGCTTAACGCCAATATCAAAGCCAGACCTGTATTGTCTTTTGTTTCTTCAATGCAAGCGTCTAATTCCCGGCGGGTTAACGCAGGCAAACGGTCGATATCGCCGATCGTCCGCAAACGCACGTTGTTCGCCATCAGGTCTTTTGTTTCCCTTTGAACCGCCATAACCATCAAAGCCATCAGGGCATCAACTTCTTCCTGGGGACGACTCCAGTTTTCGGTAGAAAACGTATAAACCGTCAGGTATTTGATACCCAA
The DNA here is from genome assembly GCA_025996865.1 of Bacteroidia bacterium. GTDB lineage: Bacteria > Bacteroidota > Bacteroidia > Bacteroidales > Azobacteroidaceae > Azobacteroides. The sequence goes on from BNTV01000028.1 coordinate 23,611, forward strand.
TTGTCCGGCAGCTTCCACGACTTTCCGAACGGAAACCACGCCTTCCTGATGACCCATAAAACGCTCCATGCCGTTTTTCTGTGCCCATCGTCCGTTCCCATCCATGATAATGGCAATGTGAACCGGAAGTCGTTTTAAATCTATCTCTTCTTTTAATGACATCTTATTCGTTTGTACATTTTCGATCATTCGGACCGAAGTCCCACGTTACAGAAAACATCAAAGTATTGTACCAATCTTTATTTTTGAATGCTCCACTATTGATTTGATAGGGATTATCCAAATTAAATCCTTCTGAATCAGGAGAATCAAAGCCATCTCCGTATAATTTCCGAACGGCATATTCTACCCCCAGATTGATTCTGTTCTTGATTTTGTATTTCACGCCTAATCCCAAAGAAAAATACAAACCCGAAAAAGTCTGTTTTCCCGGAGCCATCGTGAAACCCAATCCCGACAACAAATAGGGAGCCATCCGGCTGGTATTCAGGTAGGCGAATTTATCGCTGTACGGCAGAAAGTTAAATTCCATCTGACCGCCTAATTCGTAAAAACTCCGGCTGAACTTGTATTCCGCATGATCGGGAAATACATTTTCCGTATTTTTTGTATCACCGGATATTTTTCCTGCCAGCAAATCGGTTTTTAATGCCCAACGAAAATTGAAATTCCTCCTGAAAACCAAACCTCCTCCGGGGTTCAATCCGAGAAGCAAATTCGTTTGATTGGCATCTCCCATATACATTGACATCCCTGCCATTCCTCCGATTTCGTACTTGTACTCTTGTGCAACCGCCGTTGTACAGGTAAAAAGAACAAGTAACCCTACGAATAGCTTGTGTATATTTTGATATTTTTTCGAAACGAGTTTCATCTAAAAACATTATTACTTTAATGAAAACGTCAAAATCGCTTCAAAATTATATCTTTAATTTTTTTTCATTCTTTTTTCGGGCTATTGCCCTTGCGATGACGATGAGACAAATGCCTGTTTATTGATGTATCCTTTCCAGATTTCCGGCAAAACTGCGTCATCTTTTCCGCCGAGAATATAAAAATAGATACCTTTACTGTCAACAACTACGGATGCACCGTAACGTCTCTGGTAATCTGCGGGATAAAAACATTTTTCTTCTCTCTGTATCCATGTTGCTCCACCGTCTCCGGAAGAATAAACGCCCGGATTATAGGTGTTGTCATTCAGTTTACCGTTCAATACCCAGTATTCACTATTATAATAGATTACATTCGCTCCTTTCAAAGCAGGGAAAACAGATTCGATATTTGTGGTGTTCGTCAACTTTGCCCAATACAAACCGTTTCCGGTTGACCAAACTTCGTTCAAAACTTCACCGCTTGAGGAGAGGCCTCCGATAACAGTGAGATATCCAAGTTTCAAGCGTTCGCTGTTGAAACTTGCGAAATCCGATACCGGGAAATTGGCCGGCGCCACATCGCCCCATGTCCATTGATTACCGGTCAGGAACGCGAAAATATCCTGATTGTCTTTTTTTACGATTAAACTCAAACCTTCTTTTAACTGGGGTTGGCCTTCGCCTAATTTCAGGTATCCCAGAATACTTGTTACCGGATAATCGAGGTTAATCTTTGACCAGTCATTTGCCGTGCTGCTTGTACATTCGTAATAATCTCCGTCGGCGGTACAAGCGAAAAGTTTTTCACCGTTGCTTTTGATTCCACGGACAACCGTATTGTCCGGAAGTCCTGAAAGCGGAATCTCGCTCCAGTTAACAGCATTGGAAGAACTGTACAGTTTAATTCCGTCGTCTGTTTTCGTAAAAGTATAGAAATTATCCTTGAACAGAATGGTCTGTAATTCTTCGGCTTGCAGGAAAGCCTGATTGGATGCGACTTGTGTGTATTGTACGGAATCCGGGTCAATTTGGTGAATATTCAGTTTGAATGTGTAAGTTTTTGTTGTGTTTCCGTACAATGCATAGGCTTTGAATAACAAAGGTTTGGAAACGTCAATGGAATCACCCGATTTAATCCAGGTTGAATCGCCGTCCGTGATATTCTGTATGTTGCTTGTTCCCGCAGCACTGGTGTAATTAACAATCACTTTGTATTTGATTTCCGTCAAATAAGCCATCGAATCGTAATTATAAATCTGGTTGCGTTCCTGGTCGATTGAGAAAACTACTTTGGCCAATGCCGGAACAGAATCGCTTGAAAGACTGAAAGATAGAATCTCCGCATCTTCCATGTCGGGAATCTCGTCGTATTCATTGTTTCCCAGACAAGAAGTCAACAGACTTATAATCAGTAAAAGCGATGAAATAATTAATCCGTTTTTTGATGACATACGTATAAAATTATATTTTAGAATGCAAAAGTAGAAACATTTTCGGGTTAAATCGCTAACTTGTTCAATATTTATATTTTTTTAGGCTTCTTATAAAGAAAAAACGTCGATTTTTCACATTTTTGAACATTTTGCAGGACTCCGTTCAAGAAAACCGGCGCTTTTACCCCTTCACCCAAAAAAACCGGTGCGATTTCGATTTGCGTTTCGTCCCATAAATCTTCCGCCAAAAAAGACTGCAATAGTTTAGAACCGCCTTCTACAATCAATGATTGTATGTTCTTGTTGTACAATTCGTCCAGTTGATTTTGCAAAGTTTTCGAACGGTCGGCGATAAACCTTTCCGGATCGTTTCCTTTCCAGAAACGGACGTTTAGTGCGGGTTTGTCCAGCAGTTTAGTTCTTTTTCCGATCATGATGGCGGCTTCTTCAGCCCGGAGTTTGTGGACGAGCATCTGTGTAAAGGAGTTGGAAAATATAACCGGTTTCTGACCGTCTCCTTCTTCCCGGAATCGATCCAAAAAGCCGTCGGCCGATTGCGCCCATTTGAGTATTATGTAGGGACGATGTTGTTGTGTGAATGTTAAATAATTCTTGTTTAACGCTTTACATTCTTCTTCCAAAACGCCGCAAACCACTTCGACTCCGGCTTCTTTGAGTTTTTTTATGCCCTTCCCCGAAACTTCCGGAAACGGGTCGATTTGTCCGATAACGACTCTCGGAATTTGTTCCCGGATAATCAGTTCCGAACAGGGAGGCGTCTTTCCATAATGAGAACACGGTTCGAGATTGACATAAAGGGTTGATTCTCGCAGGAGTTGCTCGTTTTTTACAGAAGTGATGGCGTTCACTTCGGCATGAGGGCCTCCGTATTTCCGGTGAAAACCTTCCCCGATTATTTTGTCATTATGCACGATTACGGTGCCTACCATCGGATTGGGAGCTGTGAATCCCTTTCCGTAAGTAGCCAGTTGCAGACACCGGTGCATGTATTTTTCTTCAATAAACATGATAATTTAACTAAAAGTTGTATTTTTGTCGTTATGCAAATGATGTTACTTTATATAAAAGAACAATTACGGGATTATTATCCGGAATCCGAAATCAAATCGTTTTATTATTTGATTATGGAATCGGTTTGCCGTTTGGACAAACAATCCGTTTTGCTCGGCAAAGATACGCAAATATCTCCGAATGAAAAACGGATGATTGAGGAGATGGTTGAAGATTTGAGAAAATTCCGTCCGATACAATATATTTTGGGTGAAACGGAGTTTTACGGATTGAAATTCAAGCTTAATGAGCGGGTTTTGATTCCCCGGCCGGAGACGGAGGAACTTGTAGAGCGGGTACTAAATGGGTGCACGGTGCACGGTACACGGTGCAGGATGTTGGATGTTGGAACGGGGTCGGGGTGTATTGCGGTGGCTTTGGCTAAGTTTCTGTCCGGTGCGGAAGTGTATGCGTTGGATATTTCGGAAAAGGCTTTGGAAGTTGCTTCGGAAAATGCACGGAATAATCGGGTGAATGTACGATTTATCCGGCACGATATTTTTGAAGATTTACCGGAAAATTTGCCGGAACAGTTTGATGTGATTGTCAGTAATCCGCCTTATATTACGCCGGTAGAAAAGGAAATTATGTCGAAAAATGTGTTGGATTACGAACCGCATCAGGCGCTTTTTGTTCCGCAGGAAAAGCCTTTGCTTTTTTATGAACGGATTGCCGATGTAGCGCGGAATCGCTTGAAAGATAGCGGGAAGCTCTATTTTGAGACGAGTGCGGTTTATGGGAAAGAGGCGGCGGAGATGTTGAAGAAAAAAGGGTTTGGAAGCGTTCGGCTTTTTAAGGATATTTCGGGAAAAGATCGGGTTTTGGTCGCTGATTAATTTTTAATTATGGTAAGTTTTGAGCAAGCGTTAAACAAGTTGGCAAATTATTGCAGCCGGGCGGAGAGATGTATTTACGATGTTCGCCGGAAGTTGGAAGTATGGGAAATAGCGAAAGATGAGCAAAATAAGATTATCCGGCGGCTTCAGCAGGAGAAATTTTTGGATGAAAGCCGGTATTGCCGGGCTTTTGTCAATGACAAATCGAAGTATGCGCATTGGGGAGTTTATAAAATCAAATATGCGTTGAAGAAAAAGCAAATTCCCGATGAATTGATTCGGGAAGCTTTGGAAAATCTGGATCCGGAAGAAAACAGGGAACAACTTCGTCAATTGATTGAGCGGAAAAGGAAAACGGTCAAAGGGAAAAATGAGTTTGAAATCCGGCAGAAGTTGATGCGGTTTGCGGTGGGGCGCGGGTTTGCGATGGAGGAGGCAGAGAAGGTTTTATCGGTGATATTTTTTTGCTAAAGAATGTAAACCTTTCTTTTTCTTTGGTGTTATCAAAATAGGTTATTACGCTACTCGGTTCCCACTAACTATAAATGAGATCGATGACAGATAGCGATTTTATAGAGAAACTCAAACAACAGGACAGTTTGAGTTATACTCGGTTGTTTGATACTTATTTCAGACAACTGCATCGTTTTGCCGTCAGCTTTATCGGCGATCATGATTCGGCAAACGACATCGTACAATTGGTTTTCATTTCCTTATATGAAAATGCTGCCCGGCTCTCTCCCGAAATAAAACTTTCTTCATGGCTTTTTACTTCTGTCCGCAACCGCTGTTTGAATTTCCTGCGTGACCGGGAGGTTGAAATCCGAAACAAACTGATTTATTTGCAAAACTATGAAGAAACAGACAATATGGAATATTTTGACGATACGGAACTGTTTGCCAAAATCCGGTTTATTGTCGATGGTATGCCAAAGAAATGCAGGGAAATCTGTGAACTCAGGTTTTATCAGAATATGCAACAGAATGAAATAGCAGAAAAACTTTCCCTCTCCATCAACACCGTAAAAGTACAGATTCACAGAGCCATCAAAAAAATCAGGCAATCCGTGGAACCGGAAGACCTGTGGTTGATACCGTTTTTAATTTATATTTGCTTGATTTGTTATTGAGCGAATTTCTTCTTGTAATCATTATTTTTTTCGTAATGATGTAAACCTTTTTTTGTCATGGGGTTTATATATAAAAAAAATACATGTTATGTTCATAAATTTTGAAATAATCAAACATATTGGCAGGATATTGTCTAAAGAAGAAGAAATTTTATTACAGAAGTGGTTGGCGGAATCCGAAGAACACCGGAAATTATATGAAAATATCAAAAACAGTTCATTATATAATCTTTCGGAAGAACAACTGAATGTGTGGCGTGAAGAGTACATAAACAAATTAAACCGGCTGGGGAAACGACGCCGGATGATTCGCCGGATACAAATCTTTTCGGGTGCGGCAGCAGCTATCGCTATTTTACTGTGGACAAGTTCTTTATTTCTGGCGCCGCCTGAAAATAATCTTACAACAGATGTAAAACGCAATGACCGGGACATTCTTCTGACAAGTTCTACGGGAGAAATCGTAGAATGGGACAAAATCAAGTCCGACACATTGTATATTGACGGCGTTGCAGTGGCTAAACAGGCTTACGCCTTATCCTACCCATCAATGAAACAGGAAGATGAAGCCGCGGATGTCGCGCTAAACCGGCTGTATGTGCCGCGAGGAAAAGAATTTCAACTGGAATTGAGCGACGGCACCAAAGTTTGGTTAAATTCGGATACCGAATTGCAATTTTCGGTACTTTTTTCCGGAAAAGAAAGAAGGATCACTTTGAAAGGAGAGGCATACTTTGATGTGGCAAGAGATGAAACGACGCCATTCATTGTTTCCATAGAAGGCGCAGAAATAAAAGTATTGGGTACTCAATTCAATGTAAATACGCGCAATATGGAAAAACAGTCCGCTACTTTGATAACAGGAAGTATCTCCATCACGCAGGAAGGACAGGCGGAGAAAATATTGCATCCGGGCGAAACCGCAGAGATAAACCGGCTAACGGACGAAATGAAAATATTGTACACCGATACAAGGGTTTATACGGCATGGCGATACAAAGGGTATTTATTTGAAAATGAGTCTTTGGAAAATGTCCTGGAAGAATTGGCTCTGTGGTACGATGTGGAAATTGTGTACGAAGACGAGCAGATGAAGCAAGAAAGATTCAGCGGCTGGCTTCAACGGAAAGACGATGTCATGTCCATACTCCGTCCGATTGAAAAGACGAATTATGTTTATTTTTCCATAGAACGAAATAAAATTATTGTCAAACGGCATATAAATTCCGATTAAACGATGTTTTCACTACTAATTTTTATCATAAGTTTATGAAACAAATCTTTAACAATTATGACTTTATCCGTCATAAAATCGCCTGCTTGGGAAGATTCGGCAAATATTCTTTTCGTATTCTGCTGATTACAGGCCTGTTTTTTTCTACTTTTTCTGTCTTCTCCCAAAATCAAAGAATCAGTATCGAAGCAAAAAATTATTCCGTTATCGAACTGTTTAAAACGATTCAGGGAAAAACGAACCTCTATTTTGTCTATAACATCAAAGATTTCGAATCGGTTGGACGATTGGAGGTGAAAGCGAACAACGAAACGGTGAGCAGTTTGCTCAACCGCTTATTCGGGAATATTGTCTCATTTGAATACGACGGAAACACGGTGGTGGTAAAAACAAAATCCCGGACAGCCGTTCCGCGAGAAGGCACAAAAGAGATTACGATAAGCGGGCGGGTAATTGACCAGGAAGAACGGGAGCCTTTAATCGGCGCTATCGTTCGTTTGAAAGGAAATAACAGGTACAGTACTTCCACAGACAATGACGGATATTACAGTTTGACGGTTCCGTCAGAACCTCCCGTTACATTGATTTACTCTTTCCTTGGCAAAAAGCCGAAAGAAATAGCTTTTACCGGTGACGAGAGCTTTAATATCACGTTGGCAAACAATTCGGTAGAAATAGAAGATGTCGTTATCACCGGTTATATGACCATGGACAAGGGAAGTTATGTCGGATCTATATATTCCGTGAAAGTAGATGAAATCAAAATTGCCGGAGAAACAAGTATCGACCAGATGTTACAGGGCGTCGTACCCGGAATGTCGGTATTGATGCCCTCCGGACAGGTCGGCGCTACTCCAAAAATTCGTATTCGCGGGACATCTACCATCTTGGGAAATCAGGAACCGGTATGGGTGGTTGACGGTATTATTCAGTTGGATCCGTTCCCGATACAGGATGGAAACGGGTCTTTGGCCGGCGATCTTACCGAATTACGCCTGATAGCCTCTAATTCAATTTCGTGGTTGAATCCGAATGATATTGAAACCATTACCGTATTGAAAGATGCTTCCGCTACCGCCATTTACGGTTCAAAAGCGGCCAATGGTGTAATTGTTATCACGACGAAAAAAGGCCGTCCGGGAGATATTTCGGTTTCTTATTCAGGAAATTACTCCATGGGGCAAAAACCGGGATACGAACAGTACGACCGGATGAATTCGCAGGAATTGATGCAGTTTGCACATGAAATATACAAGGAACGTTCACGATATACCCTCGATGTATTGCCAATTGGGTATGCCAACCTGATGTACAGATTACAGAACAAGGAAATAGACCAGGCGACATTTGCCTCGGAATATGCTAAAATGGAAAGTCAAAACACAGACTGGTTCGGATTGCTGTTTCGCAATACTTTCAACCACAACCATAATGTCAGTATTTCCGGTGGGAACGAAAAAATAACGAACAGGACTTCTTTCAGCGCCCAAAATCAGATTGGCGAGGCAAAAGGCAACGACATGTCTTCTTATACCGCATCATCCAATACGACTATAAAATTTGGCGACCGGCTTACAGTGAATTTGTTACTGAATGGAAGTGTCCGTGAAACATCGGGATTCGCTTACGGCGTCAGTCCTTTCGATTATGCCTACAATACATCCAGAACAATTCCAATGTATGGAGACGACGGAAAACTGTTTTATCACGAAAAAAGAGGAGAAACCAGTACTGTTATTGCTTCCAAGAACTCATACCTTTACAACATTCAAAATGAAATTGACAATACGGGAAACAACAACAATACCAAAACTTTATCAAGTACAATAGACGCAAGGTTAAAAATATTGAAAAATCTGGAATACCAGGGACTTTTTTCATACAACACATCCTCGTCTGAAGCCAAATCGTATGCAACGGAATTGTCTTATTATATCACCCAAAAAAGAGGATATGAATATGAAACCGTTTTACCCAATTCTCGTGAAGAATTAGCAAGTCGTTTACCTTATGGCGGTCTGGTGCAGATAGAAAATGCAGCGAACAAAGGTTATACTTTCAGGAACAGTTTGGTATATAACGATAAAATCAAGGAACTCCACCGCCTAACGCTCCAAATAGGAACAGAGTTGAAATCTTCCACTACATTAGGAAGCACCAATACTCGCTACGGTTATTTGCGTTATCGCGGAGAAAGTTATGCACCGGTTCCGTTGAATCCGGCAATGATTACAAATACAGGTGCAGAAAACTTAAATGAAGCCATGCGTTTAAATTCCGGTATAGTGAATCGGGAAAGCAATTATCTGAGTGAATATTTTTCAGGTGTGTATGGCTTTGACGAACGTTATATTCTGAATGTCAACGGGCGTATTGACGCATCCAATCGTTTCGGACAAGATAAAAATAAAAGATTTCAACCCACCTGGTCAACAGGTGTGAAATGGCGGGTTGCCAACGAACATTTTATGGAAAAAGTAACATGGCTTAATTCTTTCGACTTTTCTGCTTCATACGGTTATCAGGGAAACGCAGTTGAAAGGGTGTCACCCTATCTGATAGCAACCGATGGCGGTCTCAGTAATTTTGTAAAACAATACATATTGAATATAAAATCGCTTCCTTATCCGGATTTGGGTTGGGAAAAAACAAACACATGGAACCTCAGCCTTGATTTCGCTATGTGGGATGGACGATTCAATGCAACTTTCAATCTGTTCGAAAAAAACAGTGATATACTCGCTTCCCGGGAAGTGCCGGTTGAAAACGGAATGAACAATGCTATCGTGATGGGTTCCAAAATGATTAACAAGGGATATGACCTGATTGTAAGTCTGATGCCTGTCAGGACAAAAGATTTCAGTTGGCAATTTTCCGTCAATACGGGAATCGCCCGGAATAAACTGAAAAACAACGATCGGGTAAATACCCAGAGCGATTATCTTACAGGGCAGGCCATTGTTAACGGGGAGGCTTATACCACGTTCTATTCTTTTGCATACAACGGATTGGACGGGACAAACGGACGCCCGTTGTTCAAGTATATGGACATTGACCCCTCCGACAACGATTTGAATTATTTGGTGAAAAGCGGGAAACTCGAACCCGATTTCTCCGGCGGATTCAATACATCATTGAGATACAGGCAATTATCTCTAAGCGCGCAATTTGCGGTATCTATGGGTGCACAAAAACGTTTGCCTGTATTCTATAATGAGAGAGGAGCGCCAACTCCGGAACAGAATGCCCCCAGAATCCTGAAAGATCGCTGGCAAAAACCCGGTGATGAACTCTATACGGACATTCCGTCCATACCGGAAGGAAATATCATTTTCTTAAATATCCCGTTACCGACACTTAGCAGCTCCTCCGTAAGCCCTTATACAATGTATAACCAATCCGATTTGCGTGTGGCAGACGCCGATTTTATCCGTTGTCGCCAGATTTCTTTGGGATACGAATTTGACCGCAAACGGTTGAATAATATCTATGCGAAACGCCTTTATGTGTCGCTCAGTATGACAAATCCGTTCCTGATAACATTCGATAAATCATGGGAAGGATATGATCCGGAAACGGGAGGATGGCCTGCCCGCAGAATGACGTCGTTAACACTTACAGCATCATTCTGATTAAGTTAAGAACTAAAAGTTAAAAATTAAAAGTTTTAAGAATATGAAATACAAATTGTTTTTTATACTAAGCATAACAGGAATATTTTTTCTAAGCGCTTGCTCCGAATTTTTAAAAGAACAATCCCAGGATGAGATAATTCCCCAAACAACGACAGACCTTCGGGAATTGCTAATGGGGTCAGGCTATCCGGACAACAACGAACCTACCGCGTTTACTTATTTTTTGGATGATGATGTGGAACTATATCTGGCGATAGCAGAGTTTGTAGAAGGTTCAGCATCAACCCAATATTTTCCAAGTTATACATGGCAATCCACTTTTGCGGATGTGGACGGTTTGGGGAATCCGGTAGGCGAAAGCGCCGGTTCCACTGCTTATTACAAACTTTATGAACGAATAAAAGGATGTAATGCGGTTCTTGATTACATTGATGATGCCATCGGACCTCAAGTTGAAAAAGACCGTGTAAAAGCGGAAGCCTTGGCGGTACGCGCCTTATATTATTTCAGATTGGTAAATCTCTACGGCGAACCTTACAACTATAATAAGGAAGCGTTGGGCGTTCCTTTAAAACTGACTTCAACGATGACTGAAGCTTTCATGCCGCGCAATACGGTTGCCGAAGTTTATGATACCATTGTAAGCAATCTAAAGACTGCGTCTGCACTGTTGGAACCATTGCCAATTATTCGTAGAAGCTATCATATCAATCAACCGGCCATCCATATTTTACTGTCGAGAATATATCTCTTTATGGAAAATTATGCTGCATGTATGGAAGAAGCAAGCAAAGTAATGGAAAAGGGTGGCGTATTGTTGAATATGACGTCGGGAGCCGGAGCTGCATCTTATTATTTGAAATACGAGAATCCTGAAGTTGAGTGGATGTTTGGAGGAAGACCACAAGCCAATCAATCGCCATATATACCGGCCCCTGAATTTCGCGCATCTTTCGATCAGGTGAACGATGCCCGGTTCCGTTATGGGTTTTCGACTATTACGTCATTTTCGGTAACTCCGCTTGTCCTCAAATATATTAGTAGCAGTACCGAAACCCTGCAAGCAATGAGAACGGCAGAGGCATACCTGAATCGTGCCGAAGCAAATGCACAACTTGGCAATTCGGCTGCTGCTCTGTCCGATCTCAATGAATTGCGCCGCAATCGTATTGTAGGTTATACAGATGAAAATATTTCCGGAAAAGAAGCGTTGGTAACCGCTATTCGGGACGAACGCCGCAAGGAATTTTGTTACGAAGGATTCCGTTGGTTCGATTTGCGCCGTTATGGTATGCCTGCTATTACACACCGTTTCCAACGGGAATCCGGAGAACCTGTCCTGGTTTATACTCTGGCAGAAAAAGATCCCATGTACACCCTGCCATTCCCCAACAGTCTGCTGCTGCGGAATCCGGCTTTGATACAAAATCCTTCCGCATTTTTGGGTGAAAGAATGGGATATTAATGTTTAACTCTATAAAAAATTAAAAGTCATGCAAAAGATATTATATACCCTCATTGGTTTGTGCAGTGTTCTGCTTTTTTCCTGCAATGAAGATACGCCGATAGGCCCTCCACTACCCATAGAACCTGATTATCCTCTGCCGCAAGGAAATGCCTCACAAGTCGCCAACAGCAGAATTCAAGAGATTTATGACATTTACGGGTCATACCTCCTCTACGAATTTACAGATAAAGATTTAAACTGGAGTATTGCGAGTGGATCATCCTCTGCTCTAAATCTGTTGGGTATTAAGAGCGATCCTGAATATGTCGAAGATATGGTCAAATTGTTGGATGAGTATTGGCTTCAATATATCCCTGACCATCTTCTGAAAGGAAAATGGCTTCCATACAGAGTCTTTATGGCTGACACCATCAAACGGCCCCGCCTTCCTGCAAGCGCATATAGTCCGATGCAGCGCAATGAAAACTTCTTTTCTTACAATATAACCGGAATGTCATTGGCTATTAGCGGAGTCAATATTGATTTAAGAACATTGGATGCAGCCGAAAAAAAATCACTCAAAAACAAGTTGCAGTTTATTGCTTGGAAATATTATTCAGATAAGAAAATTATAGATGTTACAGATTTACCGGAAGAGTGGGACAAGTTAGCCGATTATACAACCGCTGTTACCGTAGCCAATGCACCCTCAAGAGGATTTATTCCGCAACTGACCGTTACGGCCAGTTCTGTCTTTAATTTAACAGCGCCCGTTGTTTTTCCTTCCGGAGTTGCAAGCAATTGGTTTCAATCAGCCAGCACTCGAAATAAAGAGAACGATGTATTTGCATTCATCACCCAGATTACGCAGAAAACAGATGAAGAAATACAGCCGCTTTTAGATTCAAATCCGGTCATCAGACAGAAATATGACATCATTATAGCCTATATTCTGGAAAAATACGGAATAGATATTCGGGCTATCGGTAATGCAAATGCGGAAATACGGTAAAAGTTAATGGTTCGGCTCCGCTCACCAACCAATATTGAAAGGGAAAGAGATAAAAGGTTTGGTAATGTATCCGGAATTGGGATGCAGAAAAAAAGGCTTCGCTTGCGAACATTGTCCTGCAAGGACATCACTTTATTAACCGTAGGTTTCAACCTACGGCAACAATCAATGAGAAAATTAATAAAAATAATGTCGCCCGTTTTGCAATAAAAAACGTCATATCATAAGAGTTAAGAGTTAAAAATTGAAAGTTAAAAGTTTACACATCATAATAAAATTATCATTTTTAATGAAAAAAACATTTTTAATTACTTGTTTAATCCTGTTCTGCTTTACCGCAGTATTCTCACAACAAGCGCAACCGCTTCCGATGGACCCGAAAGTTCGCTACGGTAAATTGGATAATGGCGTTACTTACTACATTCGTCATAATGAATTACCGAAACAAAGGGCTGATTTTTACATCGCCCAGAATGTCGGCTCCATTCTGGAAGAAGACGAACAGAATGGTCTGGCGCATTTCTTGGAGCACATGGCATTTAACGGCTCCCTTCATTTTCCGGGCAATTCGCTGATTAGCTATTTGGAATCTATCGGCGTAAAGTTTGGCGCCAATCTGAATGCTTATACCAGTTTTGACCAGACGGTTTACAACATTTCCGACGTGCCTGTGATTCGGGAAGGAATCATTGACAGTTGTCTGTTGATTTTGCACGACTGGTCGGGATTTTTGCTGTTGGAAGACAAGGAAATAGACAAGGAAAGAGGCGTTATCAGGGAAGAGATGCGTTCCCGTGAAAATGCCGGTCAGCGGATGTCGGAGAAATTGATGCCTGTAATCCTTCCCGGCAACCAATATGCGAAACGCAACCTGATTGGAACGGAAGATATTATCCTGAATTTCAGGCCTGAAACGCTTCGCGATTTCTACAAAAAATGGTACCGTCCCGATTTGCAGGGCTTGGTGATTGTCGGCGATATTGATCCGGAACAAATCGAACAGAAACTGAGGGCTTTATATACCGATGACCCGGCACGTGAGAATCCCGCCGAAAGAATTTATTATCAGGTAGATGATAACGACGAACCTTTGGTCGCCATTGTCACGGATAAAGAAACTACAGGTACCGGCGTATCTCTCTATTTCAAACACGATCCGCTTCCCAAAGCTTTGAAAGGGACCATCGAAGCAATGAAAACCAATTATATGAATATGGTTATTGCAACTATCTTTCGCGAACGTTTTTCGGAAATCATGCAGAAACCAAACCCGCCTTTCCTGGGTGCAAACGCCGGAAACAGTCGCTTTATCAATACCGCGACAAAGGAATCATTCAGCGCCGCAGTTTCTGTCAAGGACAATGATACGGAAGGCGGATTGAAAGCCCTTGTCCGCGAACTTGTGCGCGCCCAAAAACATGGTTTTACCAATGCCGAATATGAACGGGTAAAAACAAATATGCTGACAATGTACGAAACCGCTTACAAGGAAAGAGACAAGATGAAGAACGGCAATTATGCAAAAGAATATGTAAACCATTTTGTAAACGGCGGTTCCATCCCCGGAATAGAAAAGACTTACGAATTGGCTCAAACGATTATTTCCAAAATCAGCATTGAAATGATTAACCAACATCTCCAAGGATTAATCGGAGATAAAAATCGTGTCATTACACTAACTGCTCCCGAAAAGGAAGACCTGACACTTCCCGCCAAAGACGATTTGCTGAAATGGATTAGTGAGGTAGAGGCGGAGGAAATCGAGGGCATGAAAGAAGAAGCCGCTAATAAACCGTTGTTAACGGAAACACCGGTCGGCGGAAAGATTGTCAAAACTTCACAGGATAAATTCGGCGCAACGGTTTATACCTTGTCCAATGGTGTGAAAGTCGTTATTAAACCTACCCAATTTCAGGAAGATGAAATCATGATGTCGGCAAACAGTCCCGGCGGCAGTTCTCTGTTTCCGCGAACAGATACCGTCAATGTCAAACTATACGGCACCTTTTCTGATATAGGCGGGTTGGGCGAACTTAACCGGATAGACTTGAGGAAGACATTGACGGGGAAAAAAATAAATCTGGGTTCAAATATTTCTTCCCATTATGAAGGACTTTCCGGTTCGTCGGGTATTGCTGATTTTGAAACCCTGCTCCAGTTGGTTTACCTGAATTTTACCGCACCGCGAACAGACGAAGAGGCTTATCAATCTACGGTTGTCCGTTTGAAATCGCAATTGGAACAAGCGGAAAGTCAGAAAAACAAATCCGCTGAAGCGCTGACGGATACACTGACAAACATACTGTACAAGGATGTGTCGTACCGGAAAAGGATAAAATCAAGTGATTTGGCCAAAGCGGATTATCAAACCATCATGAATTGGCGGAAAGACCGTTATGCCGATGCAAGCGATTTTACTTTCATATTCACGGGAAATATTGCCCCTGAACAATCAAAAGAACTTATTGCCAAATATTTAGGCGCTCTTCCCTCCATAAAACGGAAAGAAAAATTTATTGTACGCAATGAAAATCTTCAACCCGGAATCACACGGAAAAGTTTCCCCTACAAAATGGAGAATGCCAAATCATCAATCGTAAATGTTTACTGGACAAAAATAAAACCGAACCTGAAAAACCGTTTGGAATTGGACATGCTCAAACAAATCCTGCAAATCGTATATACGGAAAAAATACGCGAAAATGAAGGTGGTACTTATGGCGTCAATGTAGCAGCCGGTATATCGAATTATCCGAAAGGACAGACTTCCGTGCAAATATCATTTGAAACGCAACCCGGAAAAGAAACTCACCTGAACGAAATTGTTCAAACGGAATTTCAAAACTTGGCAAAAAACGGTCCCCGCAAGGAAGATTTTGACAAGGTCAAAGCGTTTATATTGAAACAACACCAGGAGCAAACGCAGTCAAATTCTTATTGGAACTCACTGCTAACCGGCTACTATACAGACAAAAGCAATACTCACAACAGTTTTATAAAAACGGTAAACGCAATCCGTCCGTCCGGTATTCAAAAGAAAGCCCAAACCGTTATCGGTGCGAAAAATTGGGTAGAAGTCATTATGACAGGCGAAAAAGAAAAAGAACAGCAATAAAATAAAAATATGGAACAATCAATTGTCAAAGTAGAGAATTTATCTCATCGTTACAGTGTTCAATGGGCGATACGGGACATTAATCTCGAAATTCAGGGAAAAGGGATTTACGGGCTGCTGGGATCAAACGGAGCAGGGAAATCGACGTTAATGAACATTATGTGCGGCGTGTTGAAACAGAGTAAAGGCAGCGTGTTCATCAATGGGATTGACACCAAGAAAGACCCTGTAGGCGCCAAACGGTTTATAGGCTTTCTGCCGCAAAAGCCACCCCTTCATACCGACCTTACGGTGGACGAATACCTGCGGTATTGCGCCTGCCTGCGACGGATACCTTCGGGAGACATAGAACATGCAATAGCAGAAGTCACAGAGAAATGTGGCATTACCCATTTTCGCAAGCGCCTGATTCGCAACCTGTCGGGCGGATACCAACAACGGGTTGGAATTGCACAGGCCATTATCCACAAACCGGTATTGGTGGTGTTGGATGAACCGACCAATGGTTTGGACCCGAACCAGATATTGGAAATCCGTCATTTGGTTAAAGAAATAGCCGAAGAGCGCACCATTGTTTTATCAACCCATATCCTGACGGAAGTACAGGCTGTCTGCGATTACATCTATATGGTGGAACAAGGCAGTTTTGTGTTTTCGGGAACAGTAGAAGAATTTGACAATTACATAGCTCCTAATACCTTGGCTGTTACCTTGATGGAACCTCCGACAATAGAAGAACTCAGCGCATTGGAAGGCGTTTCCGGCGTAGAAGAATTGGGTGGCAATCGCTTCCGGTTGAAGTTTACCGACGCCCGCGACGTAGTGGAGCGTGTTGTCAAAACGAGTGTAGCCAAAGACTGGCATCTTACTGAAATAGGTGTGGAAAAAAATTCTCTTGATTCCATATTTGCCGAATTATCAAAGAAAAACTAATAAAAAAATTAAAAAATGAAAGTAACGTTAAAAATAGCCCTGACAGAACTGCAAGTTCTCTTCTTTTCACCTATTGCATGGTTTATCCTGATTATCTTTACTTTTCAATCAGCCATGTCGTTTACGGATTTATTCGGGTCTTTTGTACGCAGTCAGGAAATGAATTATTTCTCCAGTAACCTGACAATGAATTTTTTCGGGGGAATGCGTGGTTTGTTTACAACCGTACAAGGTTATCTGTACCTCTATATTCCATTATTGACGATGAGTTTGATGAGCCGTGAGTTAAGCAGCGGTTCCATCAATTTACTTTATTCTTCGCCGGTAACCAACCGGCAGATTATTATGGGCAAATACCTGTCTATGATGATGTACGGATTAATAATGATAGCCATATTATTCGTATTTGTACTCTTGGCGGCTTTCAAGGTAAAAGATTTTGATTTCCCTGTCGCCCTTTCCGGTATGTTGGGTTTATACCTGCTGATTTGCACTTATGCAGCCATCGGGTTGTTTATGTCGAGCCTTACGGCCTATCAGGTAGTGGCGGCCGTCGGCACACTCGCCGTGTTAGCGTTGTTGAATTTCATCAGTCGTTTCTGGCAAGAATACGATTTTGTACGCGAGCTTACATTCTGGCTCTCCATTGGCGGACGTGCCGGGGAATCAATTAACGGTTTGATTTGCAGCGAAGATGTTCTCTATTTCCTGATTGTATCCTGTTTGTTCCTGACATTATCCATTCTACGGTTAAATGCTATCCGGCAAAAAACGCGCTGGCAGGTATCTATATCCAAATATGTCGGCGTTTTTGTAGTGGCTTTACTGCTGGGATATGTTTCTTCACGTCCTGAACTGATGAGTTTCTATGATGCTACAAATACAAAACAACGTACTCTGACAAAAAACAGTCAGGACATCATCAAACGTGCGGAAGGCGGCCTGAACATGACCGTTTTTGTGAACGCTTTGGATAATGGTTTGTGGTCGGGTCTTCCGGCTAATAGAAAATGGGACATCGACCGTTTTTCGCAGTACATACGATTTAAACCGGAAATGAAAGTAAAATACGTCTATTATTATACAAACACAGGCGATCCGATGTTGAAAAGACGTTATCCCGATATGTCCGATTTGGAGATAGTAGGAAAAATCAGCAAGGCGTCGAACCTTGATTCTACCATGTTTATGCCGCCGGAAGAAATAAATAAAATCATAGATTTGAACCCTGAAGGCTATCGCATGGTTCGTTTACTGGAACGCGAAAACGGACAAAAAACCTTCTTGCGTATGTTTGACGACCCAATGCGTTATCCGGGTGAAACGGAAATTTCCGCCGCATTAAAACGCTTGGTGATGGAATTGCCGGTAATCGGTTTTGTTACCGGTCATGGAGAACGGGATTACAATAACAGCGGCGGCAGAGGATATTACCGCTTTTCACAAGACAAACCGTTTCGTTATTCTCTTATAAATCAGGGATTTGATTTCAAAGAAATAGATCTCAAAAAAGAAATTCCGGCGAATGTAAATATCTTGGTAATCGCCGAGATGCGCAGTCCGCTCACTCCGGACGAACAGACACGGCTCAACGCCTATATTGCCGGTGGAGGTAACTTGGTGATTCTGGGAGAAACACGTCGTCAAGAAGTGATGAACCCGTTTGTGGCTCAATTCGGTGTACGGTTCATGCCCGGTCAATTAGTGAAATATGTTTCGGAAGAGAGACAAAGACAAATGAAAGAAAAGGCGGAAGGGGACTTAACGAATAATAGAGGAACAGGTTCGTCAGGCAGACAAGGCGGTGCGGGAAGACCTAACAATGTGAATAACTATCCCGCCAATTTGATTCAATCACACTTGACCGAAGAAGGCAGTCATTTATCTTACATTTATGAAAGTATGCGCGAACGAAAAAATGTGATCTCCATGCCGGGAGTTTCAGGTTTGGAATACACTACCGATAAGGGCTATAATGTGATTCCTCTATGTATGAGCGATACGATAGACAGTTGGAACGAATTGGAAACGACCGATTTCATTGATGATACGGTGCATATAAATCCGTCTATCGGTGAAATCGAAAAATCCTATCCTACGGCTGTAGCCTTAACCCGTGAAATTGCCGGTAAAACGCAGAAAATCATTATCACCGGCGACGCCGACTGTCTCAGTAACGAAGAAATCAGCATGCAACGGGCAGGTATTCCGGCAGCCAATTTCAATCTGATAATGGGTTCATTCTTTTGGATGTCGGACAATGAGGTTCCGATTGATGTACGCCGACCGACCCCTACGGATGATAAAATCTCCGCTACCGGTCACGGCGTAAAAGTCAGTAAATGGCTGTTGATGGGCATGTTTCCTCTATTGTTACTGGCTTCTTATTTATTTATCTGGATACGTAGAAGGGGAAGATAATGGCATTTATCATAGACAAACAGACACTTGACGATTTGAATGTGTTCGGCAAGCGGGGAAAAAATTCGAT
>BNTV01000029.1 GCA_025996865.1 Bacteroidia bacterium
CCGTGCACACGAGTTGTCAATGTATGTCATCTATGACCATTGGCTCGGTTATTTATCCGATTCGCCAACGGAATATAACAAGTTCCCGGACATCAAATCATTCCTTTCCGTCGTGCCTTCCACTTGGGACAAAACCGTTCCTTTAACATCGGAATTGGGCGAGTATATCCTGATGGCAAAGCAAAAAGGCGATAACTGGTATGTCGGCGGAATGACTAACTGGACGGCTCGCGACTTGGAAGTGGACTTTTCTTTCCTGCCCGCAGGCATGAAATACCAGGCAACCATTTTGCGCGACGCCGACAATTCGGACAGTCAACCTAAACAGTATGTCAGCGAAACGGTAACCGTAACGCGCAACGATAAACGCATCATCCATGCGGCGAAAGGCGGAGGCTTCGTCATTCGTTTGCATGACCCTTCCCCGACGGCTATTGCGGAAATGAATTCATCCGCAACTTCCGTTTATGTAAACAAAGCAACCTTATACGTAAAATCCGATGAGATAATAAAATCCGTCCAAATCTATGACGTTGCCGGGAGCTTGTCTCAAAAGGGTTTGTATCCGTCATTGCGAGGGCAAAGTCCGAATCAATCAACTGACAATCAACAAGATGAATTACTTCGCCTAATGGCTAACAATGACGAAACCGTGCAAATCCCGATTCCCGCCCTGCCCAAAGGCATATATATCGTGAATGTACAAACAAATACAACAACAAAGTCTTTCAAAATTATCTATTAACAATCTAATTTTCATTGTTATGAAAAAAGCATTTGAACTATTATTCACCGGGATTTTTATATTCACTTCATGTACCCCGGAGCAAGGAAAACTATCGCTCCGGTACGAACAACCCGCTGCCGAATGGATGCAAGCGACACCCGCCGGCAACGGACGATTAGGCGCTATGATTTACGGCGGAACGGATACGGAAACTGTCGCCTTAAACGAAATCACGCTTTGGTCGGGACAACCGGATGAAAATCAGGAACAAGCCTGCGGAAAAGAACAATTAGCTAAAATCCGCCAATTGTTTTTTGAAGGAAATATCCCTGAAGGAAATAATCTGGGAACACAATATTTGTCCGGAACACCTCATTCGTTTGGAACGCACCTGCCGTTTGGCGACCTGAAAATCAAATTCAATTATCCTTCCGATAAAATAAGCGATTATAAGCGGGAACTGAATATCGAAAACGCCCTTACTACCGTTACATACAAGTCGGGCGACGCACATTTTACCCGCGAATATTTTTGTTCCAATCCAGACAACGTATTGGTTATCAAGTTGTCATCCGACAAAAAAGACGCTTTGAATTTTGAAATCGAATTGGATTTACTGCGCCGGTCGGAAATTACGGCAGCCGGCAATACCCTTTCGTTTACAGGACAAGCTCTGTTTGAAAAACAAGGTCCGGGAGGCGTACACTATACCGGCAACATCCACATTTCCTCTCCGGACGGAAAAATTACAACAAGAAATCAAACCGTAGTAGCGGAAAATTGTCAAGAAGCGTTGATTATCATAGATTTGCGTACCGATTACAAGAATCCGGATTATATAAACACTTGCAATCAAACCATCGAACAGGCAACCTCGAAGACTTACGAGGAATTGAAGCAAGCGCATATTGCCGATTACACCCGTTTGTTCAACCGGACGCAAATATATCTGGGGAAAAGCGAATCGGACAAATTACCCACCGATGTTCGCTGGAATCGCTTGAAAACCATCGGACAGGACGACCCGGGTTTGATGGCATTGTTTTTCCAGTACGGACGCTATTTGCTGATTTCTTCCTCGCGTGAAAATTCACCTTTGCCCGCTAATTTGCAAGGCGTATGGAACGATAATCTGGCTTGCAATATGCCTTGGACTTGCGATTATCATCTGGATATTAATACCGAACAAAACTATTGGTTGGCAAATGTAGGCAATTTGGCGGAATGTAATACCCCGTTGTTCACCTACCTGGAAGACTTGGCGCATCATGGCGAAAAAACCGCGATGAAAGTCTATGGCAGCCCCGGCTGGGTAGCGCATACGGTTGCCAACGTGTGGGGTTATACTGCTCCGGGGCAAGGCGTAAGTTGGGGGTTGGCGCCCTCCTCCGGTGCATGGCAAGCCTCGCATTTATGGAGTCATTATTGTTATACGCAAGACAAAAAATTCTTACAGGAACAAGCCTATCCCATTTTGAAAAAAGCAGCCGTTTTTTATTTGGACTATCTGGCGCTTGATCCGCGCAACGGCTACCTGATGACCGGACCGAGCATTTCCCCGGAAAATTCTTTCAAAGTCGATGGGCGTGAATGGTGCATGTCGCTTACGCCGACCATCGACCGGATTATTGTATATGAAACCTTTAACGCCTGCATCCGGTCGTCCGGAATATTGGGAATCGACAACGATTTCCGCCAATCATTGGAAGCCGCTATCGCAAAACTGCCGCCGATACAAACCGGAAAAGACGGTACGATTCAGGAATGGTTTGAAGATTATGATTTAGCGCATCCCGAACACCGCCATGCTTCGCATCTGTTGTCGCTGTATCCCTACAATCAGATTTCGTTGTTTCACACGCCGGAATTGGCGGAAGCCGCTTCGAAATCCATTTACCGCCGGACACACGCCGAAAATTACGAAGACACGGAATGGAGCCGGGCAAACGACATTTGTTTTTACGCCCGTTTGAAACAGGCAGACAATGCTTATAACAATATCAAAGGTTTATTGACCGTATTTTCGCGGGAAAATCTATTTACCTGTTCGCCCGCCGGTGTAGCCGGAGCGAATGAAGACATTTTCTCGTTCGACGCCAATGAAGCTGCTCCGGCAGGTATCGCGGAAATGTTGATTCAGAGCCATGAAGGTCATATCGAATTGCTTCCGGCTTTGCCCAAGGAATGGAGCGACGGATATTTCAAAGGCCTTTGCGTGCGGGGAGGCGCCGAAATGGATTTGACGTGGAAAAACAGCCGCGTAAAATCCGCACGGATAACAGCGACAGCCGATAATACATTTTCCATAAAGCGTCCCGATACCGGTGAAATTATCACTTTCGACCTGAAAAAAGGCGAACAAATCGGATGGAAATGGTAGATATTCAGACTTTCCGTCTCGAAAACACAACAGGCGCCTACGCGGAAGTAACGAATTACGGCGCAACGCTTCTATCGGTAGTTGTTCCCGATAAATCGGGACGATTGGAGAATGTTGTTCTCCGATACAAACGGATAGAAGATTATCTTTCCGACCCATTTTACACCGGTTCCACCGTCGGGCGGATTGCCAACCGCATCGCCCGTGCACAATTTGAACTAAACGGAAAGACTTATCAATTAGATAAAAACGATGGTAAAAATACCAATCACGGGGGATTTACCGGTTTCAATTCCCGCTTGTTTGATTATCAAACGAACGACCATCAGGTAATATTCAAATACCGAAGTGCAAATGGAGAAGGAGGTTTTCCCGGAAACCTCCTTCTTTCGGTTGGCTATTCTTTTTCGGACGACAATGAATTACGCATTGAATACAAGGCTGTTTCGGATATGGAAACGCCTTTTAATCCGACGAATCACGCCTATTTTAACTTCACCGGCGGTAGAGAAAATATCTTGAATCATGAACTGAAAATCCATGCCGACCGTTATCTCGAAACGGACAATGAGTATATTCCTACCGGAAAAATCCTGCCACTTTCCGGTTCCACTTTCGATTTCAGGGATTACCGAAAACTTTTTCCGGCAATAAATACTTATTTTATCAGCAATTCCGAAACAACAATCAAGCATTTGGCTTCTGTCAGGGAATTTTCTTCCGGGCGTAAGTTGGATGTATATTCATCTATGCCGGGCATACAAGTCTATACGGGAGATTTTTTGGCAGACCCGTATAGACCTTTGGCCGGAATCGCTTTGGAAGCACAATTTTTTCCCGATTTTTTAAATCAAAAGCATTTTTCTGCTTGTATGTTATATCCTGATGCGGAAATAAATCATTGCATCCGGTTTAGATTCGGAATATTATAACTGGCATTAAGTAAACGGCAGCCTGCTCTTACAGTCTCGTTTCCGTTACCAACTGTCCGTCAAACAAATTGATGATACGTCCGGCGAATCCGGCATCGTGCTGGCTGTGTGTAACCATCACGATAGTCGTCCCTTCCTTGTTCAGTTCGGTAAGCAGGGTCATCACTTCCAGACCGTTTTTGGAATCCAGGTTACCGGTAGGTTCGTCGGCGAGAATCAGTTTCGGATTGGCAACCACCGCACGGGCAATGGCAACGCGCTGTTGCTGACCGCCCGAAAGCTGTTGCGGAAAATGTTTGGCGCGGTGCGTAATCTGCATCCGTTCCATAGCGGCATTCACCCGTTTTTTCCGTTCCGTCGAGGGAATACCCATGTAGAGCAGCGGCAGTTCGATGTTTTCATATACGTTCAATTCGTCAATCAGATTGAAACTCTGGAACACGAAACCAATCACGCCTTTGCGCAGCTTGGTGCGTTCCGATTCCGTAAATTTGCTGACGTCTGTTCCACTCAGGTAATACTTGCCTTCCGAAAGATTGTCCAGCAATCCCAAGATGTTCAACAAGGTAGATTTGCCACAACCGGATGGTCCCATGACGGCGACAAATTCACCTTCGTTGATTTCGATATTTATACCGGCCAAAGCATGTGTTTCTACTTCTTCGGTACGAAATACTTTCTTTAAATTTTCCGTTTTAATCATCATAATAACTTAAGTTTTAATTGTTTATAATATATTCTTTAAAAATAAAAAACGTGTAAACACAATTTATTGGTTTACACGCTCATCATTAAATCAATTTCGCTCAAATAGTTGAAACTATCTTTTTGAATGTTGCAATATCAATCACTTCTATTTTAGGAAATTCTATTGATTTCAATATGTTGAAATGTTTGTCGTTAGTAATAAGGTAGTCGGCTCCCGAATTGAGCATTTCTTCCAATTTTTCGTCGGTCATATTATTTTCTTCCCACCACTTATCCGTTTCCTTTCCTAACTGCCTGAAATAAAAATCACTGACAAGTTGTTTCAATTCTCTCAATTTTTCTTCTGATTTCACAAATTGAAGAGATTGTAGAAAATGAATTTGCGTAGCATTCAATGGTTGATGCGATAATGTTGCTTCCATAAACTTCGTTTTTATTTCCAACTGCAAATTTACATGAATTATTTTATATAACATACAGACATGTAAAAATTATATCGCAGCCATCTAACTTTACGTGTAAACCAATATGTCAAAGAACTTTTTTGGGTCAGAGGTGCAAGGTCAAAGGTTCAGAAATTCACCTTGTACCCTGTACCTTTTACCTGATTATTCCGTCTTCACCACTTCCGCCGGATTCTCAACACTCGCCTTCCATACCCGCCAACCGACGCAAAGGACAATGACGAGCGCCATAACAAAAACAATCGACAGGTAAATCCAAACCGGGATACTCGTTTGCAGCACATACTGTTCCAACCACAATTGCATGACGTAATACCCGCCTGCAAAAGCAATTGCCGAACCAATCAGCAACAGGAAGAAATTTTCTTTGAAAAAGATAGACAAAATATCTTTGACCGTTGCACCGTTGATTTTGCGGATGGCGATTTCCTTGCGTCGTTCTTCACAACTCAATGCCACTATCGACATGAAACCAAACAAACAAATTACAATGCAAACCAAAGACACAAAACTTAACAATTTCAACAGAGATGTTTCCGACTGAAACAATTTGTCATAACTTTCTTCCGCTTGAATAATATGCTTGTACTGGGCGTCTTTGTATTCCGTTTCAAATAAATGCTCGATTTTTGCTTTGAAAGTTTCATAACTTCCTTCCTTGTATTTGACAGGATACGTATCCGAGTCGAAAACAAAACTATTCGATTTAATCTGATAGTAAAAAGGAGTTACGGGAGATGTGGGAGAAAAACTGCATATATTTTTTACTACGCCTTTTACAATATGGCCATTAAACGATTTTCCAAGAGGTTGATCCCATCCGAAGACCTTGACGGCAGACTCGTTAATCAATGCAACATCAGTCGAGTCGTTATCGTTGAGCCATTCTCCTTCCAGCAACCGGACACCGTAAAATTCCGCATATTGTTTGGTAAATCCAAGTATTATTTCCATGTTTACAGGTTTAGCATCTGCGGGCTTGCCGTCCCATTCCTGAATCCCCATTGATCCGCGATTGGATACGGGAAACAAGGGTGCAGCAGATAATACGTCGGTTATTTCGGGAATTTCTTTTAACTGGTTGGACAGCGTTTGCTTGTCGGACGGATAAACCGTGATATTAGCAATGTTTTTATAATTAAATCCCAAATCGGAAGTGTGATGCAAAAAGTATAACTGTTTCAACAGGACTGAAGTACAGAAAATGAAACCAACGCTGATAATCAGTTGCGACACAATCGAGGCATGGCGGAAAAAATTCGACCGGCCTTTTCGAATCGCTGTATTCAAGGTCTTTTTCCGAAAAACAAGCAAAATCAGCAGAAAAAACAAAAGCGATACGAAAATAACACCTGCAATATACAAACTCAATTGGCCGTAAATGGCCGTAGTACCGGTTTTTATCTCGGCTAATTGCTTGAAAGCCGAAAGTGTCAGATACTGTAAACACAATCCCAGCAAAAAGGCAAAGGCCAGCGTCAGCAGAAATTCGATCGACAACAGCAGAAACAGCGACTTGCCCGATGCGCCGCACACGCGCCGCAACGCCATTTCTTTCTGCCGGATACGGAAACGGCTCACAAACAGGGTCAGGTAATTAAACAAACTGCACAGGATAACCAGCAGACCGGCCACCGCAAAATAAACGATGTGTTGAAACTTGACTTCCCGCTGTATGTTTTTGTCTTTGTACCACACTTCGGTTAGCGGAACGAGTGTCATTTCTTTCAAAGTAACAAACTCATCGGGTTTTAGCTCTGCTTCATACAGTTTTTTCTTAAACGCTTCCACATTTGTTCCGGACGAAAGTTTAATCAGCGTGTGTTCTCCACTCGAAGTGTTCCAAGGATAATTCATCCGTAACGACCGGATAAAATCAAACGGATAATTGCTCGGATGTTTCCATCCGGCTACGACCGCGCAAACGGTCAGTTTTTCTCTATCACGCTCTAATTCTTTGCCGACAGGGTCTTCATCACCAAACCATTCACGGGCTTTTTCCTGCGTAATGGCAATCTTGTTGCTGAGTGGAATCAGGAAATCGCGACTGCCTGCGATGATTTGGATATCGAACATACGAAAAAAAGCGGTGTCGATATTGATGTATCTTGCTTTCAGTTCCTTACCGTCGATTTTAACCGTGGTCTCCGAGTAACCGGATATAACTGCAGCATCAACAATTTCGGGATACATTTCTTTCAAGCAAGCAGGCAACCGGAAGTTGCTCGACCTTGACACGCCGCTGGGAGTAAATATGTTGGGTTTATAGACGCAATAAATCCGTTCCGCATCGCGATGAAAGTTATCATACGACATTTCATAACTTATCCACAAGGCGGATAATGCAAAACAGGTAAAACCTACCGCCAACCCCACGATGCTAATTAGCGTCTGGGTTTTGTATTTCCGCATGTTGCGGAAAGCAACCGTCAAATAATGCTTAATCATATCAACTCTTAGTTTTTAGTTCTTAACTTTTAGTTATTTCTTCTGCCGGATTCTTGACGCTCGCCTGATACACCCGCCAGCCGACACACAGCACAATGGCCGCCACCAATGCTGCGAGTATGGACAGATACACCCAAAGTGAAATAGCGGTTTGCGCAACATATTGCTCCAACCAGATTTGCATAACGTAATAGCCGACAGGAAAAGCAATCGCCGCGCCAATCAGCAGCAACAGGAAATGCTCTTTGATAAAGATGCTTAAAATATCCCGAACTGTTGCTCCGTTGATTTTGCGGATGGCGATTTCCTTTCGCCGTTCCTCGCAGGTCAGGGATACTAACGAAATGAAGCCGAATATGCAAATCAATACGCAAACCAGCGAAACAAAGGTGAGGATCTTCAGCAAGGCATTCTCCGAGGTCAGGAATTTATCGTATTCTTCTTCCGTATTTAATGCGGAAACATATTTATTATCGGGATATAATTCTTTGATAATCTCTTCGATTTTTGTTTTACCTGTTTTCCATGTTCCTTCCCTGTATTTAAATAAAACGGAATTAAGCCGCTCGTTTTTTTGCGGATGAGAATAATAGACTGGTTTGGCTGAAACGGTCGGCGCAAAATTATAGATATTTTTGACCACGCCTTTCACGGTAAGTCGGTTGTTGAATTTTTTTCCAACCGGTTCGCTCCATCCGAAAGCTTTTACGGACGATTCGTTAATCAATACCAAGCTGTCAGGGTCGGAATCGCGCAACATTTCACCTTCTATCAAACGAAACTCGTAAAACGAGGTATATTTTTCCGAAACCTTAATATTTTCTATATTCACGACTTCTGCCCCTTCGGGTTTTTCGTCCCATCCAGATACTCCACTGCTCATCCGTATGTTCTGAGGCACTAAAGGAATATTTGCCTGAAACGTTTCCGTTATTTCCGTTATCTGTTTAATCTTATCTTCCAGTACGTCAAGTTTGTCACTTGTAATAACACTTCCCCGGTTCTTAAATGCAAAACCCAAATCCGTATGATGCAGGAAATACATCTGTTTCAGGATAACGATTGTGCAAAATGCGAATCCGATGCTGATAAATAACTGTGCAACAATCGACAGTTTACGAAAACGATTCTTGTTGCCGTGCCGGATGACCGTATTCAATGTCCTGTGCCGGAATATGGCCAAAATCACCCAGAATACCAGCAATGACAACGCAATTACCGCGCCGGTATAGAGCGCCGATTCGCCGTAAATGGCGGACAGTTCCATCCGGATTTCCGACAGTTTCTGGAAGGGCGCATGAAGCAACTGAATAAACACGCCGCCCAACAGCAGCGCAAACAACAGGGTAAGCGTAAACTCAACCGACAGCAGTGCAAACAGCGAACGTTCGGATGCGCCGCACACCGTCCGCAGCGCCAATTCTTTTTGACGTATCCGGAAACGGCTGAGAAACAGGGTCAGGTAATTGAACAGGCTGCACAAAATAAGCAGCGAACCGGCCAGGGCGAAAATCAGGATGTGCTGAAACTTGACTTCCCTTTTGATGTTGACGTCGGTATAACGCAACTGCGTAAGCGGAGTCAGGGTGATTCCCTTGATTTTCCGGTCGTCCTGATTAAGGTCGTATTCATTCAGTTTTTTCCGGAAAGCTTCGACGTTCACGCCGGGCGCCAGTCGAATCAAGGCATTTTCGCCGCCACTGAACTGCCAGTTTTTGCCTGTTTCCATAACCGAAGAATAAAATGCTCCCAGAAAGTCGAACGGATAATTGCTTCGTTTGGGTAAGTCGGTTACTACGGCGCAAATCGTACATTCCTCCGACCAGCGTTTTATCACTTTCCCCATCGGGTCTTCCTTGCCGAACAGTTGACGCGCTTTTTCCTGCGTAATGGCTGTTTTTTTACTGTCGGGAATCAGAAAATCCCGGTTACCTTCTACAATCCGGACATCGAAGAAATGGAGAAAGGCGGAATCAACAGTAACAAACTCCGCCGGATATTCCACACCTTCGATTTCGATTTTGTCGCCGGGCCAGCCCGGAACAATCGCAATCGCTTCCGTTATTTCCGGGAAGGTGGCTTGTAAAAAGCCGGCCAAAGGATAAGGTGTATTTCGGGACATGCCGGTAGAAGAAAAGACATCCGGGATATTTACGCAATACATTCGTCCGGCGTCGCGGTGAAAATCATCGAACGTCATTTCATAGCGTATCCATAAACTCGCCAAGGCGAAGCAGGTAAAACCTACCGCCAAGCCTACGACGCTAATCAGCGTCTGGCTTTTGTACTTCCGCAGGTTGCGGAACGCAACTTTTAAATAATGCTTAATCATATCTTTTCAATTTTAAACCTGTTCAGCCTATTGTATATTTAAAAAACAAAAAGCGTGTAAATTCAAACAAATTGGTTTACACGCTTTTTGATAACTTGCTGTTAATACTTTAGCCTTAGTCTTTTAAGACTGCTATGATTGTATGAATTACCTTATCCGTCAAATCGGACGAAATACGCCCTGCTTTTCTGATAATTAATGCTTTATCGGCAGTAAATATCCTCATTGGCCGAATAAATGAATCGGACGGTAATGACCCTGTCACAAAATCCTTCGATTTAAGGGGCAAAGCCGTTTTCTCATTAGAACTTTGAGATGTAATTTGACAAAGTAAAATATCATCACCTTGAAAATCGGCCAATACTAATGCAGGTCGTCTTTTGCTCGCCGATAAATCGGAAAAAGGGAATGGAATAACAACGACATCGCCTTTCACAAATCTTTCCATGCTTCATCTTCTTTGGAATTTAACCAGTCTTTCGCCAAAACATGTTCACTCGCCCAATGTGTTTCAATGGAATCAGAAGGCACAGGTATTCCCTGTTGTGGACGAATGAGTTTTAAATCCGCCAAATCGTTCAAAAGTTTCAGTACCTTTGGATTAATGATTTCAATACTTATCGTTTGCATGATATTTTATTTTGAATTGTCAATACAAAAGTAAAACTTTTTACCCAAAATTCAAAATAATAAAAATAATTTGCTTCTCGTGTAAACCAATATGTCAAAGAACGCTTTTTTAATTATCTATTAATCATTAATTTTCTCCGCCGGATTTTCCTTTGCCGCCATCCGTACTTTTTCAACGACCGACAGCAGCACTGTCAGGCCGGTAACGATAAATACCACGACAAACAGCCACCAACTCAGAGGCGTCCGGTAAATATAATTCTCCAACCAACTGTTAATAAAGAAATACGCGACCGGAAGCGAAAGCGCATTTCCGGCAATCACTAACAGCAAGTAGTTCCGAAGAAACAAAACCAAGATGTCGCGGACTTCCGCCCCGTTGATTTTGCGAATTGCTATCTCTTTTTTCCGTTGTTCGATAGTCAGCATTACTAAGGAATAAATCCCGAACGACGCCACTAACACACAGATAAGCGAAAGGAATCCGAAAATACGGAACAGTATCGTTTCCGGACGGTTGAATTGGGTTTGAATATCCTGCAATTCAAGAATCTGTTTGCCGGGCGCTACATCGCCGGTTTCTAATGTTTCCGGAAGGGTTTTAACATATTCGATGGCTTTCTCGTGATTTTCCGGCTTCGTTTTGATGTACGCATATTGATAGGGTGTTATTACCATGCCGGCTTTCGGTTGATGGAAAAATAATCCCCGAATTGGATACTGCATGGTCGAATAATAATAATCCTGAATCACGCCGCATATTTTTGCATCCGCAAGCACGCCTGCTTTTACCGTTTTCCCGACTGGATGCTTATCCGGCAAGGCTTGTTGTTGCGTGGCATTGATGACTATGTCGTTCTCTTCCGTCATCGTGGCGCCTTCCTTGAATCGGATTCCGAAAAAATCGAAGAAGTTGGGTTCGACAAGATGCACATGTATCTCATCTATAACGTCATCGGGATTATCCTGAAAGCAGAACTTTCCGATGTATGTTTCATATATATTCCCATCGCCGGTTAAAACCGATTGGGTTGTAAAAGTGACATCGTCGATATACGGACTGCGAAGCAGTTCTTCGCCCATCAATTTGAAATCTATCTTCGTATAATAGCCCACGTCAATTTGGGTAATGTTATTTACCACAATTCCTTTATCCTTGTTTTGCGTAAAAGCCACCTGTTTGTACAGTGAAAGGGAAATGAAAAAGAAGAAACAGCCGATAAAGATTTGCGATACGATAAGCATATTCCGCAGCAAGGCGAATGAACGAACTCCGGTTTTCCTGAGCATCTTGATAATCAGCAAGGAACTCAACAGCAGAAAAACAGCCAATATGACACCTGTCCACTTGAACGAATAGGTAGATAAAGCATTCATATCAATCCGGTTAAAATAGTTTTCATAGATTCCGTATCCCTGCCATTGCGTATAAGATTGGTAATAGGGGAATAACAGGGATATGACAAAGGCGGTCAAAGCCAACGCAATGACAATCGGCACAGACAAGTCGATAAAACTTTTCCGGAACAAATAATGATTGGAAGCGCCCATGCTTCTGAAAGTTTTGTTTTTGGACTGTTTCCGTTGCTGTTGTCCGATAAACAGCACCAGGGCATTCATCAATGCACAAAGCAAAGCCAATAGACCGGCAAAACCCAGCAAACGGATATTGAGAAACCGTCCTTTAAGTTCCGGACTGCAAGTAAGATGTACTTCCGGAAGACTGCGCAAGCGAAACGACCAGCCGCTTGTATCGCCCTGCCAATCCGGAATCTGCGCTACGCTACGGTGTTCTTCAATCTTTTTCCGGACGGCATTTACATCGGCTTGATGGTGCAATTTCACATAAAAAGAAATGCGTCCGCCACTGTTAAGGGGAAAGTGGGTCAGTTTCAAAAATTCGACGCGGAAATTGGTGTTGGAAGGATAGTCCCTGATTACGCCGGCGATTGTCAGCGAACCGCTTGTTGTGGTAAACAATTCTCCGGCGCAATTCGTTTTACCGAAAATCTCCAGGGCGGTCTTTTCCGTCAACACAATACACGTTCCGTCAAAAGGCCGGTTTTTGAAACTGCCGTCGATAAATTCGGCATAGAACATATTGAAAAAAGCGGAATCAACATCTATTCCCATGATTTTTTGCGGCAAATCCGCATCTTTGTATTCTATCCGTTCCCAATTATTCACAAGACTATACGTTTCTATTTCAGGCAGGTCTTGCAGAAACGCAACTATATCATCCTTGTGCACCTGATTCAGTTCTAAATCAGAGCCATCGGATGCTTTGGATAGCCCACGCAAAGTAACGGCATACGTCCGGTCGGCATCCGGATGAAAATTGTCGTAATGGTTTTCCCAATACCACCAATACGTTCCGAAGACAAATGCCGAAAAGCCGATTGTCAGTCCCAATATGCAGATAATGTTCAGCAACTTGTATTTTTTTAAGCCCCGAAAGACCAATGTTAGATAATGTTTTAACATATAATTATATTGTTTTATTCTGTCCGAACCTTGATTTTATTAAGATTTTCAAGACATTTTTACCACTTCCGCCGGATTACACCGCGCCACGCGCATAATGTGAAATATCAACGTGAGAAAAATCAATACCAACACACTCAAATAAATGCCGAGAAAGAAAAAAACGTTCAACGATATTTGCTGATTGAAAGAGCTAATCCATTGCTTCCCGAAATAATAAACAACCGGAAACAGCACGATGCACGCCGCACTCCACAACCAAAGATACGTTTTACTGAAAAGCAAAATAATATCTTTGATTTCCGCCCCGTTGATTTTGCGAATCGCAACTTCTTTCCGGCGTTTCTCCGTATTCATGGCAATCGCGGAATAAATGCTGAGCAGGGAGAGAATCAGGCTAATCACAAAAAACAGCGTTGAAAACAGCGAGAGGGCATTTTCAACATCAAAGAGGTTGCGATTGAGATTTTCGTGCAAGTCGGAGATGTGCAAGTCGATGGATTCCGGCAGAAATTCACGAACGGTTTGAATCAAGTCTTGCCGTGCTTCTTCCGCTTTTCCGGGAAAGGCTTTAATGTATATTTCGCCCTTGTGCTTATCGGCGCGACTGTAGTAAACCGGCCTTTTCACGTGGGTAAACTCTTTGTTTTCTTTTACTACCTGAATATTTTCGACTACGCCGATGATGGTATGATTTTCAAAACTCATTCCTGTCGGATTATGGTCGGGGAATAAAGCGGCAAAAGTTTCATCCACGACAACGGCTCCCGGCGCGCTGTTTTCGTCTAAAAAGCTACCGCTCAATAGTTTCAGTTTAAAAAAGTCGGCAAAATTATCATCCACCATATAGTTCCGAACATTCTCTTTTTCGTGACCTTCAATTCCTGTATTTGCTTGAGATAAAGAACCGTAAGTATAAATCGAAAAATTGGCAAAGGAAATGTCTTCAATGGCGTTTGATGTTTTCAACTTTTGCATAATAATGGATAAGTTATCCGGTAATTTCATTGCGCTGTATGCAAAAGTGAGGATATTTTTCTGTTCTTGCGGTAAAAGTGTATGGAAAATATTTTCTTTTACTTTGTTTGTCTGAAATTTGATAATCAAGGTCGCCGACATAAAGAAAAGGAGAATAATCATTTGAATGAAAAGCAATATTTTACGTCCCCGTCCTTTGCTTCCGCGCTCCGAAATACCCAGTAAAACCACGCGAACGCTGGAACGTCCGATTACCTTTGTCGGAACAATGCAAAGCAAAAACGCAATTACCAATCCGATAAGTACGGATTGCACCAATTGAATTCGTAATCCGATGATTGTAAACTCGTCAATCATCTCTGAAAAGATGGAACTTTTTATAATCGGGACAATAATTTCCAATAGCAGCAATCCCAAAAAACAGGACAATATAAAAACGATGCCAATTTCCGAATAAAACAGCAACAGTTGTTGCCGGTTGCCGGAACCATTCACTTTCCGGATGGCACATTCTTTCAGCCGGTTGTAAAATTGCGCCGTCTGGAAGGATATGTAATTGAACAGGGCGACGAGCAAAACCAATAATCCGATAATAAACATACTGACTAAAACAACCATCTGCCCTTCGTCTATTTTATGAAAGGAAGAAATAAAGAGGTGTTCTTTGTAATCCGGATTGGGCTGCTCAAAAGCAAAAGGATAGACATCCAATTTTTGTTGAAATTCGGCTTGGGATATTCCTTTCTTTAAAAGAACGTAAACACTTGTTTCTATCATCGGGTTCCATAAATCATGTTCCTTACCGTAATATCCGTCCGATATATTGAAAACGAGTCCATTGCAATGAGATATATTATTATTATTGGGCAGGTTTTTCAGAATCCCTGTAATGGTATAGGAAACAGCATCAATTGTGATGGTTGTACCAGGAAGCGTTGCCGGGTCGCCGTATTTTTTGGCGCTTGATTCGTACAGAGCAATGCTGTTCGGGGTATGAAGGATGTTTTGTTTGCTTCCCGAAAAGATTTGCAAAGAGAAAAAATCCAAAAAAGTGATATCCACTTCCTGTAAGGTAAGATTAACCATGGTTTCTTTACCATCGAGCGTCATATTCCCGTAATAGGAGACAGGCCAGTATTTGGATGTAACTTTCTCGATGTCTGTAAATTCGCCGAGAGTATTCTTCATATTCCCGTTGATATTTGAAAAACGGCGCGTTTCAATCCGGTACATCTGCCGGTGGTCGGGATAGCTGCTGTCCATCGTCAAAACGAATTGTACCAGATAACAGCAGACAGCAAAAACAACGCAACCGGTTGCCAAGCCCAGCATCCCAATCAAATTCTGTACTTTGTACCTCCACAAATTGCGGAATGCTACTGTTAAATAATGTTTTATCATAATTGTAATATAATGTTATTTTTGGGGTGAAAGGTGAATTTTTGAACCATTTACCTTTCACCTTTTACCTGTTTTTATTCCGATTTCAACACTTCCGCCGGATTCTCATTGCTCGCCTTATGTGTCTGATAAATCAGCGTCAACAACGAAACCGCCGCAGTGACAAGCAATGCTATCGCAAACAACCACCACGATACCGGCGCTTGAAAGGCGAAATTCTCCAAATATTTGTGAATGGCGAACAAGGCTACAGGAACCGAGACGGCAAATCCGGTTCCCAGCAGGACAAAATATTTGTTCAACAGCAGCCGGATGATGTCCTTTGTCAATGCGCCGTTTACTTTGCGAATGGCAATCTCTTTCCGCCGCTGTTGAATGTCGAACAACGACAATCCGAATAAACCCAATATGGAAATAAAAATGGCAACGACTGTGAAAACCGAATAAATAACGGCTACTTTTTTGTCTTCTTTATAGACTTCCGCCACTTCATCTTCCACAAAAGAATAGGTAAATTCACCGCCAATCAGTTCGTCGTGGAGATTTTTCATAAATTCAATCACTTCTTTTCGGCGACCCGGTGCAAAGGATGCTATGATTGGAGAACTCTTTTGGGCATTCATAAAGTAAAAAGTAATCGGATTCTGTTTCTTTGAAAGGTGATCGGTATAAAAATCTTTTACCACCCCGACAATTCGATACGGTGGATTTTTTTTCATTGCATCCGGATTTTCGGGGTCGTAGCTCCACCAAATTCTGCGATAAGGTTCCAACTCGGCTTTCGTATAATCCGTGATTCCAAATTGTTTGAGCGTGGATTCGCTGACTATCATATCATAAGCAGTAAACGCCTTGTCTATATTATTATCCCACAAGCGACCATCAACCAGTTGAATATCAAAAAGTTTAAGCCAAGTCTCTTCTGCGCGTATCAAAGTGGTTGGTTGTAATTCTTCGCCCGGATTCCGAAACTCATAAGTGGAACCGCCTGCCCAATTTGGACTTTCTCCCCAAGTCCACAGTTCAATGAGTGTGGACGCATCCAATTTTTGTTTTAATTCGTCCGCAATATGCGCCTCTTTCTCTTCCATTGCCTGACGTTCTTCGGCTGATATTGCCCTGTCGGAAACGTAGTCCATTTTGATAAAAGTCGCTTTGATGATATTTTGTGTGCGGTATCCCAAATCCTGATGCAGCATAAAATGCAGTTGTTTCATGAAAAACAAAGAAATCGTTATCATTACCATGGTGATAAAGTATTGAAAAACAAGAAAAAATCGTCTGGAAAACAAAAATTTACCGCTAATACTGACCGCTTTAAGCGACCGGATGGGCGAGGCGTAATGATAATGAAGAAAGGGCGTAATACTCGTTACTAAAGGAAGCGTAAACAATAAAACTAAGGTAAGCGACAGCGTGAAACCGGCATTGGGAAATTGTTCAAAACCCAAGATGTTTTGTATTACGGGATTGAGTAATTCCGCAAGTCCCAAGGCTGTAAACATTGATAAAGCAATGAGTATATAGTTTTCAAAAAGCAGTTGGTAAAAAACCTTGATTCCTTCGGCGCCGAAAACCTTTTTCATCCCAAATTCCTTATTCCGCCTCAGAATGACCACTGTATAAAGATTGATGTAATTGACTGTGCCTATCAGTAACAGCAGGACGCCAACGATGGATAGGACAATGACATAGAAAAAATTCCCCTTCCCCGAAGCCGTATAATCCTCTATGTTCTTTTCAAAATAAACTTTTTTATAGGGATACAACTGATACTTCACGCCATACTCCCACAGCGTCATCTCCATAAAGTCGCCATATTGTTTATTAATATCTTCGTAATTGACACCTGGATACAGTAAAATCAACGTTTGAGGCATCCGACTCCAATCTCTCGGATTGCGTTCGGGAGAAAAAACAAGAATGTCGAACGTGATACTGCTTTTCGTTCGAGGTTTGCCGACTACGCCGTTAATGATAAAATTTTTGTTAATTGAGGGATAATTTAATGTCTTCCCCACAGGATCCTCATTCCCGAAAACTTTCCTCGCAAACGCTTCCGAAATAAGCGCCTCATCCGGACGGAAAACATTGTGAGCGCCGGAGATAATTGGAAAATCAAGAATCTGTAGAAAAGCGGAGTCAACCACTATCATATCCATATTGTACAATTGATTCTCCGAACGAATATCCGTATCATTTATTTTAATAAAATTGACGCTTTTCTCCACGCCCGCATGTTCCGACAAATCCATAAACGATTTTTCATTGTTCGGATTGGAGATTCCGGTATATCGCAAAACACCCGGTTTATTAGATTCTTCCATCGTGGTAACATAAATCCGGTCTAATTTCCGGTTGAACGTATCTACCGTCAGTTCGCTGTAAACATAACGGGAAATGATAATTACACAGGTCAGGCTCATCGCCAGACCCAGAATATTGATGGCTGAATACAGCTTGTAGTGTATCAGCGAACGCAAAGCGATTTTTAAAATTTGTAAATCTTTCATATTTTATTGTTTTCTGTCTGAACTGTGATTTTATTCGGAATTATTTCAAAATTATCTCCTCCGCATCCCCTAAATTATCATAACCCGTGATAATGACTTTGTCGCCGGGTTTCAAACCGTCCAGAACCTCATACTGCCGCGGATTTTGCTTTCCAATAGAAATAGATGTCTTTTTCGCGCGGTCGCCCGCTTCGTTCAGTTTGAAAATCCACTGTCCACCGGTAGTCTGGAAGAAATTGCCTTTGGGAATTACCAAAGCGTCTTCCGGTTGTTCCAACTCAATTTGCATGCGGTAGCTTTTTCCGATGCGAACATTGTCGATGATTTTTTCCGCAAAAACCAAATCTACTTCAAACTGCCGGTCGCGGATTTCGGGATTGATTTTCGTGATTTTCAGCGGATATTTTTCGCCCTGGTAAGTGATGGTCGCCGGAAGTCCCAAGGTAATCCGGTCGATGTAATATTCGCTCACCCGCGTGTTGATTTTAATCCGGTCAACTACTTTCAGCTCGCCGATATTGGTTCCTGCCGATATCCGTTCGCCGGGAATCACGCTCACAAAACTCAGCTGACCGTCCACCGGCGCACGGACAATCAGATTGTCCAAACGTTCCCGGCTGCGTCCGAAACGCTTTTCTTCACGGTTCAGGTCGCTATGCATCAAATCGGTTTGGATAAC
Source organism: Bacteroidia bacterium (assembly GCA_025996865.1). Classification (GTDB taxonomy): domain Bacteria; phylum Bacteroidota; class Bacteroidia; order Bacteroidales; family Azobacteroidaceae; genus Azobacteroides. The sequence continues at coordinate 18,677 of BNTV01000029.1, forward strand.
GTTCAGGAGAGAATCATGTTTCAATTCTTCGATAATCAGGCCGGTATTTTTTTGGTTGAATGTAAATTCGTCCAAAGCGACTTCGTATTGGGCTTTACTTTTTATCCCGATGTTGAATTCCTCCTTATTCAAATCATTTTCCTTCGTCAACCGGTTGAGTTTATAGACGGTTTCCAAGCTTTGCCGTTTCAGTTCGGACGAGCGGCGTTCCATCTGAATCTGTTTTTCGCGGTAACTCACCTGCTGTTTCGACAACTCGTCGCGTTCGTCTTCTATGGTGCGAATCAGTTCGGGGTTACTCAATACCAGAATGGTATCGCCGGCTTTCAACAAACTGCCGTCTTCGGCGACAATACGCGCCACGCTGCCCGACTCAAGACTGTTGAGTTTAATGGTCAGTTTGGGCTGTACAATCCCTTCCACATCCAAATATTCCAAAAATTTATCTTGCCTCGTTTCGGCGATTTCCAATTTGTCGGCATCGTAACGCAAGCGGCGAGGGCCTGTGCTCAGGATTAGCAGGTAAATTAAAAACCCCGTAAAGGCAACTCCGGCAATAATATAATACTTATACCGGATTGTCCAATGTTTCTTTTTTAATTGTATATCCATAATTCTATTTATTTCATCAACAGTTTATAATCTTCCGTTATCGGAATGTTTTTTTCAAAATCAAACAGGGTGATACTCCGCAAAGTAAAATAAAGCGACCAGTAATTATACAAAGTATTGATATAATTTCGTTTAGCCGTATCTTTCTCCGTGATCGACGCATTCAGATCAAGAATGGTCGATTTGCCCAGCAGATACAATTTCCGGGCGACCTCGTTGCGCCGTTCCGCTGTATAAGCGGCTTTTACCGCCACAATCAACTGGTTTGATTGCAGATTGAATTGCTTCACGATTTTTGTGATGTTCATTTCCAGATTGTTCTGTGACTGTTCCACTTGCGCATATACCATATCCCGCCGCGATTTGGCGACTTGCACCTGACCTTTTCCCCGTCCCCAGTCTAAAATCGGCAAGCGAAAACCAACTTCCACATACTGTTGATTCAGCGGTTCTCTGTAAGCATTTTCCAAATTTACGCCGGTTTGCGCCAAGCCCAACTGCATGTACAAATCGGCTTTCAGTCCGGTAGAAGCCTTGGCGTTCGCTACCTGACTGTCGCTGTTCAATTTCTGCAACTTCATGGACAGAATGTCGGGACTGTTTTCCATCGTATATTGCATCGCTTCTGCCAAATTTACATTTCCCAAGGGAATATCATTTTCAACGATAACCGTAATCGGCAAAGCGTTTTTGATGCCCAGATAAGCCCGCAAGGCTTCCATGCAATCGTCCACCGACAATTGGGCATTCAGGCGGTTACTTTCTTCGTTCAGTTTGTTGATTTCCAATTGCAACATTTCGTTTTCCGTAATGGTGCCGATATTGTAACGTCCTTGTGCAAATATATATAAGGTGTCTGCATTGGCATAATTGGTTTGAGCGATTTCCAAATCGGTCTGGGCTTTTGCCAAACCGAAAAACTTCGCCGCGGTATTGGTGGCAACCAATTCCAAAGCCTCTGCGTAGGTTTTTTTTGCCGTTTCAAACTGGAGCGGTTCGGTTTTATTGTCCCATTTCAGGGAATTATAACCCAGTAAAGATTGCTGATAACCGATAACTACCGGCGTTGATTTATAAGAATACGTATTTTGCGTCAATTCGTCTAAACGCTGTAAACTTGTCTGTACAAAGAAACTACCTCCGGTCAATGCCACATTTTGGGTAATACTGAACGTCGCATTTGTATTCAGTTGATTTTGTTGAATGTATTGCGACGTGCCGTCCGGCAGGGTAATGGCATTGATGGCGTGATTGAAATTCGGCGTACTGCTGAACGTCAGCGAAGGCAAGTAATTCGCTTTGTAATAACAGTAATTCCAATACGAGGAACGAAAACTGTGCCGGGCGTACAATACGTCCGGCGACTGCCTGCGGGCAATTTCGACAGCTTGTCCGAGCGTCAGTCTTAAAACCGAATCTGCGGGTTGCTGTGCGAAAACGGCAGGAGTTAATAAAACCCATAGTAACAACTGAAAATAGCTTTTCTTCATTTTCCTTTAATCTGATAAAAACAGTAAATATTTTATAAATAAACAACAAAAGTTGTGCCAAAGTATTAATTATTTATATATCAATACTTTAATGATTTATCAGATGGTGGGAAAAGGTGCATTTTCGCACAAACGAAGTGCTTTTTCGCACTTATTTCAAAAAGAGTCCCCTATATTCAATTCTTTCTCAATTTCTTCAAGCGATTTCCCTTTGGTCTCCGGCAGATTTTTGTAAATATAAATGTATCCGAGCGTACAGATAATACCATACAGCCAAAATGTTCCGGAAGCCTTTAGAGCATTGTTCAGTAAAGGAAAAGTATAAGTAAGCACGAAACAAGCCGCCCAAAGGAAGAATGTCGAAACGCCGATTGCCATTCCCCGAACCCGCATCGGGAAAATTTCCGAAATAACGACCCACACAACAGGCGCTAAAGTCATGGCATAACAGCCGATTGCCATCATTACCAAAACAAGTACGGCAATACCCGAAATGTGCAAATAATAGGATAATCCGAGTAAAGCATAAATAATTGCCAAGCCCATTGAGCCGAACAACAGCAAGGAACGGCGTCCCAAACGATCGACAGTGTACATGCCTACAAACGTAAACAGTACATTCGTAATGCCGGTAATCACAATATTGAACAAAATATCGGAAACATCATATCCTGCAGACGAAAATACCTCCTGTGCATAGTTGAAAATAACGTTGATACCGCACCATTGCTGAAGCACGGCGATGACGATTCCACATAGCAAAATTTTAGGCATATTTCCTTTAAACAGGAGTTTATAATTGATTTTCTCATTTTTGGCGGTAGTTATCGCTTTTAAGTTAGCTATTTCCTTAGCGGCATAATTAGCTCCTCCAATGCGAATGAACACGCTTTCCGCTTTATCGAATTTCATTTGGCCGGCCAGCCATTTGGGGCTTTCCGGAATCAGGAAAACAAGGATAAAAAAGAATACCGCGGGAACACCGCCTGCCCAGAACATCCACCGCCAACCCATCTGTCCGTTCCATGATGACAAAATATCTTCGCCGGGAAGAACAGTATCGGCTATCAACCAGTTCACTATCTGAGCGGACAAAATACCTGTCACAATCGCCAACTGTTGCATTGACACGAATTTACCCCGCACGTCGGACGGGGATACTTCCGCAATGTACATGGGTGAAAGGTTGGACGCAATGCCGATAGCGATTCCTCCGACGATGCGCCAGAAGATAAACCATGCAATGGTATTGACAATACCCGTTCCAACCGCAGCAATAATAAAAATCAAAGATGCGGTTATCAACAAAGGTTTTCTGCCGTAACGATCTGAAATACTTCCCGATAACATTACGCCTAACAAACAGCCCAAAATAGCGCTGCCCATAACGATACCTTGTGCGGACGGTGAATCGGCGATATTGAAAAATACTTCGTAAAACGGTTTTGCACCGCCGATTACTACCCAATCATAGCCGAAAAGCAAGCCGCCCATGGCAGCGACAAATGTTACCAATAACAGGTACAGATTATTTTTCATGCGATTAATTTGGTTTTAATGGATTACATTTTATAAATTAATTATGGGACAAAGGTATGGAATCTGTGAAAAATAAAAATGTACGGATTGTTTGAAAACATGTAAAAAATTACAATCGGAAATATTTTTCATGTGTACATGGCTATTTCTTATCAATAATAGCTGCAATCACCGAATCGCCGGTAACGTTTACCGAAGTGCGCAACATATCCAAGGGCCGGTCGATGCCCAGAATCAATGCCAGGCCTTCGGCGGGAATGCCTACCGATGCCAACACGATGCTTAGGATCACAAAACTGCCGCCCGGAATAGCCGGCGTACCGATGGAAGAAAGAATACTCATCCCGACAATGACCAACAATTGGCTGATGCTCAAATCAATCCCCAATACCTGCGCAATAAACAAAACGGCAATGGTCTGGTAACAACTTGTTCCGTCCATATTGATCGTTGCGCCTACCGGCATAATAAAAGAAACAATGTCTTCCGATACGCCCAATTTGTTTTTTACCACATCCATTGTTACCGGCAAAGTGGCTGCACTGCTGCTGGTTGTAAAGGCGAACAACTGCACCGGATACATGGATTGAAGAAATTTCTTCACGCTTACGTCTGTAAAAAAATGAATGAACAGAGGATAGAAAAAATACATTAGAAGCAATAGCGAGACCACAATCGTCAAGGCATAAACGCCCAAGGCCGAAAAGATGCTGAGGTCGCCTTTGAAATCGGCAACAATGCCTGCCATTAAAGCCGTTACACCGATGGGTGCAAAGCGGATAATGTAATCGACCATCCGGAGAATAATATCATTGAGCGAATCGAACAAATCGACCACAGGCTTTATTTTTTCCGGCTTGACCGCCAACGCGGCTACTCCGAAGAAGAGGATGAAAAAGATAACCTGAAGCATCTTGGAGTTATTCGTAGCTGCCTCAAAAACATTGTAAGGAACGATTTCTTCGATAAAGGACAAAGGGCCTTGCTCTCTCGATTGTTCGGCAAGCGCTCCTTTTTCCGCCGCCGCCGTTTGATAGGCTTGCTGAATATGTTCTACTTTTGTTTTATCCACTATTTTCCCCGGTTTTACCAATAAACCCATTGACAAACCAAGCGAAACGGCCAGAATCGATGTGGAAAAATAGAAAAGAATCGCCCGCCCGCCCATTTTTGAAAATGCAGTAATGTCTTTGAGGCCTATCATTCCCTTGACCAATGAAACAATTATCAAAGGCACAGCAATCAGTTGCAGCAACCGGATGAAAAGTTTTCCCCAGGGGTACACCCAATTCTGAATGAATTGGATGCCCCCCGTGAATTGCAAGGCGATAATCCCAAGGAAAATACCCAAAATCATCCCGAACAATATCTGCAAATAGAGAGGGAATTTTTTCTTTTTTTGTGTCATCGTTTTTTTACAATTCATTCTGTTCGCACAGAGGATTAAGCTCTATTTCCGGGTTGGGAATATACCATTGCCATCTCTTATCTCCGGCAGGTATTTCACGGGGTTGGTCCGTACGGGGTACAGGACTATATCTCCAGAAATTGGAAGCTTCGGGATCTTCATTGGCAGGCATCGCAGCCAATCCTCCGTTCGGCCATTTTGCCTGGTTATACCCTTCGCGAGGTGCAGGTCCGCGATCCATCGCAAGATTCAAGCGTTTCAAATCGTACCAGCGGAAACCTTCGCCCCACAATTCGACCCTGCGTTGGAACATTACTTCGTCGATAAGTTCGGCTCCGGTCTTAGTGGATTTAATATATTGCGGGTCGCGGTGATGCGCCAAAGGATATAAGGCTGTTGCTGCATCCTCATCGTGGCCACCTGCACGGGCGTATCCTTCGGCAACAATCAGCATCATTTCGGGTAAGCGCATGAAAGGGATGTCTCGATTACCAATGGTAGCGGGGTCACTAACTAAGAATTTATTGGCCATGTAATTGGCATATTTAGAGTTAGTGCTGGGAGGAACAATAGGGCGGGGTAGCACAGTGGTAATTCCTCCGTTAGGAAACCATATTGTTTTGCGGATATCTGTGTTGGATATTTTCTTATACAACAGGCTGTTAATAGCTCTTGGCGTGTTTTGGTTATAAGAAACGTTTTCGTTCGACATGTAACCATGGAAATGCGTTAGGTTGGTTACCGGTAATAAGGACGGATGTGATCCCCATAACCATTCCGTATTCGTTTGGTCTGAGAATCGGTTATTAACCGTAGTATAGGTGTCGTCTTGCAATTTGGCGCCGGAATTTGCCACTACCGATTTCGCCGTCTCGGCAGCTTCTAAAAACTTGCCTTGCGTCAGCAGTATGCGGGCTTTCAAGCCACGAGCTACATGTACATTGATATGCGATTTGTTAGGACGCACTTCACTCGTTGCCGCCAATAAGCGGATAGCTTCTTCCACATCTTCATTTACCTGTGTATAGACAGTTTCTACAGTAGAGCGTTCGCGAGGGTCGGTAGAGTTATCGTTGCGCATGACAATACCTAACTGTGTGTTATTGCCTTCCGCTTTGTAGCGTTCTCCCCACATCTGCACCATCGTATAATAGGCGAAGGCGCGATAGAAATACGCTTGTCCCTTGATATTGTCTCTCTCGCTCTGCGTACCCGGAAGGGCATCCACTCTTTCCATAATCGTGTTGGAGTTGGAAATCATATACATCAACACACGGTAGAAGTGAGCCAAACTGCCTGCGGTAATATTACGGTGGCCCGTCCAAGCAGCTTGCAAGTAGAATTGTGCATTATCATACGTATAGATGAGGTCATCACTCATCATCTCACTCCATATCATCAACATGTCGTAACCGCCATAAAAGGCTGAGGAAGATAAACTTCCCGTCCACATGAGTTTATGTATTCCATTCACTGCCATTATTGCTGTTCCCGTGTTGGCAAATATGGCATCTTCATCGACATTCCGAGTTGATTTTGTATCCAGAAAGTCTTCGCTGCATCCACCGAAAAGGAAGATGAACGAAGCGATTATTGATAAAAATTTATATTGTTTCATATATATAGATATTTTAAAAAGTTATATTTAATCCGAAAGTAAACACTCTGGCAGGAAGATATACATCGGGATTGCTTGCGTAGCCGGAGAAGATATTTTTACGGGGATAGATACCTTGACGTTTGGTAAATAACAGCAGATTATCGCCGGAAGCATACACGCGAAGCCCCTGCACACTGAACTGACGAGTCAACAATTTGGGGAAATCGTAACTTAGGGTTACGTTCGCCAGTTCCAACATATCGGAACTGATAAGCCAACGGGTGGAAGTGCCAGCATTTAAATCGGGATTTCCAAAGTCTTCTATACGGGGTACATTGGTCACATCACCCGGCTTTTGCCAACGGTTGAGAAGATCAATATGTCTGTTAGAACCGGGAAGCGACGATCCCGAAGTACCGACCATCAAGTCGCCGTATCCGCTATCATACATTTTACCACCCAACTGATAACTGAATAACAAATTGAGAGAAATGCCTTTCCATGTAACACCGGTTGTAATACCGCCTGATACTTTAGGTGTAGCCACACCCGACCAGTCAAAAATAGCTTCGGCTACTTTCGTTGTGTAGGTTTTCCCATCCACTTCAACGAGAGTAGTTGAACTTTCCAATGCAGCTTCTGTGGGCACATAGATGCTATTGCCTGTAGCAGGGTCCACGCCCGCCCATTGGCGGAGGTAGAACTCATAGCGAGAATGTCCTTCTTCAATTCGGTGAACGCCGCTGTTGTACGGCTCAACGGGTAAATAAGTGATTTGATTTTTCAACCAGGTAGCGTTGATACCTACGTTCCATACCCAGTCTTTGGTTTGTATGGGTTTACCATGAAGGTCAACTTCTACTCCCCGATTATACATATCACCTGCATTCATATAAGCAGATGTTAGCGCAGCAGAGGGTGGTTGAGGGATTGAAAATAACAGGTTGCTTGATTGGCGATTGAAATACTCCACCGTCCCGGACAATCTATTCTTGAACAAATCAAATTCAAGCGCTACGTCGCTGCTGTGCGAAACCTCCCATTGCAATGACGGATTGTTTAATACACGTTCTTTAATATATCCTGCTTCATCTCCGTTGGCTGATTTCTCGTAAGAAGCCTGCCAGGCGTAGTAGGATCCAATCTCATCATTACCCACTTCTCCATAAGAAACTCTTAACTTCAGGAGATCAAGAAAAGAGACCGATTCCATGAAGGTTTCTTCATCTATTCTCCATCCAGCGCCCACGGAATAAAAGTCTCCCCACCGGGAAGCCTTATGGAAGCGAGACGGGGCATCGCGACGTGCAGAAGCCGACAAGAAGTAACGGTTATTATAGTCGTAGTTGACACGGGCAATATATCCTTCTGTACGGTATGTGTCAGTATAAGAGTTGGGTACACCCGGAGTACTGTAGTTACCAAGCTCATAATTGTCATTTACTATATTCTGGTCTTGCATAGACCCTGACAGATAGTTGTACTCGTACTTATAACTTTCATGTCCTGCCAACACATCCACATGATGCTTGTTGAAATCTTTAACGTAAGATAACAATTCATTGAAAGTCCATGTAGTGGTAAAGGAGTTGCTTTTGGATGCACTACCGGCATTATTCATTTCTGCATAAACGACACCTGCCGAAGAACTCAAATAGGCGTTGGCGCCTACCGATCCGTTGAGCGTGAGTTTGAAGTCCTTTAAGAAACGTATTTCAGAATAGACTTTGGCATTCAACGTATTGCGCTTAAAGCCATTGAACAGGTTTTGCAGTTCTAAAGCCGGGTTGTTGCCTCCAATGTAAGGACGTGTCAATGTATAAAGTCCGTCATCCGTCAAAACGCTGCTACCGAAGTCATAACGCTTATTGCCATCCGAATCGTAGATATAATCCTTAGTAACAGGGTGGTGAATATGAATAGGATAAATAGGCCCAATGTACCGGGAGAAACGGAAAGGATTACTGTTTCCTCCGGAAGATTCGGTTTGTTCGCCAATAGATTTACTGATATTTCCCGACAGCGTTCCTCCTACTTTCAAGAAGGAAGTTATCTGGGAGTTGATATTGGTGTTCATCGTGTAGCGGTCGAATTGGGAACCGATAATATATCCTTTTTCGGTCAGGTATCCCACGGATAGATAATAGTCGGAGGTCTTGTTCCCGCCGCTAATGTTTAGGCCTACGTCGGTGCGGTTTCCTAATTGTTGGATGGCATCCTTCCAGTTTGTATCGTCACCCCATAAAAATTGGGCGTTGGGATTGAGATTCCCATTGGCGTCCAATACTTGGTCATTAGGCACATTGAAAGGATTGTATATCAAATCATTATTGATTAGGTTTCTTGCTGCATCCTGACCAAAACCCGGAGTAGCTTGTGCCACTCTTTCTGCTATCTCACCAGAGGTGTGCCCGGCTTTTATAAGCTCGTCTCTCAGATTTTTTATCGCTTTGTTGCGCCAGCTTTCCCAATATACTTTGAAATAATCTGCTACACCCAACGTTTTGTAATCCTCAGATTGTTTGGTAGTTATCCCTTGATTTACTTTTGCATTAACCGACATCTTGTTTTTATTCCCGCTCTTGGTTTGAATCATAATGACACCATTCCCGGCACGTGCACCGTAGAGGGCGGCAGATGAGGCATCTTTCAATACAGTCATACTTTCAATGTCGCCTGGGTTAATACTGCTGATAGCGTTATCGTAAGGCATCCCGTTCAACACAATCAACGGCGTATTACTTGCCGAAATAGAGCCTAATCCACGAATGTAGATGCTGGATTCCGAACCCGGTTGACCGTTGGCGGTCGAAACTTGTACGCCGGGCGTAGCACCGAGCAAGGCGCTTGTAACATTCGTCATCGGACGTTGCTCAAATTTTTCGGCTTTGATGGCATTTGCAGCTCCGGTAAAAGATGCCTTTTTGGTGGTTCCGTAAGCAACAACCATTACTTCCTCTAATTCGTTGACCGACGATTTCATTGTGATTTTCAATGTGGATTGATTGTTAATGTCCACTTGTTGTGTTTCCATCCCCAGATAAGAAACCGTGATTGATTTGGCATCCGACGGTACATCTAAGGAGAAAACACCCTCAAAATTGGTTGCTGTGCCAAAACGTGTCCCTGTTATGGACACAGATGCGCCGATAATCGGTTCGCCGTCGTCAGCAGAAATAACAGTTCCTGTTATTTTCCTTGTTTGCGCTTGCGCAATGAAAGCAAATAACAAACAACAGATTACAATGTTCAGTTTTTTTGTCATATTCTTTTTTTTATTAAATAATAGATTGATAATTCTTTACAATAATTGTCCGAACAGGATGGCATTCATAAATAATTTAGTCGTTCCGTACCAATACATGCGGAAATTCATATCGTCCGCAAAAACGATTACCTGTCCTTTTCCGTTGGCTTTTGTGATGATAGCCGGAGATCCGGCTATCCTTTGCAGATTTGCAGGGGAAATACATCCGGATAAATAAGGCGTTTTCAAATAAGACAACGGCGAAACATAAGCGCTTTTTGCGCGCTCAAAAGCCACCGAACCGGTACGGAACACGGCGATTTTCTCCTGTGTATATCCATAAGCAAGCGGATGAGTAGGGTCGAGCCTGCAATTCAGAATAACGCCGTCAACGGCATTTCCGGCTGTGGCTCCCAAACGCGAGGCGTATGATTTATATCCCGAAGAATCAACTTTAGCCGCAGGAATCGTTTTGATATCGGTAAGTTTCGCCTTGTTAGTCCATGTATAAGCGCTTCCGGTAGCAACCAATATGCCGCCGGCATCCACCCAATTCGTGATTTTATCGGTTACCGCCTGCGACAAAGCGCGGGTAGGCGTTCCGTCCGCCATAACGAGTACATTGTATTTATTCAAATCCGTACTTCCAAGGTTATTGTAGTCAATCAGAACCGGCGGCATTTGGAAACGCTGCCCCAACATCATCCACACTTCCCCCGATTCCGGAATGCCCATTCCCGAACCGACAATAACAGCCACTTTAGGTAAACTAATCGGCGTAAAGGAAGGGGAGCCTAAATCAAAATCAGTCATCAATCCCTGATTAACGGCATACACATCTACGCCACATTCGGCAGCCAAACGGCTGATTAACCGGTGAATTTCGTCTGTTTTCAACGGCTGATATTGTGCCGGTACCAATATGGTTCCATAACCGAAATGCAGCGGTTTGCCGTTGTTTGGGCAGGTAAACGGTTTGCTTCCAACCTTTACAATCAGATTGTTTTTCAGCAATTCCACAATCAGTTTTGGGGTATAGTATTGTGTATTTTCAAAGATGTAGGCAATCGTACTTTTGCCTCCGAGCACTTTTCCAACCGGAAATTCGGGTTTTTCAATCTTTTCGCCCAACAATCCGGAAACGCTTTTCAATTCATCGTATTGGAGATTATAGGCATGAGGAAAAGTCCAGGTAGAAATGTCATAGAAAGTGCTGTCTTGAAATTCCGTCACGTTTTCCATGAGGGTTTTTACCGTTGAATAGTATTTTTGATTGACCGGAATAATGTATGAATCGTCCGGATTGTAATTTTTGCCATCAATGGTTTGTTTTTTCGCCAAACGATATACATCTATGCGGTGGCGTTTAAGGTTTTCAAGGAAATGATACGCAATGGCTTTCGAACCGCGCGCGTTGAAAATATAAGCCTGAATGGGATCTTTCCCGGCTTCATCTTTAATATCCTGATAATAATTCCGTTGGTATTCGAGCAATTCTTTCTTTAACGCCAAAGCGCCTTGCAGGACGGAAATACCGGAAAAAGCCTGATTACGGATGGTAGAAGCAAACGACATGTCGCCAAAATTGCGGGTAGGCCGCAAATGCCCGCGGGAAGCCAACTGTTCGTAAAGAATGGAAACAGAACCGTGTATATCGCCATAAGCGGCGCCTTTGCCGTAATAATAATCGTCGTAACCTTCTTTGGAATAATAGAGCGTTCCGATTTTGTCTAATGTTTTGGCGCTGTATGCCGTCAGTTTACTTGTCAAATCCTGATTGAGTTGAGGCGTTCTCGGATGTGTTCGTTTCGGATGTCCGGGACTGAAATAGTAGCTCCTGTCCCCTCCCTGTTCATGAAAATCGCAAACCACATTGGCCACCCATTCAAAATACATTTCCAGGGCATTCCGGCCTATATCCTGTTGCGCCATCAGCCAGTCGCGGTTGCAATCCGCCCAATAATGATTGGTGCGGCTGCTGGGCCAGGGTTCGGAAAATTCCCGCGAACTCAAATCCGCCACATCCGGAAAACTCCGCGACGAATTAACCCAGGAAGCAAAACGGTTGATGCCATCCGGATTCAATCCGGGCGTAAGCACGATTACCATGTTGTCAAGCAGGTTTTCAATTTCCGCACCTTGCAGAGCAGCAAGGTAATATGCCACGACCAATGCCGAATTAACGCCCGAAGGTTCATTGCCATGAATGGTGTACATCAGATTTACCACTACCGGCATTTTGCTGATGTCCAATTTTTTAGAGTTATTTGCATCGGTCAGCTGAAGATGCTCCTGACGAATATTTTCCAAATTCTTCTGATTTCGTTCCGAAGTAATGGCGACCTGAATAAACGGGCGGAACTGATTGGTTCGTCCGAATTGTTTGATGGAGACTCTGTCGGAAGCGGAATCCAATGCTTTCATATATTCCAACACATTGTTCCAATCCGCATGTTGTTGCCCGATTTCAAAACCAAGTACTGCCTTCGGTAAAGGAATTTGTTGATTGAACGAATAATTGCCTTCGGGAATAAAATAGTTGATGTCGTGCGGATAATTGCCGGGTTGCGGCTGGGAGAGTGCATTATACTGAAATACAACAACAAGGATAATGCATGTGATAATTTTTTTCATTATTTCGTGTTTTTAGGCCAGGCGTTTTCAATCAAACTGCAAACGGATTTTCCAAGGCTTTTTATCTCTTTCGGATTGACATGTCCTTCCTTGCGCCATTTATCAATCGCCGGATTGACTGTTTCAAAAACGGCTTTTTCAACCGGCGCCAATTGTTGCATATATCCCGAACCTTCTTTGTTAAATACTTTGGAGAAATGCAGGTATTCCTGTCCGTGTCCTCTTTGTACATCGTACAAATTTTCTTTCAAGTCGGCAACCATCGCGCTGATTTTCGACGCCGGTTCTCCGGGTTGGCGCATCAACAGGGACGGATTGTCTTTTCCTGCCTTTACCCAGGCGGGAATCGCCACTGAGCAGGGAGGATAACCCAAAGCCACCCATATCGTTGTCAATTCGGGGTTTTCTCCTTTTTTTACGCCTTGAACGACAGTCGCGCTTGCGGTAGATTTGCGAGGTATCATGTCCGAATCATGGATATAACCATTTTTGAACAAATTCAAAGCCTCTTCACTCGTGAAATCAATATCCAAAAGCGAGTGATAGTAACTGCGCGCCAGATGATTAAATATCCACTGCGGAGAAAAATCTTTGGACGGCAATTGTTTGGCCACTTGATGTTGCGCGTTCTGGTAACGAATATATCCCTCGCCTTTATCATAAAAACCGGTGTATGAAAAATTGGTGTAAATCAGGTAACCGTTGGGTGCCACAGCTGGGTCGTTGACGTCCAGCATCCGATAACCATCGGTAAACGCTTCAAAGTAAGCGGCATTTCCTTCGGCGTCAATTACACCGAAATTGGCTCTCACTTTCGTCGGTTGGGAAAGCGTATCAAGAAGATGTTGAAAATCGGATACCGTTTTACATATTTCAAGGGCTTTACGCATCACGGAACCGTTTCTTGAGGATTCCCGATTTTCGGTAAGATTGTAGGAAAGCGTGTTCATGATTGAAAATCCTTCGGAATTTGTACCCATCCACGCACTCGCCGTTTTATCATTGGTCGAAGTATTTCTTATTACAGCCAACAAGGGAAAACCTTTGTCGTCCGAATAAATCAAACTGTGAGCGGGGATTTCCGTATCGGAATTTTTCCACATCAGCGGTCGCCCGTCTTTGGTAGCTTTTCCGGAAATGATGATTGTTGTACAGGAGAAAGCTACGACTGAATGGAACAGGAAAAAGCCTAATAACAATGTATAATTGAACGTACTTTTCATGTGATTAAATTAAGATATTTTAATTTCTGAATGCAAAAGTAATAAAAATTTTTGTTTTAATAACAAAAATAATTGCATTATCAATGGCGCGGGTTTTCAGCATAAAATCTTCGGACAGCCCGTCTGCACCGGCAAATAAATCTCATGAAATTCAACATATACGTATTTTTCTTGAAATTACAGGCTAAATATTAAATTAAGGTGCTGAACCCGGAAGACCGTAAGGTCTTCTATTTGGGTAACCCCGCGGCAAGCGAAGCGCAGCCCGGGGTAGAGCAACCCCTCATCATCCCCTCAACTCCGAGGAGTTGAACTTATTTACTGGGTGTATGACAAATTTCCCAATTAGTGTTTAACGATTATCGGTAGATGTCTCCATGCGCCTCCTCCTTTCCCTTTTTGCAGCCGCGTCATGTCGACCGAGCGCAGCGAGTGGAGACATCTTATAGGATGCAAGACCATATTCACCTGTTATCCGATTTACATCCTTCGGTTGCTTTAGCCGATTACATAAAGGATATAAAAGTGTCAAGTTCAAAAAAAAACAACAAGAACACCATAAAAAGGAAAGTTTTGTTGACGAGATAAGGCGTCTTTTCAAAGAGAATGGAATTGATTTGGATGAAAAATGGTTTTGGCAGGACGAATAAATTCAACTCCTCTATCGGAGTTGAGGGGATGATGAGGGGTTGCTCTACCCCGGGCTGCGCTTCGCTTGCCGCGGGGTTACCCAAATAGAAGACCTTACGGTCTTCCGGATTCAGCACTTCAATTTAATATTTAGCCTTTTAAAAAGATTGTGCAACCAAAAAATATTCATACCTTTGCAATTACAGTTGAAATTAATAAAAACAAACAAAGATGAAAACGAAGGAAGCAAAAGAAAACAGGAAAGCACAGGCATCTGCCAAAGAAGAAAGAAAATCGAAATTCGTTCAGTGGTGGGAAACTATCCCGCCCAAAAGTATTGAGATCGTGGATATGCGTGCGGTGTTAAAATAATCGGGATGAGATATTATTTGGATACCAACATGCTTGTTTTTATTTTATCCAACGATTCCGATGAAATAAACCCAAAAGTGACCGATGTTTTAAGGGATTATTCCACAATTCTTTATGTAAGTTCAGTTGCCGTCAAGGAATTTATATTGCTGTTCAGGATAGGAAAATTAAAGACTCATCGATACAAATCGGAACATGATGTATTGGAAAAGCTAAGCAAGTCAGACATTGAAATAATCTTTTTTAATGAACACCATTTCAACAAATACACTCAATTGCAGATAGTTGATGGACACAAGGACATGAACGACCACGCAATCATTGCCCAAGCCATAGCCGACAAAATTCCCGTTATTTCATCGGACGGAAAATTCAAACTTTACGAAAAACAGGGCTTGCAGTTAGTGTTCAACAAACGATAATCCTTGCCTGCCAATTTATGCTTTTCAATTAATTTTATTTATCTTTGCACCTCACAATACAATCTTGATAATCTTATTATGAACATATTGCTTTTAGGCTCAGGAGGAAGGGAACATGCGTTGGCTTGGAAAATCAAACAAAGTCCGAAAACCGGAAAACTGTTTATCGCTCCCGGGAATGCGGGGACAGCTCAAGCAGGAACGAACGTCCCGATTGCCGCAACGGATTTTGAAGCCTTGAAAAAATTCGCTTTGGCAAATGCGATTCAAATGGTGGTCGTCGGCCCGGAAGATCCTTTAGTGAAAGGGATTTACGATTTTTTTAAAAAGGATCCGGAATTAAAAAATATTCCGGTTATCGGCCCGTCAAAAACAGGCGCACAGTTGGAAGGCAGCAAAGATTTTGCCAAGGCTTTCATGATGCGTCACGGTATTCCGACAGCTCGATACCTGAGCGTTACCCAAAAAAGCCTTGACGAAGGAATCGCTTTTCTCGAAACGATGCAACCGCCCTACGTACTCAAAGCCGACGGTTTGGCTGCCGGCAAAGGCGTTTTGATTATAGACAATCTGCCGGAAGCAAAAAAAGAGCTTAACGCCATGTTGAACGGAAGTTTCGGAAAAGCAAGCGAAACGGTTGTGATTGAGGAATTTCTGTCAGGTATTGAATGTTCTGTATTCGTGATGACTGACGGACAATCTTACAAAATCCTTCCCGAAGCCAAGGATTATAAGCGAATAGGAGAAGGAGATACCGGTCTGAATACCGGTGGTATGGGCGCTGTTTCCCCGGTTTCTTTCGCTGACCGGACTTTTTTGAAAAAAGTGGAGGAAAAGATTGTGATTCCGACCATTGAAGGTTTGAAAAAAGAAGATATTGATTATAAAGGTTTTATATTTCTCGGATTGATTAATGTCAATGGCGAACCGATGGTGATTGAATACAATTGCCGGATGGGAGACCCTGAAACGGAAGTCGTTATGCTTCGGATTCAGTCCGATTTCGTCGATTTGTTAGAAGGAATTGCGGAAGGTAATCTGCATGAAAAAACATTGACTTTCGACACTCGTTCGGCAGTGACCGTGATGCTTGTTTCCGGCGGTTATCCGGGAGATTACGAAAAAGGCAAAGTCATTACCGGATTAGACAAAACGGAAGGAAGCATTGTTTTTCATGCCGGAACGACTGAAAAAGAAGGCCAAATCCTGACCAACGGCGGACGGGTTATTGCCGTCAGTTCGTATGGAAGCAACAAAGACGAGGCTTTGCGGCAATCTTTTCAAAATGCCGGACTTATTCATTTTGACGGTAAATATTACCGGAAAGACATTGGTTTCGATTTGAAGTAAGTGTATGAGTATCGAAAAAATACATAAAGCGTTTGTATCCAATTGGGTCGTACTCATTGCCTGTATTTTTGTATTTTGGGCTTTCCGGTTGCAGGGTGATTGGGGCAATCTCAATCTTTGGATTAGTACTTTGCTTCAAATAACCATTGCCCTTTTTTTATTGAATCTGAATAATATCTTCACGATTATTCAGCGGCGGACTTTGTTGCCTGCACTTTTTTATTTAATCCCGGTTGGTTGCAACCCGATATTTAATCTTGATTGGAAAGGCAGTCTGGCAGCGCTTTTGATGATGGTAAATTATTTGTTTTTGTTCAATACTTACCAAAAGTCCAATTCGCAACTGAATGCCTTAAATATCTCATTGTTATTGGTTTTGGGAAGTTTCATCCATCCCCTGCTTTTATTGTTTTTCCCCCTGTTTTGGCTTGGATTTTATTGGTTTCGCAGTTTTAATTTGCGGGTGTTTCTTGCGAGTTTAACCGGTATCGTTACGGTTTACCTGATTATTTTTACGTGGTGTATTTACCGGGACGATTGGGGGATGTTTCTTTCCTTTCTTCCGAAACCGGAGGAAATTTTCTCTATCCGGGAACCGAATTTATCTAATTACGAATGGATTAGCTTGGGAATCATTTGGGTTGCATCTATTTTTGCCGGGTACAATTTGTTTGTATCCAGTATTTCCGAAAAGGTCAGAACGGTTTCTTTCCTGAAATACATGTACGTTTCTTCTTTTCTTATTTTTTTTATGGCCTTTGTGCAAAGTGAATACCGGTCGTTTTGGGAATTAATCGCCTATATTTCCATTGCTTTGGTACTTGCTCATTATTTTACACTTACAAACAAGTTATACATCAAAATCCTGATGTTGGTTTTCATATTTGCCTTGTCGGTTTTGGGCCTTTTACAACACTTTTCCGCGTAACATTTCCCGTTTTCCCGGCGGTCCCGGAATCCGTTCGACTGTAAAACCGGCTTGCTGCATCATTCTGCGGATGCTTCCTTTGGCACAATAAGTAGTGACAATTCCGCCGGGATTCATGGCTGAAAAAATTTTGTCAAACAGCTCTTGTGACCAGACTTCCGGCTGTTTATCGGGAGCAAAAGCGTCGTAATAAACAACATCGTACTTGTTCGGAAAATTAAAATCCCGAAAATCGGTTTGGATTTTTTCGAGTTGGAAATAGGGATTAACCGGTTCGGATTTTCCCCATCCGGCTTGATGAATGGCTTGGAACAAAGCCGGATTTGTTTCCGAATAATTCAGTTGGTCTATCATTTCCGGCGACAAAGGAAATTTTTCCAATCCGGTATAAAAAACTTTAATTTTTTGATTTTCAGCTTCTAACGCAGTCAGCAAAGCATTTAATCCCGTCCCGAAACCCATTTCAAGAACATGAATTTCAGGCTTCCCGCATTGTTTGAATCCGGCATCGAGATAGACATGCTTTGATTCCCGGATAGCGCCGTTTACGGAATGATAATGCTCGCCCATTTCCGGGAGAAAAAACGTATGTGAACCGTCGGCAGTTGTTTCAAGGATTATTTGCATTTTCAAGAAAATGGCAAAACAACCTCTTTTCGGTAAGCCGTAGCTGTAAATAAAGCGATTAGCTCCTCTTTTTCGTTGGCTACAACCACTTCAAAAGTAGCTAATTTTTTGTGCAGATGGACGATTTTAGCTTCGGCGTACAAAGTTCCGCTGCCTACACCTTTGAAATAACGGATACTCGTTTCAACCGACATGGCCAAATTGCCGTAAGCATTGACGGCGGCGGCAAAAGCCAAATCGGCCAAGGTGAAAATGGCGCCGCCCTGCACCACGTTTCCGGCGTTGAGGTGCATATCGCGGATTTCCATTTTTGTTTTCGCCCGTCCGGGTTCAACTTCCAATAATTCGATGCCGGAAAAAACGGCGTAGCGGTCGGCTTTGAAAAATTCTTTGATTGTCATTTGTTTAATTTCCAGTTAGATCCATCTTTTGTGTCTTTAATCTCTATCCCATATTCCGCCAATTGTTTTCTAATCCAATCGGCTTTATCCCAGTCTTTATCTTCCTTCGCTTTCTGCCTCATTTTAAGAAGAAAATCCATAACATTGTTCAGCGTATCATCATTTTCTTTTGTTGATTGATCTTCTTCCTTTAATCCTAAAATATCTATGAGAAAAATCTTAAATGTATCATATAATTC
Organism: Bacteroidia bacterium; assembly: GCA_025996865.1. GTDB lineage: Bacteria > Bacteroidota > Bacteroidia > Bacteroidales > Azobacteroidaceae > Azobacteroides. The sequence continues at coordinate 37,399 of BNTV01000029.1, forward strand.
GCCTGATTCTTCTCCGGAAATTCTTTCTTTTTCATCCCAAACAGAATTTATAACAGAAACCACTTCCGATAAATTAGCAATCAGCTTAGGCGTATTTAAATCATCATTCATTACAGCATAACACTTATCTCTCAGCCCTTTAATTTTTTCAGTCACGGTTGAGTTTTCCGAAGGGCCAATTTGACGATTATCAGGGTCATGCATTTTTTTCAATTTATCATAAGCATCCATCAATCGCGAAAGCCCTTTTTCCGAAGCCTGCAAAGCTTCATTGCTGAAATCAACCGTACTCCGGTAATGCGCTTGAAGGATGAAGAATCGAATGGTCATTGCAGAGTAAGCTTGTGTCAGCAAACGGTGATTTCCTGTGAAAAATTCTTCCAGATTAATAAAATTACCCAAAGACTTACCCATTTTTTGCCCGTTGACAGTAATCATATTGTTGTGCATCCAGTACTTAACAGCCGGTTTGCCGGTTGAAGCTACACTTTGGGCGATTTCACATTCGTGATGCGGGAAAATCAAATCCATTCCGCCGCCGTGAATGTCAAATTCTTCGCCTAAATATTTCTTACTCATTGCGGTACATTCCAGATGCCAGCCGGGGAAACCGTCACTCCAAGGCGAAGGCCAACGCATAATGTGTTCGGGAGCCGCTTTTTTCCACAAAGCAAAATCTATGGCATTGCGTTTTTCCTCTTGGCCTTCCAGTTCGCGGGTGGTGTTGAGCATATCTTCGATATTTCGTCCGGACAATAGGCCGTAATGATATTTTCCGTTGTATTTTTCCACATCGAAATAAACCGAACCTTCGCTTTCATAAGCATATCCTTTATCCAAAATGTCTTTCACCAACTGAATCTGTTCGATGATGTGACCGCTGGCGTGAGGCTCAATGCCGGGCGGAAGCACGTTCAAAGCGTCCATCGCTTTGTGATAGCGATTCAGATAGTATTGCACCACTTCCATGGGTTCGAGATCTTCCAAACGCGCTTTTTTTGCGATTTTATCTTCGCCCGAATCGGCGTCGTTGACCAAATGTCCTACGTCGGTAATGTTCCGCACATAACGCACTTTATATTCTAAATGAGTCAGATAGCGGAAAAGAATATCGAATGTGATGGCCGGTCGTGCGTGTCCCAAATGGGGATCTCCGTAAACAGTCGGCCCGCAGACATATAAGCCTACACGGGGCGAATGGATAGGTTCGAATAACTCTTTTTTCCGGCTTAGCGTATTATAAATAGATAATTGATTTTCCATCGGATATTATATCAAAAATTTTCGCAAATTTAGCAAGATTATTTCAATTAAGTTTGTATTTACTTGGGAAAGATAGTACTTTTGCAAAAATTATGATACAATATTTAGATTTATTGAAGCGGGTACTGTCCGAAGGCGTGCAAAAAGAAGACCGTACGGGAACGGGAACGATGAGCGTTTTCGGTCATCAGATGCGGTTTAACCTTGCGGAAGGTTTTCCGGTACTGACAACCAAAAAATTGCATTTGAAATCCATTATTTACGAGTTGCTTTGGTTTTTGAAAGGCGATACCAATATCCGTTACCTGAACGAAAACGGCGTGCGAATCTGGAATGAATGGGCCGATGAAACCGGCGATTTAGGCCCGATATACGGTTATCAGTGGCGTTCGTGGCCCGATTATTCGGGAGGACATATTGACCAAATCAGCGAGGTAATCCACACGATTAAAAATAATCCCGATTCGCGGCGAATCATTGTCAGCGCTTGGAATGTGGGCGATATTCCGCAGATGAAACTGCCGCCTTGCCACTGTTTTTTTCAGTTTTATGTGGCCGACGGAAAACTTTCTTTGCAACTGTATCAACGCAGTGCGGATATTTTCCTGGGCGTTCCGTTTAATATTGCTTCCTATGCCCTGCTATTGAAGATGACGGCGCAAGCAACGGGCTTACAGGAAGGTGATTTTGTGCATACTTTCGGCGACGCGCATATCTACAACAATCATTTGGAACAAGTGAATTTGCAACTGACGCGCAAACCTCGTCCGCTGCCTGAAATGAAAATCAATCCGGATGTAAAAACCATTTTTGATTTCCGGTACGAAGATTTTGAATTAGTGGGATACGACCCGCATCCGCATATCAAAGGGGAGGTAGCCGTATGATTATTTCAATGATTGCAGCAATCGGCCGGAACAGTGAAATCGGCAAAAGCGGTGATTTACTTTGCCATTTACCGGCTGATTTGAAGCATTTTAAAGAAATCTCTTCCGGTCATACGGTAATTATGGGACGCAAAACTTTCGAATCGTTGCCCAAAGGACCGCTTCCCAATCGCAGGAATATTGTTATCAGCCGGAATGCCGGTTTGAAAATCGAAGGAGCGGAAGTATATCCTTCTTTAGATTATGCTTTTATCAAGTTAATTGATGAAAATGAGGTGTTTATCATTGGCGGCGCACAAATTTACGAACAAACCTTACCTGTTGCCGACAAACTTTACCTCACAAAAATACATGCGGATTTTCCCGAAGCGGATGCTTTCTTTCCGAAAATAGATTTTTCCGTCTGGCGGGAAACGAGCCGGGAGACTTTTTTTGCTGATGAAAAAAATCGTTATTCTTTTTCATTTATCGAGTACGAGCGGTAGTATGCAATCCCTTTGCAAAAACGAGCGGTTTACATATTTTCAATCATATTCAACATTTTCATCGTCGCTTTGATTGCCGATACCGTTTGGTCCACATCCAAGCCTCTCGTTTTGAAATCCTTACCGTTGAAATTCCATGCGATTGTAGTCTGCACCAAAGCGTCAGTGCGCCCACCCACAGGAATGGTGACGTTATAATCCGTCAATATAGGTTTGGGTTTGTCCAGCTTTGTATAGATTCTCCACAGCGCTTTTGAAAAAGCATGATACTGCCCGTCGCCGGGCATGGTTTCCTCATATTCTTCTTCACCGATCCGGATTCGTACCGTCGCCGTCGGACGCAAACCCCGTGCCAAAGACAATGAAAAATTAACCATTTTTATCGTATCCGTTGTTTCCGTGTGCAAAACATCCGAAATAATGTACGGCAAATCGTCTTGTGTAACAATTTCTTTTTTGTCACCCAATTCGATGATTCGTTCGGTGACTTTTCTCATGCCTTCATTGTCCAACACGATACCCATTGCTTCCAGATTTTTCCGGATGTTGGATTTACCGGAAGTTTTTCCCAAAGCGTATTCCCGTTCACGGCCAAAACGTTCCGGCAACAAATCATTGTAGTACAGCTTGTTTTTGTTATCGCCATCGGCATGAATACCGGCGCATTGGGTAAAAACATTATCGCCGATTACCGGTTTGTTGTTTGGAATGCGAATGCCCGAATAGGACTCTACGATACGGCTGACGCGGTTCACTTTGTTTTCTACGACATTCGTTTTTATTTTCAGTTGGTCGTGAAGCATCGCAATCACGCTTGTCAAAGGCGCATTTCCGGCGCGTTCCCCCAAACCGTTAACGGTAGTATGAATTCCGTCCATACCTGCCGATGCGGCAGCAAAGACATTGCCGACCGCTAAATCGTAATCGTTATGGGCATGAAAATCGAAATGCACATTGGGATACCTCGTTTTCATTTCCCGACAAAATTGAGCGGTGTTTACCGGATTCAGGATTCCCAAAGTATCAGGAAGCATAAAGCGTTTGATAGACGTATCTTTCAGTTTATCCATCAGATAGAATACATAATCGGGAGAATTTAACATTCCGTTCGACCAGTCTTCGAGATAAATATTAATGGTTATTCCGCGCTCTTCCGCCTTTTTCAAAACGACAAGGATGTCGGCCAAATGTTGTTCGGGAGTTTTTCGCAGTTGCTCCGTGCAATGTTTTAAAGAGCCTTTGCACAGGAGATTCATCACTCTGCCGCCGGCTTTGCCAATCCAATCCAAGGATTGAGTGTTATCGACAAAACCGAGGATTTCTATTTTATCGAGGTATTGCTGGGAAGCAGCCCATTCGGCCACCTTTCGGGTGGTTTCAAATTCTCCGTCGGAGACCTTCGCCGAAGCGATTTCTACCCTGTCAACCTTCAAATCTTCAATCAGAAGCCGGGTGACATGCAATTTCTCGGTAGCGGAGAAAGAGACGCTGGAAGTCTGTTCACCGTCGCGTAAAGTTGTATCTAATATTTCTATTTTCATCGTCTTTTATATCTGTCAGAACGCGGATGACACGGATGACACAGATATACACGGATAATTTTTTCTGTGATAATCCGCGTCATCTGCGTCATCCGCGTTCTAATTCGCTTTTTTCAAATTGCTCTATTTTATCTTTTTTACTCAGCAAATAATCAATGTCGTCGAAACCGTTCAGAAAACATTCTTTTTTGTAGGAATTGATGGCAAATTTTTCTGAATTGCCGGTAGCGTTATTGGTAATTTTTTGATTTTCCAAATCAACCGTCAACGTTACTTGCGCATTTTGATCAACACTTTCAAATATCTCTGCGAGAAAGGCATCCGAAACCACTACGGGCAAGACGAAGTTGTTCATCGCATTGTTTTTGAAAATATCGGCAAAAAAACTCGAAATGACGACTTTGAATCCATAGCCGGCAATCGCCCAAGCGGCATGTTCGCGGCTCGAACCGCTTCCGAAATTTTTCCCTGCGACCAATATTTCTCCTTTATAAACCGGGTTGTTCAAAACAAACGATGCAACCGGTTGGTCGTTTTTATCGTACCGCCAATCGCGGAAAAGATTATTACCAAAGCCCTCTTTGGAAGTGGCTTTTAGAAACCGTGCCGGAATAATCTGGTCGGTATCGACGTTCTCTATCGGCAAGGGAACGACTGTGCTTGTGAATGTTACAAATTTTTCCATATTTCTTATTTTTTGGAACGCTGATTTTTTTATTCTTATGTATCAGTTTCCATTTTTTTATCTGCGAAAATCCGCGTTATCTGCGTTCTAAAAACCACGCGGGTCTGTAATGCACCCTGAGACGGCGACGGCAGCGGCGACCAAAGGGCCGGCCAGAATCGTCCGGGCGCCAGGTCCTTGCCGTCCTTCAAAATTGCGGTTCGATGTCGATACGGCATATTTTCCGGCGGGAACTTTGTCGTCATTCATCGCCAGACAAGCCGAACATCCCGGCTGGCGGATTTCAAATCCCGCTGCTTCCAATATCTTATCTAAACCTTCTTCGCGAATTTGCGTGTCCACTTTCCACGAACCGG
>BNTV01000030.1 GCA_025996865.1 Bacteroidia bacterium
CGATGTGGAAACGTTGGGCGAATTGGTCAAATACCAGAAGAACGATTTGTTGAAATTCCGGAATTTTGGTAAAAAATCACTGACGGAATTGGATGAATTGCTTAAGAATCTCAAACTCGATTTCGGAATGGACATCTCAAAATATAAATTAGATAAAGATAATTAATAACGATGAGACATAACAATAAAATCAATCATTTAGGTCGTACTTACGCTCACAGAGACGCGATGCTCTCGAACATGGCTGTTTCTTTGATTCAACATAAAAGAATTTTTACGACCCTTGCCAAGGCAAAAGAACTTCGTAAATATATCGAACCGCTTATTACAAAGAGCAAAACCGATACGACCCATTCGCGCCGTATCGTATTCAAAAATTTAAGCAGTAAATTTGCCGTAAAAGAGTTATTTCAAGAAATTTCTCAAAAAATCGGCGATCGTCCGGGCGGATACACCCGTATCATTAAAACCGGTAACCGGTTGGGAGATAACGCTTCCACTTGTTTTATCGAATTGGTGGATTACAACGAGTTGATGTTGAAAGACAAAGCTCCTGCAAAAGCAAAGACCCGCCGTTCAAGGAGAGGTGGCGGAAAAGACGCTGCTGCTACTGCAACAGCCGAAGTTCCGGAAACTGTCGCTCCCAAGAAAGAGCCGAAAGCAAAAGTAGAAAAAATAAAAGTAGAAGAACCCGTTGTTGAAACGCCGGTTGAAGAAGTTCCTGCGGTTGAGGAAGTTCTTGTAGTTGAGGAAGTTCCTGCGGTTGAGGAAGTTCCTGTGGTTGAGGAAACGCCGGCAGTTATAACAGAAGTTTCCGATACGGAAGAGAAAAAATAAATATCCTCTCAAAATTTCTCTGAGGATTTTTATTAATTTTTTTCATAAGTCGATAGCAGCTTGTAAGTCGTGATGATTTGCAAGCTGTTTTTGTGTGCCGTTTTTACACATTCTTCGGAAAAATTATAAAATATACCGTATTTGTGGTATTTAACAATAAATAAACACTCCTTAACTTTGCACCGGCAAAAAAATAAATATATATTATACCACAAAAAAACAATTGAAAAATGAAACAACAAATTTATCGGTTCATTCTTTTTTTCGTATCTTTTATCTTTTCGGTTAACGCTTATTCTCAAACGACAATAAGTGGAACGGTCGTTGATAAAAATACAAAAGAGCCGGTCATCGGAGCTTCAATTCATGTAAAATCAGCGTCGGAAGGTGCAATTACAGACCACAACGGTCATTTTGAATTTAAAACAAAGCAGTCGTTTCCGCTCTCTTTAACAATTCGTTTTATCGGTTACAAAACGCAAGAGATAGACTTGTATGAAAATCAACCGGTTGAAATCGGTCTTTCCGAAAATGTCAATTTTTTGGATGAAGTGGTCGTTACGGCATTAGGCATTTCACGCGAAAAGAAATCGTTGGGCTACGCTACGCAAAATATTAAAGGCGATGAACTTAATGGCAACACCTCTACTAATATTGTGAACGCCCTCGCAGGAAAAGCGGCGGGTGTGCGTATTACCAATGGTTCGGGTGATATTGGAGGATCTCGTATCATCATTCGTGGAGAGACATCTATTGCAGGTAATAACCAACCCCTTTTTGTGGTGGATGGTATTCCTGTTGACAACTCTCAATTGAATGTGGGAGACCAGTATCGCGACTTCCGTAATGCAGTTGCCGACTTAAATCCCGATGATATTGAAACGCTCAATATATTGAAAGGACCGAATGCCGCCGCTTTATATGGTTCACGTGCTGCACATGGTGTTGTTTTGATTACGACCAAAAAGGGTACTGTGCAAAAGGGATTAGGCATTAATGTGACTGCCGGTGTATCTTTTGCGAATATAGTAAACTTGGCTAAGTATCAAAATGAATTTGGACAAGGAACCGAAGGCGAGTTTAGCTTCGTAGATGGTAAAGGAGGCGGTGTAAATGATGGTTATGATGAAAGTTGGGGTCCCCGTCTTGATGGTCGGCTTATTCCTCAATTCGACAGTCCCATTGTTGATGGCGTACGTCAGGCAACCCCCTGGGTGGCGCATCCCAATAATGTGAAAGACTTTTTTGAAACCGGCGTTACGCAGGATTATGGCATTTCGATTGCCAATGCCGGCGATAAATACAGTTACCGGTTGGGAACTCACTATCAAGACCAGACAGGTACCGCACCCAATACACAAATCAAGAAAACAAATGTATCATACAGTGGCGATTATGAATTGACAAAACGCATCAAAGTGGGTGCAAACGTTAATTATATCGTAACCGATGCACCGAATATTCCCGGTACCAGTAATGGCAGCGCCAGTAGCCTGCGCGCAAACAACATTATGTTGCAATTCTTGTGGTTTGGTCGACAAGTCGATACCCAATCCCTGAAAGAAGGGCAAACCGTCAACCGCAACTGGAATGCCAATTATTACGACAATCCCTACTGGCAACAGTTTTACAATACGACCGAACAAAAACGTAACCGTATCATCGGCGATGTGCATTTTAGCGTAAACCTTGCCGAAGGTTTGGATTTCCGTTTCCGTACATCAACAGATTATTACAACGACAAACGCAAATCTAAATTCAGGACAGGTTCTTCCGGCGCAGGACGTCCCGACGGCTCGTATTCCGAAGATGCCTACATTGTAAGCGAAGACAACACGGAAGCGATACTTAATTACACGCGCAAATTTTCTGATGATTGGTCATTAGATGCGCTGATCGGATATAATGTGCGCAACAACAGGTATGAAAACAATTTTCAAAATGCATCGAAACTTGCAGCGCCGGATCTTTACACAGTGAGTAATTCAAAAGATCCGTTAGTATCAACTAATTTGCTTAGACGTTCGCGGGTATATAGTGACTATGCTTCAGCACAGATTGGTTTCCGCAGTTGGGCATTTCTTAACCTCACAGGAAGAAATGACATATCCTCCACTCTGCCTTCTGCCAATCGTTCCTACTTTTATCCATCGGCAACAGCCAGTGTGATTTTGAGCGATGCGTTGGACATTAAAAATAATGTGCTTTCGTTCCTTAAACTGCGTGGTGGTTGGTCGGAAGTTGGTAGCGATGCCGATCCTTACCAACTGGCTACCGTATATAACTTAGGGTCGCCGTTCAATGGCAATCCGATTCAAACTTCATCAACAACGAAAAATAATGCTGATTTGAAACCCGAACGTACGCAATCAACAGAATTTGGTGCGGAAGCCGGTTTTTTAAATAACCGTATTGTTCTTGATTTAGCTCTTTACAACACCAACAGTATCGACCAAATCATCGGTTTGCAGACTTCTCCGGCAAGCGGTTACTCTTCACAGCTTGTCAATGCGGGAAAAATCAATAACAAAGGTATTGAAGTTCAGTTGAGAACAACTCCCGTGAAAACGAAAGATTTTTCTTGGGGATTGGACTTGAATTATGCTGCTAACCGCAGTAAGGTAGTCGAATTGGACAAAGAAGGTTTGTTGACACGCTATGTGATTGGCACGGCAGGCCCACAGATTGTGGCGGCAGTAGGCGAACGCTATGGCGCTATCTTTGGCACCGCTTGGAAGCGCAATGCAAACGGAGATATATTGGTAGGAGACAACGGAAGACCGCTTAGAGATCCTTCCAATAAAACATTGGGCTATTTTACTCCCGATTGGACGGGTGGAATAACCAACACGTTTACTTATAAAAACCTGTCACTCTCGGCATTGATTGATGCCGGCATTGGTGGTTCGATTTACTCCAGTTCGGCATCCACAGGTGTTATGGCAGGCGTATATGAACAATCACTGTCCGGTCGTTCGGCAGAGTTCGGAGGCTTGACATGGACAGATGCAAACGGGAAAGTGCGTGATGACGGTGTAATCTTCCAAGGTGTCAATGAAAATACAGGACAGCCAAACAATGTGATAATCTCTGCCGAGACTTACCACGGACAATCCGCTCATGAGAAGTATGTCTATGATGCCTCTTATGTAAAATTGCGCGACATCAGCCTGACTTATACCTTCAAAAAGAGTGTTATCCAAAAATGGGGTATTGGTGGATTATCTGTGTCGGCGGTAGCACACAATGTTGCCATCCTCTATCGTGATAAAAATTTGGATGCAGATCCGGAAACTGCACTTAACACAGGCAACGTGCAGGGAGTAACAGGTTTGGCGCGTCCATCCGCCCGCTCTTTCGGATTGAATGTCAACCTCAAGTTTTAATTAATAACTAAACAAGGGGTTTAAACCCCTTGTCAAAAGATAAAAATATGAAAAAGTATATAACATTATTTATAGTAACAGCCGTTTTAACAACAGCGTGCAGCGAATCGTTGGACGATATTAACAAGAATCCCAACGCAACGGAAATTCCTGATCCCGCCTATCTGCTTACAGGCGTAGAAAAAAATGGGGCAGACCTCTATTGGGGCAATTCGGCTGATTATGGCGGAACATTGTTGTTTGTACAACATTGGGCGGCTATCCAATATCCGGATGCCGATAAATATGACATCACAAACACTGCGGGAATAGTAACGACTCCCTGGAATACCGGTTACACCACGCTTATTACGAATTTGAATGGCATCCTCGCTCTAAACGACGATATTGCCAATGCCAACTACAAAGCTGTGGCGCTCACGCTTCGTTCATGGGTATTCCTCTTGTTGACCGATCTTTATGGCGACATTCCGTACTCGGAAGTGGGAAAAAGCGTTGTCCCCAAATACGATACTCAAAAAGACGTGTATGTTGGGTTGCTGGCTGATTTAACACAAGCCACAACGCAATTGGCTGCTGCTAATGGCGCCGTTAAGGGTGATGTGATTTATGGCGGAGATGTTGCTAAATGGAAGAAGTTTGCTAATTCATTGAAATTGCGTATCGCTTTGCGCATTGCTGATAAAGAAGACGCTTTGGCAAAACAAACCATTGCTGCACTCAATGTGCCGGATTTAATCGGGAGCAATGCAGAAACAGTTAAAGTTGTTTATTCTACGTCGCCTTACAACAATCCACAACAAGATCACTTCGTGTCGCGTAACGACTACCGTATTTCTAAAACCATAGTAGATAAGTTAAAAGCATTGAGTGACCCACGCCTGCCGGTGTATGCTCAATTGCCCAAAGATACAGAAAGCGCTTCTGATTATGCCGGCGGCGCCAACGGTTTGTACGCCGCCGATGCCATGAGCCAAGGTTTAGATAAAATTTCATTGCCGGGTACATACTTCCTCACACCTACTGCACCTGCTGTTATTTATAGCTATGCCGAAGCATTGTTCAATTTGTCGGAAGCAGCGGCTCGCGGCTATATTTCCGGAAGTGCAGAAACATATTACAAACAAGCTATCACGGCTTCATTCAATCAGTTTGGCATCACGGATGCAACAGTTATCGCTGATTATCTGGCTCAACCGACAGTGGCATACAACGCTGCAAACTACAAACAGTCTATCGGCGAACAAAAATGGATTGCCTTTTTCGGACAAGGTTTGGATGCTTTTGCCGAGTGGCGCCGTTTGGATTATCCACAATTGGTAGCAGGTCCGGCTTCTGTGTTGGAAGGCAAAATTCCCACCCGTGTATTCTATCCGGGAACAGAACAATCTTTGAATGGAAAGAGCTACAAAGCAGCTGTTGCCAATCAAGGTCCGGATTTACTAACAACTAAACTGTGGTTTGATGCTTATTGACAGGATTATGAATTGGAAAGGCTATTATTAAATTAAGAACTAAAAGGAGATACAGCTTGTAAGTCGCAGTGATTTGCAGGCTGTTTTTTGTACCATTTTACACATTCCTCAATCCCTCTTTCCAAATCATAATCTGCCTGAAAACCAAGCTCTTGTTGCAGAGGCGTTACATCGCAAGTCCAATCGCGCTGTTTCATGATTTTATATTTGTCGCGATTGAGCGTCGAAGGCTTTTTTGTTAAATGGGCAAATCCTTCAGCAAGGATAGATATGGACTTCAGGATAAGTAAGGGAACACGGATTTTGACGGTAAATTTCTTTCCCAAAGCTGCTTTCACGATTTGCGCATAGGCTTTATCGGTATAAACATTCCCGTCCGTAATAAAATAAGCTTTGTTGGAAACGGGATTTTCTAAAGCGAGGAAAACCGCTTTGACCAAATCTTTTACATAAATAAACGTCAACTTTTGCGGTTTGAAGCCGGCCGCGACATCCCAACCTGCATCAACGGTTTTCAACATCAGGAGATAATCTTTGTCGCGCGGACCGTAAACGCCTGTCGGACGGAGGATCATGTATGGGAAGTTCGCTTGGGATTCCAAAAAACGTTCGGCTTTCAGTTTGCTTTTCCCGTAAGCCGATTCCGGATTCGGATAAGCGCTGAGGCTGCTCATCAAAATAAATTTTGCCGGAATGGCATTGATTTCCTGCAAGGCTTCGATAAACCGGCAGGTAAAAAGACCGTTGACTTTCTCAAAATCCCGGATGTCCAAACTTTTGGTTATTCCGGCATTATGAATGATATAATCCCATTTCCCGTATCGGGAAACATGCCCGGAGATTTGTTGTTTCAGCTTTTCTTTATCCGAATAGTCCAAATCAATGAAAGAAATCCGCGGGTCTTGCAAATATTCTCTACTGCTCGAACGGCGGATGCCTGCCCAAACATCTGCATTCCGGTTGAGCGCTTCCTCAACCAGGAAACTTCCGATAAAACCGCTTGCACCTGTAATTAGAATCTTCATGGTGCAAAGATAAAACTATTTCAGCGGAATATGGTAAACCGAACTTGAATAACTACCCAAAATACCGATTCCACCTTTTACATTTGAATAGATTTGCACCGGTTCTGTGAAATATTCCATGATATCGTTCACATTGTAGCCGGCTTCACGTGTTTTGCGAAAGCGGTAATACGAGGGCGAAAGCGATTGAAGCTCCACAAATACTTCCTTGCCGATAACATCCGGATTTTCATATTCCGGGGCGTATGGATTTTTGCCGATACCAATATTATAGGCCTTAACTTTCAATTTGTATTCCTTTCCATCTAAAAGTTCGTCACTAAACAAGTTTGAGCGTAAATAATTGCGGTCGTCTTCAAGGAAACCCATTTCATTGCTTGTTTGCTGGAATACCATGTCGTCGGAATTGAAACCAATCGGATAATAGGTACTGTCTCCAGTCGAAAAATAAATCTTCAAATACAAGTTTAATGCATAATAATTGGCAATATCCGTGGGATCTTTGAACGTAATATCCATATCAAAATTAATTGTCTGATAATAGACCGATGAATCTATAACAAATGCATTCCCGTCATAATAAGTAGAATATTGCCTGTCTTCCCTGAAATTCATCGTATCGACGGAAATAACCGGCGAAGGTATAACGATTTCGGTTGAACATTCGACAGGGTCAAAACCCTGACAGGAAGCGGTGATGCGGAGGTTATCGCCTTCTTTCGGAATGTAAGTTCCCGTATAATAGCCGCTTCCGGCATTCGACAAGTTCTCAATTTTATTTCCGTCTTTCCAAAGTTCTACCGTTGCATTGTTGATTTCTTTAAAAACACGCTCATTGTTCAGAAAAAACCGGCTTTCCGTCAAGTGGATTTTCACTACGGAATCGGGCGTTAAAATACTGTTGAGAACCAGTTTGGTTTTTACTTCGTCTCCTTTAAATTCAATTTCCTTCTCGCAGGAGAAAAGGAAAGCCATGAATAATGACGCGATGTATAAAAAATATTTGTATTTCATTGTCTTAAAAACTATAAATGTAAGTAATTGATGGAATTATCGGGAAAATAGATACCTGTTTCAAGGTTTTTTTCGACTCGTAAGTTCCGTCGGGAAGGCGTATTCCCTTGCTCCCGGAATAAACAAAAAACGGGTTATTCCGGTTATAGACATTGTAAACGCTTATGTTCCAGGTTCTTGTTCCATGTTTTTTCTTTTTGTGGAAATTGACGCCCAAATCAAGCCGGTGGTAGGCGGGCTTGCGGTAATTGTTCCGTTGGTCGATATAAGTCAATCCGTCTCCGTTGTAATAATCGTCGGGAGAGTAATAATTCTGCAAGCCAAGTGTGGCGCAATCGCCTGTGCTGTAAACCCATGTTCCCGAAAAGTCGATTTTATCACTGAGTTTATGAGATACAACCAGACTGAGGTCATGCCGGCGGTCATATTTGGCAGGAAAAACTTTCCCGAAATTGATTTCCTGTCCCGGGCGGTCAAACAACCTTTCGGATTTCGCCCAAGTGTAGCCAATCCATCCGGTCGTTTTCCCAACGGTTTTTTGCACCAGCAATTCCAAACCGTAAGCCCAGCCGCGTCCCATGCTGACTTTGTCTTCCCATCCGGTGTTGATGTTGAAAAATGTTGCTCCATCCTTGTATTCAATAATGTTGTCCATTGTTTTATAATAACCTTCCACCGATAAATCAACCCCATTTTTCAGATTATAAAAAACGCCCAGCGCCACCTGATGCGACTTCATAGGCTCAATCCGCCTGGTAACCGGCACCCAAAGGTCAGTAGGCAGACTGATTGTGTTGTTCGAAAGCAAATGAATATATTGGCTCATCTGCGTATAACCGGCTTTTACAGAAAGATTTTCTTTCAGCATGGTGCGAACGCTTACGCGAGGTTGCAGGGAATGATAAAATTTGCCCTGTACGGAAAATGCCGAATAATGAAGACCGAGATTTGCCTTTATGCGCGATCCGATGTTGAAGTTATCTTCCACATAACCAATTACTTCATGCGCAGAAATATTTTTATCCCCGACAACGGTATCCAGCGGAGTGGTATCACCCTCGTGTGACGCAGCGACAAAAACACCCGGACGAAACGTATGATTCACATAATTGGCTCCGAATTTGATGTCGTGATTGGGATTCGGCGTGTAATCAAATTCGATTTTTCCGGAATAATCCAGTATGCCTGATTTGTATTTGATGTTTGCATCGTAATTTGTTTTTTGGGGATCGTCACTTGTAAACGCATTGGACACACCGAGATCGAAACGGTAACGGGTAAAATGGGCGGTCGCATTCATAAACAATTTGTTGTTGAGAACTCTGTTCCAACGGAATACGGTCAGAAAATTCCCCCAATTCCAATCCGTTTTCATCTTATTTGTTTTCCGGTAGGTATCGCTTCTTTCCGGATAATCTTCCGTTACATTGGCATATATCACATCATCGCCCAAATAAAAACTAAGGTATAAACGGTCTTTATCCGACAGTTTGTGACTGATTTTGGCGTTTAAATCATAAAAATAGTAACCGCCGCTGTTTTTTGATTTGTAGCCGTCATCCGAATTCTTAGATGAAATATACGCCAGTAACGGTTGGGCGAGAATATCGTAGTACGTGCGGCGTGCGGAAATATTGAAAGTCGTTTTTTTACTGAAAAGCGGTCCTTCAAGATTGGCTTTCGCAGAAAGCAACCCGACGCCAATGTTTCCATGTAACTTCTTGTTATTCCCGTCATTCATGCGAACATCCAGCACAGACGACAAACGGCTTCCAAAACGCGCCGGAAATCCGCCTTTGTAAAGCGTCACGTTTTTAACGGCATCGGCGTTGAATACGGAGAAAAATCCGCCTAAATGATTGATGTCGTACAACGGAACGCCATCGAAAAGAAACAGATTTTCATCCGGTCCCCCACCCCGGACATAAAATCCGGTAAACCCTTCCGTTCCCGCCTGCACACCCGGCAATAACTGCAAGGCTTTTATCAGGTCGTTTTCACCAAGCAACGACGGAACGGCTTTTATTTGCGTAATCGGCACGTTAATCGCACTCATCTGTGTCCCTTTTACCCCAATTTCCTGAGGCGAAGCGGTAATGACAACTTCCTGCAACACATTACTTTCATTCAACAACACATTGAGAATCGTATCTTTCGACAAATCAAATTTGATTACTCGCGGCACATAACCCACGTAGGAACAATGAATCTCCACTGTACCCCGGGGTAAAGTCAAAGAATAAAAACCGAACGAGTTACTGACCACTCCCTTGTTGAGACTCGATTCAAAAACAGACGCACCAATTAATGTTTCATTGCTTTTCTCATCCATAATGTAGCCGCTAATGGTGCAATTTTGGGCTTGTAGAAAACAGGAAAAAAAGCAACAAAGAATAGTTACAAAAATTTTTCGCATAAATTTTCATTTTAGTTGGACGCAAAGGTAAATATTTACGAACCACGTACAAAGTATATTAACATCACTTTTATATTTATATACTTTTTTAACTGCTTTTGCCTTTTAATTATTGTTTTGGGTTAGGCTTGAGTGTACGACAAATTTCCCAATTAGTGTTTAACGATTATCGGTAGATGTCTCCATGCGCCTCCTCGTTCCTCGTTAAACACTAATTGGGAAATTTGTCGTACACCCATTAATTTTGACATTCCGAAATGCTTAGACTTCCGCATGTGCATCCTTAGCACTCAACAATATAATATTCTTAAAAATTAAAAATGCAAATTACTTAAAAAATTATTTGTAAAACATTTGGATTGGGTAGCACAAAACGCTACCTTTGCACCATTGAGAAAAATAATTGAGGATGAAACGAACATTTAAGGTAAAAGAAATTATCGCAATACTTAGATTTTATAGACTAATCACAAAGTCTCTTTAAAATAAGAAATTGAAAAATGAAAAAATTAAAAGTAATTATATGCAAGGCAAATCATGGAGTATCTGCACATCTCCCCGAATTAGACGGATATGTAATTGCCCGTGAAACAGTAGAAAAATTAAAAAAAGACTTACGGGAAGGCATTCAATTTCATATCGAAGGCTTGTATGAGGAGGAGCGGAAAGATTGGATGAATGATGATTATGAATTTGAATTTATGTTCAAAGATATACCTTCATTGGTAGAAGCATACAGCGATTTTATCAACCAAAGCAGCCTTGCCCGCATAGCCGGAATAAACCAAGGGCAAATGCGGCAATATGTTTCCGGGGTGAAATGTCCTACCAAAAGGACACTTGAACGTATTGAAACCGGAGTAAAACAATATGCCCGAGAACTTCAATCCGTTGTGTTCGATTACGCATAATGACCTACAACGAAACCATACAATATCTGTACGACAGCGCCCCTATGTTTCAGAAAGTAGGCGCGCCGGCTTATAAAGAGGGAATGGAAAATTCTTTCCTGATAGATGAGCATTTGCATGAGCCGCACACAAAATACAAAACGGTTCATGTCGGCGGAACCAACGGAAAAGGTTCGACCTGTCATCTTTTGGCTTCGGTTTTGCAGGAAGCAGGTTACAAAACGGGACTTTATACGTCTCCGCATTTGCTTGATTTCCGGGAAAGAATCAAGGTTAACGGCGAGATGATTGATAAGGATTTCGTTGTCCGGTTTATCGCGGAAAACAAAGATTTTTTCGAATCCATTCATCCTTCTTTTTTTGAGTTGACTACCGGCATGGCTTTTGCATATTTCGCAGAGCAAGCTGTTGATGTGGCAGTTATAGAAGTCGGCTTGGGCGGACGTTTAGATTGTACCAATGTCATTACTCCGGTTTTGAGTATCATCACGAATATCAGTTTTGACCATACGAATCTGTTGGGAAATACCTTGACGGCTATCGCCAAAGAAAAGGCGGGGATAATCAAACCGGGCGTTCCGGTGGTTATCGGGGAAGCGGAAGGAGAAGTGCGTGATGTATTTGAGGGTGAAAGGCGAAAGGTACAAGGTGAAAGGTTTGTGTTTGTAGGGGATGAAAAGTTGGATGGATACGAAAGAATAGTTTCGCCTTTGAAAGGTTTTGCCCAAGAAAAAAATACGGCAACCGTGCTGTGCGCTATAAATATCTTGAAGTCCCTTCGCCCTTCACCTTTCACCTTTCACCTTTCACCTTTCACCTTTCACCCTTCACCTTTCACCTTTCACCTTTCACCCGAAGTTGTCTATAAAGGATTTGCAAACGTAATTAAAAATACCGGCTTGACGGGACGTTGGCAAATCGTGCAGGAACATCCGAAAATGGTGTTGGATACGGGGCATAATGTCGGGGGAATGGAATATAATGTCCGGCAACTCCAATCGGAAAAATACGATGCTTTACACATTGTTTTCGGAATGGTGAATGATAAGGATATTTCCGCCGTTCTCGGTCTTTTGCCGAAAAATGCAAAATATTATTTTACGCAGGCGAATCTTCCGAGGGCTTTGGATGCACAATTGTTGGCAGAACAAGCCGGACAATTCGGGTTAAAAGGAGAAATTTTCCACCGGGTTTCCGAAGCTTTTTCAGCGGCAAAAAAAAATGCAGGAACGAACGATTTCATTTTTGTCGGAGGCAGCACATTTATTGTAGCAGAGGTTTTGGAATTTCTCAATAAAACTCCGTGAAATTTCCTCCGCGTAACTCCGTGTTAAAGAAACAATTTAAAAAACATATAAAAATGAGTTTAAGAGACAAAAAAGGAACACGTTGGACGGTTTTGATGATCGTCTCACTTACGATGATGGCAGCCTATTTCTTCTACGACGCAATGGCGCCGTTGAAAGGAATGCTTGAGCGGACACAAGGATGGAGCAGTACGGATTACGGCTTGTTTACAAGCTCTTACAGTTGGTTTAATGTATTTTTGCTGATGTTGTTTTTGGGTGGAATATTGCTCGACAAAAAAGGCATTCGTTTCACGGGCGGCTTGGCTACCGGTTTGATGGTCGTTGGCGCATTGGTCAAATATGCTGCATTATCCGGAATTTTGCCTACGGCAGGTGAATCGTTCGGCATCAAAAATCAGGTATTGTATGCTTCGATTGGTTTCGGTATTTACGGAATTGGCGCCGAAGTAGCGGGCGTTGTTGTTACGCGGACGATTGTGAAATGGTTCACCGGCTACGAATTGGCTTTGGCAATGGGCTTACAGGTTTCGATTGCGCGTATTGGAACGGGAATTGCTTATCTGACAGCCAATCCTTTGGCTGAATATTTTCAAAACGTTCCGAACTTGGTAATGTTTGGCGTTGTATTGTTGATTATCGGCATGTTAGCTTTCCTGATTTATAACATTACGATGGATAAAAAATTAGACAAAGAACTTGGAACGACCGGAACGACCTCTCCGGAAGACGAATTCAAGTTCTCCGACGTGAAAGTCGTCTTTGGCAATTACGGTTTTTGGCTGATGACCATCCTTTGCGTATTGTTTTATTCCTGCGTTTTTCCGTTTTTAAAATATGCACCCGACTTGATGACCAATAAATTCGGTATCGAAGAAAAATGGTCGGGTGTTATTCCGTCTGTTTTGCCTTTGGGTACTGTTTTACTTACCCCGCTTTTCGGCACGATTTACGATAAAAAGGGAAAAGGCGCTACCATTATGATTATTGGGGCGTTAATGTTGATTGGTATCCATGCCTTGTTCTCGGTTCCGGGTATTAATAACTGGATTTATGCCGTCTGTCTGACTGTTTTGTTGGGCATTTCCTTTTCGTTGGTACCTTCGGCGATGTGGCCTTCGGTGACGAAAATCATTCCGGAAAAGCAACTTGGTACTGCTTATGCGCTCATCTTTTGGGTACAAAACATCGGTTTGATGTGTGTTCCCTTGCTCATTGGCGTTGTGTTGGACAAATGGTGTAAAATCGAATCGCCCGATGGGACAATCAGTTACGACTATACGATTCCCATGCTGATCTTTACGGGAATTGCCGTTTTGTCGGTGGTTGTCGCCGTTTTATTGAAGCGGGAAGATGCCCGGAAAGGGTATGGACTGGAAAAGGCGAATATGAAGAAATAAAAATTCATATCATGCATTTGCTTGAAAAATATAAATATGGATTTGGCAGGTTGCAAGAAAAACTATACTTTTGTCTGAACAAACAAAAATAATTTTCCGGAAATAACATGCAAAATATATTCCACCAACTAATCTCCCAATCTCTCGCGATCCCTGAAAATCAAGTCACGAGAACCATCGAACTGTTGGACGATGGCGCAACAATTCCTTTTATCAGCCGTTACCGGAAGGAAGCGACCGGCGGGTTGGACGAAGTGAAGATCGGCGAAATCAAACAATTATACGAAAAATATATAGAATTGAGTCAACGGAAAGAAACAATTCTCAATTCTATCGAAGAACAGGGAAAAATGACGCCCGAACTGAAATCGCGCATCGAAAGTACATGGAACGCGACGGAACTGGAAGATATTTACCTGCCATATAAACCCAAAAGGCAAACCAAAGCGGAAATCGCCCGTAAAAAAGGCTTGGAACCCTTGGCGAAAATCCTGATGTCACAATATGAATCCGACATTCACACGAAAGCAAAAACCTTTGTGAATGAAGAAGTAAAAGATACCGAAGAGGCTCTGCAAGGCGCCCGCGACATCATCGCCGAATGGGTCAATGAAAATGAAGCTGCCCGCAATTCCATCCGGAATATTTTCCGCCGCGAAGCGGTGATTTCTTCCAAACTCATCAAGGGAAAAGAGGAAGACGGCGCGAAGTACCGGGACTATTTCGACTTCAGCGAACCGCTTGCCAAATGTTCATCGCACAGACTGTTAGCCATGCGACGCGGAGAAGCGGAAGGCATTCTCCGGGTAAGTATTTCTCCCATTGACGAAAATAGCCTGGAAACTTTGAATCGCCGGTTTGTGAAAGGAAAAAACGCTTCGTCGGAACAGGTTGAAACAGCTGTGAAAGACGGTTATAAGCGTCTGCTGAAGCCGGCTATTGAAACGGAATATGCTGCTTTATCAAAAGGAAAAGCCGATACACAGGCGATTAAAGTCTTTGCCGAAAATCTGAAACAACTGCTTTTGTCGCCGCCTTTGGGACAAAAACGCGTGTTAGGCATTGATCCGGGATTTCGCACCGGTTGCAAATTGATTTGTTTGGATGCCCAGGGGAATTTGTTGCACAACGAAACCATTTATCCGCATCCGCCTCAGAAAGAGCGCTCTAAATCGAGAAGTAAACTCATTTCCCTGATAAATTCCTATTCTATTGATGCGATTGCCATCGGCAATGGAACTGCCAGCCGGGAAACGGAAGAAATTATCTCTAACATTCCCTTCGACAAAGACATACAAGTTTTTGTAGTCAGCGAAGACGGGGCTTCGATTTATTCGGCTTCCAAGATAGCAAGGGACGAATTTCCGAACTACGATGTGACGGTGCGCGGTGCGATCAGCATTGGCCGGCGTTTGATGGATCCTTTGGCCGAATTGGTAAAAATCGACCCTAAATCTATCGGAGTCGGACAATACCAACATGATGTAAATCAAACGGAATTGAAAAATTCTTTGGATCAGACGGTAGAAAGTTGTGTCAATAAGGTAGGAGTCAATCTGAATACAGCCAGCAAGCATTTGTTGACTTATGTTTCGGGTTTGGGTCCGTCTCTGGCTCAGAATATTGTGGATTACCGGACGAAAAACGGAGCGTTCAAATCGAGGAGAGAACTCATGCAAGTCCCTCGTCTGGGTGAAAAAGCATTTGAACAGGCCGCAGGATTCTTGCGGATTACCGATGCGGAAAATCCGTTGGACAATTCGGCCGTTCATCCCGAAAGCTACCCGATTGTGGAAGCGATGGCTAAAGATTTGAGTTGCCGGGTTATCGATTTGATTCGAGACAAGAATTTGAGAAGTAAAATCAAATTAGAGAAATACATAACAGGAAAAACCGGTATGCCGACCCTTTTGGATATTATGGAAGAATTGGATAAACCGGGACGCGACCCGAGACAAGGTATTAAAGTGTTTGAATTTGACCCGAATGTAAGGACTATCGAGGATTTGAGAGAAGGGCAGATATTGCCGGGCATTATCAGTAACATTACCAATTTCGGTTGTTTTGTGGATATCGGAATCAAGGAAAAAGGTCTTGTGCATGTTTCCAACATGGCAAACCGCTACATTTCCGATCCGGGTGAGGTTGTATCGCTTCATCAACATGTTAACGTAAAAATATTGGGGGTTGATTTGGAACGGAAGCGAATACAGTTAAGTTTGAAAGAAGTTTAGGCTATTTTACTAATTTAAAATTATATTTGTATGAAAAAGAACATCATTTTTATGATCTGCGCAATCTCTCTATTGATGGGATTTAATGCTTGTAAATCCAAGCAATCCAAGGAAGCCGGTTACACCGCAGGCGAAAACAAACTAACCCAATTAGATGTTGACCCTTCGTTGGTTGGCAAACGGTGGAAATTAGTTGAGTTGAACGGTAAACCCGTAGAAAAAACGGAAGCATTTCTGATTCTGGATAAAGAAAACAACAAGGTTAGCGGTAACTTGGGATGTAATACCTTCTCCGGTTCGTATGATCTGAAAACCGGCAACCGGATTAGATTTTCTCAAGTAGCATCGACGCTGAAAATGTGTTTGAATATGGAAACCGAAGACGGATTGAAGAAAGTGCTTGAAATGGCCGACAATTACAATGTTAGTGAAAAAAATCTGGTTCTGAACAGGGCGCGGATGGCGCCGTTGGCGAGATTTGAATTGGTGAAATAATCAGATTCGGCTTCGTAAAAATAAAAAAGGCTGTCTCAAAAGAGTATTTGCACGTCGTTGCGAGGGCTTCGGAAAAGTGTTGTAGTTTTATTGTAGAATTTCAAACACCTACAACATAAAAATAAGAATATGGCAAGTTATAAATTTGGGGTGCATTTCAAATTGTCGTTTTTTTGCTAAGCCGCCAACCTGTTCGGTTTTTTGAGAATGTTAATCACTTTATTCCATTGCATATTCATAGCAATCACTCTCAATCGCAACATGTTTTGTGTTCCCGCCTTGCTCCAATGTTGACCGGATAATTTCATCCTTTTTTGGATTACCGTTCGATGTGCGGATTCATTCGGATTCAAACGCGATCTGCATTATTATATCGGACATTTCGGAAACCGGTCATACCATCACAGTATGTTGATCATGTCGGATATGCCGACAACTAAAAAAGGTTCCTGGTTCATGCGATACGAAAAAGAATGTGATCCGGAACTGATTGCCGCCATTCATGGAATTATATATGAAATTTGGCGCATCAAAGATAAAATCAAGGAATCTTATCAGAAAGGGAATAATCCGCCGGCTTATTTAAGAACGCGCCTGAAATCACTGTATAAAAGCCTGGCGGAGTTCCGTTCGGTTGCTGTCTATTACAAGGAATTTTCATCTATCGAAAACCTGTTGGTGTTAGGCGAAAATTATATCAAGGACCAAAAGCGGAACCTTCCACCCTTGGTGTTCCAAACCTCTATACTTTGGTAAAAAGGTAGGAATACTGAAAGACGGCTTTTATAACAATATGCGCGAAAGCATCCATTACTATACCGCCAATGATAATTCCTACCTTGACAGTCTCGAATACCGCTTCGACAAGATTCAGGACGAAAGCTGTCTGCAAGATTCAGACCTTGACCGGGATCAACCCATTTGCATTGCAATGGACTACAATTCCAACATTAACTGGATCGTCGCCGGGCAACAGCACGGAAAGACCATGAGAACGCTCAAATCCTTTTACGTGAAATACGATCGCAAACTGCGTGAAGCGGTACAGGACTTTTGCACCTACTACCGGCATCAGCGGGAAAAGACAGTTGTGTATTACTACGACACTACCGCTCTGGGTAATAATTATGCAGTCAATGACGAAGACTTCAAGACATGGGATTTTTTTACTACGTTTGACACGTATTACCGGATTCAGGACAATTATAACAGCTGAAATAGACGTTGCCACTGCTGCCGGACGACGCATCATTCGAGAGTTGGAAGGTAAAGAAGCTGTTCGTCTGAATTATCCGGCACCGGAAGGAATAACCGGGAAAACTTATACACATCAGGAAGTCTGGAAAAAAATGGAAAATAGGCTAAATGCTTATTATGCTACAGATTTAAAATTAAAAATATCTGTATGAGAAAATACGATATTTGCTATTCCTGTCAGGCTGACAAAGACTTAGATGGTTTATTTGAAGTTATCGTTTTTGCATATGGCGTTCCGAAAACAGCATTTAAATATGTACAAGGTATTATAGAAACCATCGAAAATCTATTTTATGGAAAATCAGTAGTATTTACAGGAACTTTGACGTCTATTCAACGAAAAGATGCCATGCAAATAATAGCCGATGTGGGTGGTATTCCCGAAAATGATATTACTTTGAAAACTAATTTTTTGGTTGTAGGTCAGCAAAATTTTAATGTAGTGGGGAAAGGCGGATTAAGCAGTAAGCAAAAGAAAGCGCTTCAACTATTGGAAAAAGGACAGGGTATTGAAATCATTTCGGAGCAGGATTTTTTAAAATATATAAAACTATGGATGAATTTGTAATCATTATTATTGTTCTTGTCTTAATTATTGCTCTCTCTAATAAAATCCGAGATTTTTATGCTTGGTGACATAATATATGTATCCGGATGGTAAATTCCTTCTTCTGCTTTCTTTGTCGTTAGCTTATCGTAATGAGCACAAACATCAATAAAAGTAGAATAGCTTTTACTGTTTTCCGATGCAATCCATGGATTCCATCCACGGCGAAGTTTTTCATAAATACGTGCAATTAAATCATTTGCGTATTTTCTTCGCTCTGTTTTGTTTGGAATATGGTTCAGTTTGATTCTTTTTCGGCGTTGAGCCTGTAGGATTGGATCATAAGAATACCATCCGACATACCATTCTTTTCCTGTGTAAAGACGAGGTGGGGTATAAGACACTATTTGCGCGAGCTCGTTTTTTCTCTGATTTGTAAACATTTTTTTTTCTTACTCTAAACTCAGAAAGCTCAGAGTAAGAAAAAAATTGTTCATATTAACCTTGTTCCGATGCTGTCCCGGCGACAACCGGACGACACTGCTTAACTTTTTGTTAGTAAGCAGATTAAATTGCAATCAGTCGGGGTGAGACGATTCGAACGTCCGACCACACGCCCCCCAGACGCGTACTCTAACCGGGCTGAGCTACACCCCGAACTATTTGCGACTGCAAAGGTAAGACATTTTTTTCATATCTCCAAGATTTTTTTGACGGTTTGTCAGAATTTGGTCATGGAGTGACAATTACGCCATTTTGTCTGTTAAACAGGGTTAATACTTTGGTTTTGTGGTTAAATATTTTAAAATTCATGCTAAATGACGAATTTTGTACGTTATTTGTAGTGATTTAACTTAAAAACAAATTATTTACGTATGAAAATTACAGGGAAATTATTATTTGGTTTTATTCTGGTAAGTTTATTCAGCGCTTTTGTCGCTGTCGGAACTTATTCGCTGCTGAATAAAAATAACAGAACGGGTTCTGCGGAATCGTTCAATCAAGGAAATTTTCGCGCCGTAGGTTTCAATAACGCTGCCGAAAATACCGATTTCACAAAAGCTGCCGAACAAAGCATCAATGGTGTTGTCCACATCAAATCGGTCGCCAATCCAAGTCCTTCCGACAGACAACCGCGGGAATATATCGATCCTTTTGAATGGTTTTTCGGCGGAGGCAGTCCGTATCATCAAAGACAGCCTCGCGTAGGTTTCGGTTCGGGAGTGATTATTTCTACCGACGGATATATTGTGACGAACAATCACGTGATTGACGGCGCCGACGAAATTGAAGTTACAACGAACAGCGACAAAACTTACAAGGCTAAATTGGTCGGCCGTGACGAAGCCACCGATGTCGCTCTGCTGAAAATCGACGGGAAAGATTTTCCCGTTATACCTTTTGGTGATTCCGATGCTTTGAAAATCGGGGAATGGGTTTTGGCCGTCGGCAACCCGTTTAATTTGAGTTCGACGGTTACCGCCGGAATTGTAAGTGCAAAAGGACGGGGAAATATTTCACCCGGTTCTTATCCTGATCCTCGTAATCCTAACCGCAACAGGCAGGGACAAGTTACGCAACAAAAAATTGAATCGTATATCCAAACCGATGCTGCCGTAAATCCGGGAAACAGTGGAGGCGCTTTGGTAAACACTCGTGGCGAATTAGTCGGAATTAACACTGCCATTTACAGTGAAACAGGAAATTATGTCGGCTATTCTTTTGCGGTACCCATTAGCATTGTTAAAAAAGTCGTCACCGACATCAAGCAATACGGTACGGTACAGAGAGCGCTGTTGGGCGTGTCTGTCACCGAATTAGCGGCTTTGAAAGAAACCGATCCAGATACATTTAATAAACTGAAAGTGACTGAAGGCGTTTACATTGGAGGATTCACTTCCAATAGCACCGCAAAGAAAGCCGGAATCGAAGTGGGAGATGCGATTACAGCTATCAATGGTACAAAAATAAGAACCTTTGCCGACCTGCAAGGTTTGTTGAGTCGCTATAATCCCGGAGATAAAGTGAGTGTTCGGGTTCAACGCGGAAATTCCGAAAAGACTTTCAACGTTGAATTGAAAAATGATCAGGGAACAACGGAAATCACTAAATATCAATCTCCTGACGAAATCTTGGGTGCATCTTTCAAAGAATTAAGCCGCGAAACCAAAATGCAGTTAGGAATTAATTTCGGAGTGGAAGTTACCAATTTGTCGGACGGAAAATTGAAAGCCGCCGGAATCAAAAACGGTTTTATCATCTTGACAGCCAACGACAACCGTATCTCTGCTTCCGACGAATTGATAAAAATTGTTCAGACGATTCTGAAGCAGGAACCGGATAACAGGGGTTTGTTTATCAGAGGGTTCTATCCGAGTACCAAAAAAGTAGAATATATTGCGATAGACCTGAACAATTAAAATCCGGTTTTATTTTGTGAAATTATTGTTAAAAAAGTAGTTATCTGTTTTATATGTTAAAATTAATGGCTACCTTTGCAAGTTTTCAATATTCTCATACTAAATTTTATTGAATGAGGCAATTAAAAATTACCAAATCGATCACCAATCGCGAAAGCGCTTCTTTGGATAAGTATCTCCAAGAAATTGGACGTGAAGACCTTATCACCGTTGAAGAAGAAGTTGAATTGGCCCAGGCGATTAAAAGAGGCGACCGTGCTGCTTTAGAAAAATTGACACGTGCTAATCTTCGTTTTGTTGTATCCGTTGCAAAACAGTATCAAAATCAAGGATTAAGCCTTCCTGATTTAATCAACGAAGGCAATCTGGGCTTGATAAAAGCAGCGGAAAAATTTGATGAAACACGTGGTTTCAAGTTTATTTCTTACGCAGTGTGGTGGATCCGGCAATCTATTTTGCAAGCCTTGGCCGAACAGTCCAGGATTGTACGTTTACCGTTGAATCAGGTAGGTTCTTTAAACAAAATTACGAAGGCTTTTTCGAAGTTCGAACAGGAACACGAACGCAGGCCTTCACCCGAAGAACTGGCTGAAGAATTAGACATTCCGGTGGACAAGATTTCGGATACGCTGAAAGTTTCGGGTCGTCACATCTCGGTAGATGCTCCTTTTGTGGAAGGCGAAGACAACAGTTTGCTCGATGTGCTGGTCAATGAAGACGCACCGATAGCCGACCGTTATCTGATCAACGAATCGCTTTCGAAAGAAATCAACCGGGCTTTGTCCACGCTGAGCGACCGTGAACGCGACATCATCAAGATGTTTTTCGGAATCGGTTCCCAAGAAATGACGCTGGAAGAAATTGGTGACAAATTTGGTTTAACGCGCGAGCGGGTAAGACAAATTAAAGAAAAAGCAATCAGACGATTGAAAACAAGTAACAAAAACGACTTGTTAAAGAGTTATTTGGGATAAAATCCCTTACAAAAAATTCCCCGGAAACAAAATTATCCAAATGGGGAAAAGCTCCCGAGAAATCCGGAGCTTTTTTTATACCCCTAAATCCCCTAAAGGGGACTTGGCCGCAGCATAATAAAAAAACTCACAGTCCCAAACTCCCCCTTTAGGGGGCAGGGGGGTACTATTTTTTAGATATCGTAAACCGATTGATAAACAACGTCATATCGGAAGAAGTTTCGGGAAAGTAAACCGAACCATACAGCCGGTTGACTTTTTTCATGGGAGATATGCCGATAGTCATTGTGAAAAATCCATTTCCTTGGATAGAATCCCGTCGCACAATCGTAGTGTCCTGACATTGAACGCAAAACGTTACCGCCGGACGGATTTTTGACGGAAGGCCCAAAACACTAAACCGCAGGTTGTAAGTGCCTCCGGATTCTTGTAGAATCGTATCAGCTTCGAAAGCATATACATTCTGAGGAAGATCTTCTTTCTGTAAAAAAAACGCTTTACTGTTCACCGGATACAGCATACCCGGCTCTTCTGCAATCAACATTTCGGGATTTTCGTTTTGTTGGGTTTTCAGGTCGTCAGTCATTTTCACATAGCGTTCCACAATTTTTTCGTTGATTTTGATGTATTTGTCCAAATTGTCGGAATACCATACCAACGAAGAATCAAAATCTGCTTTATTAATCTTGTGTTTTTGGAAGACAGCGTTTAATAAATCTGCTTTTCGCGCCGAGTCGGAAAATACCGCATGATTATTGTCTATTTCCGTTTGGGCGATATACACGTCGAACAACACAGCTTCCATCTTCTTGTCGGATAGAACGTGGAATGGCCGATTGTCGCAAGCGGTGAAAAAAGCGGACAAAAAAAAGAGCGGAATCAACAGTTTAGTTTTCACTATCTTTCTTATTTTCAAAGCTTAAAGCAAAAGTTTTTCTGTAAAATAATATTAAAACGATTGCCCCAACACTGATAGAGGCATCGGCAAAGTTAAAGATGTATTTGAAAAATTCAAACTCATTTCCTCCCAGGAAAGGTATCCAGGAGGGCCATGTAAACGAAAAAAACGGGAAATAAAACATATCCACGACTTTCCCGTGCAACCAGGCGCCATATCCTCCTTCCGGCGGAAAAAGAACGGCGATTTGCGTCGGAGTGCTTTCAGTAAAAATAACTCCGTAAAAAACACTATCTACAATATTGCCGACAGCTCCGGCGAATACCATGGACACAAACAAAATATAAGGTAATTTGAAATCCTTTTTTACCAATTGATAAATGTAGTTAGCAATTGCAAATGTGGCAACTATCCTGAATATAGACAAAAACAATTTACCGGTTACTTCTATCCCCATTGCCATTCCGTTGTTCTCAATAAAGCGGATGTTAAACCAATCCGTAATGGAAATATTATCAAATAACGCCATATTCGTTTTGACCGTGATTTTTATAATCTGGTCAATAATCAGAATAATCAGTATAAGTGTGATTGCCCAAAAACCTTTTTTCGACGAACTCATTTATTTTGGCCTTGTTTAGCTTCGATACTCAAAGTGGCATGGGGAACTGCGCGTAATCTTTCCTTGGGAATCAGTTTCCCGGTTTCGCGACAAATTCCATACGTTTTGTTTTCTATGCGAATCAATGCAGCTTGCAAACTCTGGATGAATTTCATTTGCCGTTGCGCCAACTGGCCGGCTTCTTCTTTCGACAGCGTAGCCGCACCTTCTTCCAACACCTTGAAAGTGGGGGAAGTATCGGTAACATCATTTCCATCGGCATTCATAATCGTTGCTTTTAACAAATCATAATCACGTTTGGCCGCATCTAATTTTTCGTTGATTATTGCACGAAATTCTTCTAACTCACCATCCGAATATCTTGTTTTTTCGTTCATAATTTTTAATCCTTTCGTAAAATGTGTTTTTTAAAAGTCCAAAATTAATACATTTTTTCTAACATAGCAAATATCGGTAATGTCTTTGTGTGATTTTTCAATTGAGACAGCCCCATGTTACTTTGTCCCTGTAGTTTCCAATCGCTTTATTTCAACTGTTTAAAAAAATCATTTCCCTTATCATCAACCAGAATAAAAGCCGGAAAATCAACGACTTCAATTTTCCAAATCGCTTCCATCCCCAGTTCGGGATAAGCCAAACATTCAATGCTTTTGATATTGTCTTGTGCCAGGATAGCGGCCGGACCGCCGATTGAACCCAAGTAAAATCCGCCGTGCTTTTTGCAGGCGTCCGTTACCTGTTGGCTGCGATTGCCTTTGGCAAGCATAATCATGCTTCCGCCGTGCGATTGGAACAAATCAACATACGAATCCATCCGGCCGGCTGTCGTCGGTCCCATGGAGCCGGAAGCCATTCCTACCGGCGTCTTGGCCGGGCCGGCATAATAAATCGGATGATTTTTGATGTAATCCGGCAAATCTTCACCTTTGTCCAAAAGCTCTTTCAATTTGGCGTGAGCGATGTCCCGGCCTACGACGATTGTTCCGTTCAACGACAGACGAGTCGCTACCGGATATTGGGTCAATTCGGCCAGTATTTCTTTCATCGGATGATTCAGATCGATTTTTACCACTTTGCCTTCTTGATTTTTGCGATATTCCTCAGGAATATATTTTGCAGGATGGGTTTCCAGTTTTTCAATCCATACACCGTCTTTGTTGATTTTCGCTTTGATGTTGCGGTCAGCCGAACAGGAAACCGCCATGCCGACAAAGCACGAAGCTCCATGGCGCGGCAAACGAATAATCCGGATATCGTGAGCAAAATATTTTCCGCCGAATTGAGCGCCCAGACCGATTTCCTGCGCCGCTTTTAACATTTTGTCTTCCAGTTCGATATCACGGAAAGCCTGACCGCCTTCATTTCCTTCCGTCGGAAGATGGTCGTAATATTTGGCGGACGCCAGTTTCACGGTTTTCAAACACGCATCGGCAGAAGTTCCTCCAATAACGAAAGCAATGTGGTAGGGCGGACAAGCGGCTGTTCCCAAAGTTTTCATTTTTTCGACTATGAATTTTTCCAAAGATACCGGATTCAAGAGGGCTTTTGTTTCCTGATACAAGTAGGTTTTATTGGAAGAACCGCCTCCTTTTGCAATGCAGAGGAATTTGTATTCGGCGCCATCAATGGCTTGAATATCAATTTGCGCCGGCAAATTCGTGCCCGAATTTTTTTCGGTGTACATATCCAAAGGAATGGTCTGTGAATACCGGAGATTTTCTTCGGTATAAGTTTTGTAAACGCCTTTTGAGAGCGCTTCTTCATCGCCGCCGCCAGTCCAAACTTGTTGGCCTTTTTTGGCAATAATGGTCGCAGTACCTGTATCCTGACAAAATGGCAGAATGCCTTTTGCGGAAACTTCTGCATTCCGTAACATGGTCAAAGCCACGTATTTATCATTTTCGCCGGCTTCCGGATCGGATAAGATTTTCGCTACTTGCTTCTGGTGTTCGGGGCGCAGGTAAAAAGAGCAGTCGTGAAAACAGGCATTCGCCAGTTTCATTAATACTTCCGGTTCGACTTTGAGGATTTCTTGTCCTTCGAAAGAGGAAACCGAAATGCCTTCGCCGGTTAATTTGTAATATTCCGTATTGTCTTTTCCCATTGGAAAAGGTTCCTGATACTTAAAAGGAGGTGTTGACATAATTATTAAAATTTTATTGATTTCATGTGATTAATAATCTTCTCGCTTAACGCCACTTTTTCCTCAATATGTTTTAAAATCGAAGAGACGAAAGTATTTTGCTCAAAGACGCCGCGTACTTGTTCGAAATCCAAACGTTGTTCGTCGTTGCTTCCGTCAACTCCGAAACCGGTCTGGGAGGAGAGCGAAAATTCTTTCTTTGCATCTTCGTAAAGGATTTTATCCAAATAAACCACCGCTTCTTTCCAATCTTCGACGATGGCGATGATTTTTCCCGGTGTAATCGTTTCCAATGTGATGTCGTAATACGACTGGATTTTGTCCCAAGCCCAAGTCCATTCCAAAGAATAATAGTTCCGGTGAATTTCTTCAATGATTTGATTGATGTCCTTGAGTTTGTTGATTTTTTCGGTTTCTATACCGTTCAGTAATTTGTCTATCAACGATTTAGGAGCTATCAACCCTGCAATATCGAGCCATTCTCCTAAACCGTCTTGGGTATCGGGTTTCAGACAGGCTTTCATTTCTTCAACGGAAGTATGGGAACCTTCGCTTAACCTTGAAATAATCGAGTTTCCCAAAAATTTCTTGATGGCAATATTGTACAAATCTATTCCCCGCCTTAACGAAGAATTTTTAATCATACAACTTTGGTACGAATAATATTCGGAAGTATGTCCGCAAGTTTCCTGTAATCCATGCAAAATTTCGATGGCGCGGAACATTTTCTGAACGGTATAAGGACTTAGCAGATTAAAATTGATCTGGTCTAACTTATTGGGATCTTTTCGATTATCTCTTTTGGGAAATTTCTGGGCATCGCGAATGGTTCCGATACTTTTGAGATTGATGCCGGGAACCAGGACAGTTTCGTCTTTATTTTCAATCAAATACGAAAAAGGCATATTGGACGTGTCGGAGTTTCGGTAATGGCGCCCCATGATCAATGAAAACGCTCCGATTTTCGCAGGCCATAAAATGTAGGAATCACTGGTCGTCTTACCACCTCGTTCGATAATTCCCTGATGGATAGGTCCTAACTTGTACATGTGATTGCTTTGGTTCGAACCCGAACCGGCATTCATAAAAGAAAACATCCCGGCAATCAGCAAGGTAGATTTGTGGTGAGTTACTGTATAAGGTCCGGCGAAAATCGCACAAGCCTCTCCATTTTCCCCTTGGCAATTGCTGAAAAACAACGAATCACTGGCAGAATAGGCGTGTCCTAACCTGCAAGCCTGTCCGACAAAACAACGAGTTAGCATAACTCCATTGTCCACATGGGAACCTGAACAAATAATAAAATCTTCCGCATTTACGCCATATCCCACAAATACCGGATCAAACTCGTTGCTGTTGATACTGCCGTTGACCAAACGGCGTGCGCCGTCGATAGATGCATTGTTTCCGATTTTAACATTGCGAATCAATCCACAGTTGATGATACGGACATTGTTGCCGATTGTTCCTGTTTCCGAAGCGTGTTTGTCGGCATAAAACCGGACCATCCGGCACAAACTCTGCACCAATTGCGGCCGGTGGCGGTAAAGCGCTAAGATATAGGCGACATGCGCCGTGAGTTTATCGTTGATGATGACTTCGCGGCCACCCGTTTCATTCAACACCGCTACTTCGACGCCATTTCCGAATTTTGATTTTTCGTCGGTCAGTAAGCGGTCAATGTTTTGGATGACAGTATTGTTTCCGATTTTATAATTGGCTATATAACTTTGCACGTTGTCTATCAATACATTGTCTCCGATTTCACAGTTGTGAAAACAAACGTTGTGGAGTCCGGCCGGTTTTTTTATGCCGCCATCGAAAGTAAAGTCAGCATCTAATTTGCCGATTTTAATGTTTCCCGAAAATGTTACCTTGCTAACTTTCAGTGAATTGAAATCATTGCTGACTTCAATTGTATCCCAATTTTCCGCACGGCATAAGCGGGATTCCAAAGTACAGATTTCTTCTTTTGTTAATTTTCGATACATATATTAAATGGCTTTTTTCCGGAGTTGTTATAAGCTATTCTTCTTCATAATTCTGGTAAAGAAAATCGTTGTACGGAAAACGTTGCACGTGAATCTCACGTATTTTCTGATACATCAACGATTTAAGTTCTTCGATATTTTGCTTTTCCTTGGCGGAAATAAACACGCAATTTTCGTGGAGTTTATTCATCCAAGTCTGTTTCAATTCTTCCAAAGAAATATTCTTCCGGGTTTTAGGCGTCAAATCGTCGGATTCTTTTTCGATGTACGAGAAAGAATCCATTTTATTAAAAACGATGATAGCCGGTTTCACTTCTTTGGTGATTTCGTTCAAAGTTTGAGTGACCACGTCGATTTGTTCCTCAAAAGCAGGGTGGGAAATATCAACTACATGTATCAATAAGTCGGCTTCGCGGACTTCATCTAATGTCGATTTGAACGATTCGATCAGTTCGGTCGGCAATTTGCGGATAAATCCGACGGTATCGGACAACAGGAAAGCGAGATTTTCGATAGTCACTTTGCGAACGGTCGTATCCAAAGTCGCAAACAATTTATTTTCGGCAAAGACTTCCGATTTGCTCAAAAGGGTCATCAAGGTCGATTTACCTACATTCGTATAACCCACTAAAGCCACGCGCACCAATTTCCCTCGATTTTTCCGTTGGTTGGCTTTTTGTTTGTCGATTTCTTTCAGGTCTTCTTTCAGCAGGGCGATTTTATTCAAAATAATCCGGCGGTCGGTTTCCAACTGGGTTTCACCGGGGCCGCGCATCCGGAATCCGCCGCTACCGCCTCCGCTTTGCCGTTCGAGGTGCGTCCACAACCGTTTCAGGCGGGGAAGCATATAGTTGTATTGCGCCAGTTCGACTTGCGTTTTGGCGTGGGCTGTTTGTGCCCGTGCCGCGAAAATATCAAGAATCAAGCCGGTACGATCCATAATCCGCACTTTCAAAGCGGCTTCCAGATTTCGTAATTGTTTGGGACTCAATTCATCATCGAAGATTACCAAACCAATTTCATTCTCTTCGTTCTCGGTGAATTGTTTAATTTCGTCCAATTTCCCTGCGCCGACAAAAGTGACGGAATGCGGTTTTTCCAAACGCTGTGTAAAACGTTTGACCGCTTGAATACCGGCCGTACCGGCCAAAAAATCCAATTCATCCAAGTATTCTTTTGCTTTTTCCTCACTTTGCCCCGGAGTGATTATACCGACTAAAACGGCTTTTTCACTTTCGGTATTGGTAATAATAAATTCTTTCATTAACGAAAATTAAAAATAATGCCCACAAAGTTAAGAAATTTCAGGGAATAATTGTAACTTTGTTTTTTTAATGAATAAAAAAATGAAACGAAGCGGGTTATTCTTTTTATTATTGAACTTATTTTTTCTTTCCTGCACGGTGGTTTCAGCTCAAATCAGTCATGGAGGAAAGCCTTTTTTTCTGCAAAAATTGCCCCCCGGCCCCCTGAAGGGAGAGGCGGAGCATCATTATGGTGCGGCAAAGTCCCCTTTAGGGGATTTTGGGGTTTTTGAGATGCCTGTGTTTGATTTAGATTCTGTAATGCAGGAAGATCAATTGAATGAGGGAAATATGCAACGGAGTTACCGGTTTGCGCATAAATTTTTCACAAAAATAGAAAAAAGAAAAAATGTTGCCTTGACCGTTCTTCCCGACGGGACTAAAGTTTGGCAAATCAATATTCGTTCCAAAGGCGCTTATTCGATTAATGTTTTGTTAACGGATTTTGAATTACCGCCGGGTGGAAAATTATTTGTTTACAGTGAAGACCACGCTCATGTGATCGGGAGTTTCGATTACCGGAACAATTCTCCCGAAAAAATTCTGCCCATACAACCGGTTGCCGGAGAATCGATTATTATCGAATATTCGGAACCGGACGGCGCTCCGTTTGAAGGAAATTTCACGGTTTCGGAAGTAAATCATGATTACCGCGATTTTTTGAGAAGAGAACCGGGAAACGATGGAGGCAGCGTATTTTCGTGTATGCCCGACGCTTTGTGTTCGGAAATAGATAAAAACTTGGTTCGCTCAACCGTTTTATTGATGATAGACGGTTCGATAGCTTGTTCCGGCGTTCTGGTCAATAACACGGAGGATGACGGTACTCCCTATATCCTGACTGCCGTACATTGTTTGAACAGTGAGTTGGAAAATGGAACTTATAAAGATAAAGATTATTACATCACCCATTCCGGAACTGTCATTACATTTTTTAATTACAATCGTTCGGTTTGCGGAAGCCAGTTGAAAGGAACAGAAGAAATGACAATGGCTGAAACTTATCCGCGCACCATATTGGAAAAACGGGATGTGGCTTTATTGGAATTACGCGAAAAGCCGCCTGTTTATTACGATGCTTATTACGCCGGATGGAATATGGACGAAAGCGGAAGAACCGGAATGCATGTGAATCTGCATCATCCATCCGGGGCTATAAAAAAATACGGAATGGTGGAGGCTGACCTGTCGGTGGTTAGTTTTCAATCGCCGAAAATTTTCGAGTCTGAATCTCATTGGAGGGTTTCGGGGTGGACAACAGGTTCAACTTATCCCGGATCTTCGGGATCTCCTTTGTTTGATAAAAACGGGCGGGTAGTCGGCACTTTATCGGGCGGCGCTTCAGAGTGCAAGAATTCTGCTCCCAATGGCGATTTCGATTATTTTACCATTCTGCATAAAAGTTGGGAAACTTCCGAGGCGGACAATCAATTGAAAACGTATCTCGATCCGAACAACAAGGGTTTGAAACAACAAGCGGGAATGGATCCGAATAAAGAAAATCCGTTAGTCCGTTTGAGTAATATGGATTTTTCCGCCGGTGACGCTTTGGACGTAAAAACCATGGAACCGCCTAATACAGGTTATGTTTACGGAAGCAGTAATTGGGATACGAATGAATTTGCCGAAGAATTTACAATTGACAGAGCCGTTGAAGCTTTCGGAGTCTATTTATTTGTACCTCAGTTGCCTTCCAATGGCGTAACCGGTGTGGAGATTTCGATATATTCAGGTGCGATTTCGCCTGCGAATTTGCTTCAAACGCAAAATTTTTCTCCGCAATATTTGGATTATTCAAAATCCGCCGGATTTAATCCGAAAGATAAAAATATGATTAGTTTCGGAACGGAGTCTTTCGTTTTGTTTGACGAACCGGTAAAAATCGACAAGGGTAAATTTTTTATTTCATATAAAATCACCGGTTCCGTTTCATTTTGTGTTTACAATGCAAAATTTGCCGATGCAAATAAACCGAATACGGCTTGGGTGAAAGACCCGTCTCTGGGATGGATTCAGGCCGTTGCTTATTTGCCGGCTCAGGCAGTGAAAACTTCTTTGGCGATTCAACCTTTGGTGCGCAACACTAAAACAGACAGTTTGCCTGAAATTCCCGGAAGAAAAGACGATCCTTTCTTTTTTGATTCGGCAAACCGGATTTTATCACTTTGGGAACCTGCCAATGAAGCGGTTTCGGTGAATATTTATTCTTTGACAGGTGTTTTGATGGAAAAAATACAAATCAACAAAGGTGAAAAATCAGCGTCTCTTACCGGAAAAAACAAGGGGACAGTTGGCATTGTTCAATTAATATTGTTTAATAACATGTATTCTAAGAAAATTATTTATTAATATGTCAAAAAAAAAATGTATATTTGCCCCAATTTTTGGGCACACAAAAATCTGTATAAACTTTCATTTATTAATCATTAAATTTTTTGGTAAAATTATGTACAAAAAGATTCTTCTTTATTCATTCATTTTAGTTGCAATCATAGGTTTTATGACTGCTTGCTCGTCCAGTCTCAAACCGCTTGCATCCGATTACATCAAGGCCGAACCGCAGCCTTTGGAATTGGTGGCAGGAAAAGTTCCGGTAACAATCAATGCGACTTTCCCTGCTAATTGGTTCAATAAAAAAGCGACTTTAGTCGTAACTCCTGTACTCCGTTATGACGGTGGCGAAGCATGGGGAACGTCTTATACTTATCAAGGAGAAAAAGTGGCTGGGAACGGACAAGTTATTCCACAAAAAGCGGGTGCTAACGTGACGTTAAAATCGTCTTTCGATTATGTTCCGGCTATGCAGAAATCCGATCTTTATCTTACTTTTTCGGCTAAAGTAGGCAGTAAAGAAATTCAATTACCCGAAATTAAAATCGGCGAAGGCGTTTTGGCTACCGCTGCTTTGTTGGATGCAAGTTCCGAAGTTCCGGCAATCGCTCCCGACAAATTTCAAAAGGTAATCAAAGAAGCGCATGACGCAGACATTATGTTCCTTATTCAGCAAGCTGAACTTCGTTCAAGTGAATTGAAGAAGGCTAATCTGTCCGAATGGAAACAATTGGTTGCGAATGCGGACAAAGCGGCTAATCAAAAGGTAAATGTTGAAATTTCAGCTTATGCATCTCCTGACGGCGGTGTTTCCTTGAACGAAAAATTGGCCGGACAGCGCGAAGCCAATACCGGCAAGTATCTGAAAAACGAATTGAAAAAATCGAATGTGAGCGCTCCGGTCACTGCACGTTATACCGCTCAGGACTGGGAAGGATTCAAAGAATTGGTTGAAAAATCCAATATTCAGGATAAAAATTTGATCCTTAGTGTTCTTTCGATGTATAAAGATTCCGAACAGAGAGAAAAAGAAATAAAAAATATTTCTGCCGTGTATTCCGTATTGGCTGACGAAATTCTTCCGCAATTACGCCGTTCGAGATTAACAGCTAATGTTGAAATCATTGGAAAAAGTGACGAGGAAATTTCACGATTGGCCTCCTCTAATCCTAAATCTTTGAACGTTGAAGAATTACTTTATGCAGCCACACTGACTAACGCTCTTCCTTCTAAAGAAAGTATTTACAAAAAAGTAACGGAACTTTTCCCCAACGATTATCGCGCTTACAACAACTTGGGTGTGATTGATTATATGAAAGGAAATCTTTCGGGAGCTGAATCGTTCTTTAATAAATCATTGTCACTCGGTAATTCTCCTGAAGCCAATCTGAACTTAGGTTTGGCAAGCATCGTAAAAGGTGATTTGGGAAAAGCGCAGCAATTTTTTGGAAAAGCTTCGGGAGTTTCCCAATTGGGAAGTGCAACCGGTTTGATCGATATTGCTAACGGTAATTATTCCAAGGCAGTTAGTTCATTTGGAAAGACAGCAAGTAATAATGCTGCTTTGGCTCAAATACTAAATAAAGATTACAGCAGTGCACTCTCGACATTGAATGCGGTAACGAATCCCAACGCAACGACTTCCTATCTGAAAGCTATTGTTGCTGCAAGGACAAACAATTTAAGCAATGTAGTTTCCAATTTGAAGCAAGCGATACAGTTAAATCCTTCTTTAACAAAGAAAGCGGCTACTGATTTGGAGTTTGTGAAATATCTTACTAATTCGGATTTTTTGAATATTATTAAATAAAGTCCACAGAAGTCATTGCAAAAGAGAAAGTAGCTTTTTTAAGTTGCTTTCTCTTTTTGTTTTTCTCAACATTCCTTTTTCCACTGCCAACATGCGCCAAATCATTTATGGCGGAATATTGATTTTTATGATGTTCCGGTATAGCCTAGGATTTGAGCGGAAAGCTACAGATAACCTTTTCTATGCACCGATGAGGAAAATGTGGGGGAAATTTCTTCAATCAAAAAGCCTAACTGATTAATTATCAATTAGGCTTTTATTTTTCAGGTACCCAGAGCCAGGGGTGAGATATTAAAAATACAGCTAAATACACAACGGAATTGTCCATCAATCCCAACTTATGGGATGACAAAGGTAAAAGACCCGAATTTAGTTGGAGCATTAAGCGGACATAAGGAGGGAAGCAAGGCTTTCAACCGATACAGGGCGATTGACGAGGAGATGAAAAGAGAACTGGTGAGCATGTTAGATTAGTATCACAGAAACAACGCTTACTGCTTTTTGCAAAAATGTAGAAAGCGGCTCATCGGTTTATTGGCTGAAATGTCTTGGTCATTTATATTACGGAGACTGGCTTATCTCGCTGCTTTTTTATTTAAATAAAGAGATATACTATACTCGGTTATAAATTGAGTTATCATACAATTGAAAATTGAGAGATAATTGTGTATCTAACTCATTTTTGTTCTCTTTATTTTTCGTTTTCATTAGAGAACGGTTTATTGCTTCTGTAAACTCCGCCACCTTACTATAATACTTGCAATTAAGACAGTCCTTTTTTGTCCATTTCCACAATCGTTCGATAATATTCAGGTTTGGACTGTACGAAGGCAAAAACAACAATTCAATATCTAATGATTTTGCTTTTTCAATCACATAATTACAGTGCTGATACCTTGCATTGTCCAACACAATCGTAATCGGAACAGTGCATCCCGAATGCTTAGCCGCTATCAGTTCCAGCAATTCACAAACACTCAAAGCGTTGATATATGTTGTGTTGCAAACTGTTACCAGGTCGTGTGAGATAGCATCAATAGCTCCTAAAACATTGTATCTGTTACGCCCGGAAGGTGTTGGAACAAAAATTCTTGTCAAACTCCACAAACAAGCCACAAATGCACCATAGACAAAATGTACTGCATCGGCAAAATATACAACTCGGTTGTTGGCTCCAGCTTCTTCCAAAAGCGGCTCTAACTTTTGCTCCAAAAAGTTTCTCTGTTCGTTTTTTTTTCCTCTGTCAATGCCTTTGCCGGAACCGTTCCAACTCGTCTAAATCTAAATCCTTTGTCTTTCAGAAACTTGCGGACTTGTGTTTCACCGCGTTTTATTCCCGTTAATGATTCAATTTTTGCTGCCGCCTCGGATATGGATTGAGGCGGATTCTCTTCAAGATACTTCTCAATGGCAGTCGAAAATGCCTTTAAATCACTTTCCGGTTGATTGAAATTTATTTCGTTCAATTTTGCCAAGCCTCCTTCATTATACTGTTTGAAAAATGAAAGCAGCGTGTTATTACAAATACCTAATATATTGCATATCATTTTGTTTGGCAAACCACAATCCTTCAACCTCAGGGCATCGTATTTCTGCATAACTCGCGGATGGGGTTGGGTGTACCTGCCTTCAAAAATAACTCGTTTGTCTTCTGTCTTAATGTTTAATTGGATCATGGCATTTTTTGATGCAAAGATACTAATTATTTCTCATATATAAACCGAGCTTAGTATAACAAAAGAACAACTACACGCAAATCTTGTTGAATACTCTTTGTTTACAGGCAAATCCACCCCTGCCAATATGGCGCGTTTTAGGAAAGATATGACTGAAATAGAAAGCGTAATAAATGAAATTTATTATAAACAGTTAAATCGAAGGATTAAAACTTTTCAAATATTTTGATTACTTTTGCAGTCTGAAAATAAGTATTTTATGGAGGAAGGAAAATTATTTGATATTAAATCGTTACGCTTTTTGAAAGGGAAAAATACCGATTGGGATGAGTTGGCAAAGGATTGTATTTCATTTGCTAATTCTCATGGAGGCAATATCTTAATCGGAGTTGAAGATGGGGATAATTAACCGCCTGTAAATCAAAAAATTGAAAACAAAAATATTATTGAAACCATCCATAAAAGAATTTCAGAAAAATCAATCAACGTTACTGTTGCAGTAACACTTGAAACAGCTTCCAATAAAGCGGAATATATCCATGTAAATATCGCCAGAAATGTAAATTCGCTTGCATCTACCACCGATGGAAAGTATTATGTCCGAATTGCAGATGCTTGCAAACCGGTTATGCCTGAAGATATTGCGCGGATAGCTGCCGATAAAAACGCTTTCGTTTGGGAAGAATTGACAACAATGCGAATTGAAAAATCCAAAGTCGATGAAAAGAAAAAATCAGATTTTTTACATGATATTAGGACATCCAAACGTGTAAGCGCATTTGTTAAAGAGAAGTCTGATGATGAAATCCTTGATTATTACGGGTTCATTAAAGACGGCTACTTAACAAATTTGGGCGTTTTATGGATTGGGCAAAGGCGCGACCGTTCATCATTGCGGTTTGCACCAATTATCCAAATAATCCGTCACAATGAGCGGGAAGAAAAAGTGTGGAAAATGATGATTGATGATTATTCTCTAAATCCTAAAGAGATATTGGATAAAATAATTCATGACATTCCTGATTGGCAGGAAAGTATCGAAATTCCCGATGGCGCTTACAGGAAAAACATTCCGTTTTATCCCGAAGCTGTTATTAGGGAGTTATGCACCAACTCATTGGTACATAGAACATACACTGCTCGTGGGGATATTTTCATCAACATCTATCAAGACCGGTTGGAAATTCATAATCCCGGCGCTCTACCTTATGGTGTAACTCCTAAAAACATTCTATCCAAATCAGTCCGAAGAAATGAGAATCTGTGTAAAGTCTTCTTTGATTTAGTTTTAATGGAAAGCGAAGGCAGCGGATATGATACGGTTTATGCAAAATTGTTGGAAACAGGAAAATCTTTACCGATTGTAGATGAAGACGACGATAGTGTAACCGTTACTATTGCAAAAGATTTTGTCAATCGCGATATTATCCGGCTGATGAATAAGATAAAAAATGAATTTCCATTAAAACAGAAAGAAATAATTACTTTAGGACTATTGGCTCAACAGCCTTATACGGCTACAGAATTATCTAAACTTCTGAATCAAGACGAGGAAAAGAGTTTAAGAAGTTGGTTGGGTGACTTGGTTGAATATGGTTTGGTAGTGAAGACAGGAGAGGGTAAAGGGACTGTATATGAGATAAACAACAAAATTGTTCAACAGCCTGAATTTAAGGGGAAAGACGACAAAAAGAAAGTGAAGGATTATAAGTTGGAAGAATTAATCTACAAAGATATAATTTCTTATCCCAATAGTTCTTTTGGCGAAATTCACAATAGAATAGGATTGGACATAAATAAAAATACCATTCGTTGGATTTTGAAGCAATTGGTTGATAGTAATAAATTGGAAGTAACAGGTGCAAACAGATGGGCAAGATATTC
Source organism: Bacteroidia bacterium (assembly GCA_025996865.1). Classification (GTDB taxonomy): domain Bacteria; phylum Bacteroidota; class Bacteroidia; order Bacteroidales; family Azobacteroidaceae; genus Azobacteroides. Next base: position 36,358 of record BNTV01000030.1, read on the forward strand.
TATTGCGAAAAATCCGCAAAAAAATCAATAGATTGCAATAGAAACCCTGCAATAAATTGCAATAGAAATGGTAAAAAAGTCTTCTTTGAAAGTTACATTGCTGAATATTAGATTTATAATAAAATATTTTTATTGCGAAAAATCTGCGAGAAAACACTTGTATGCTTTATAAAATGCTCAATATAGCTTATGGGACAACAGGAATACAATAACTTCAAACAACGCCACCTCAGACCGTCATTTATTCAATGCTATCCGGGAAAAATCTGTTATCAATTATTCAAGACGAGAAAGCCAACATCAAGTTGGAAGTAAGCGGGGAGGATTTATTGGAGTTTTCCAATGACCTGATTAACAGGGACAAAGACTATTTTCTATCGGGTTCAGGAATGACAAAGGTGGATATGAGTTAAGCAGTCCGCCAAACTTCAAAGGTTGTATTTCACCAAAGGATATTACAACTATCAAGAATGATAGTAATGCTTGTTTGGTCTTTGAGGGATTTTGGGATTTTCTTTCCTATCTCACAATACAGAAAATCGAAAAGAGTAAACATGATATAGCCGTTCTCAATTCGGTTGCCAATGTTGAAAAGGCAATGAATTTTCTGAAAGCACATCGGGAAATATATACCTATTTGGATAACGATGATGCAGGAAGAAAGGCAACCAAGCTGGAATGACCTGTACCGAGTTAGCGCGACAGGCAATTACCGATTGTAAAATCCAACAACGGCTCACATCGAAACAGATGGATTGTATCCGTAAAATTTCAGGAATGGGAAACAATCTGAATCAGATTACGCGAAAGGCAAACGCGGAAGGTTATACCAATGCTCGAAGTGAATACTTTTATTTGGCAGACAAGATTGATAACGCATTAACTCTTTTAGAAAATGGTAGCGAAAATAGTTAAAGGTAAAAACTTCAAGGGTGTAGTAAATTACGTTCTTGATAAAACCAAGCAAACGGAGTTGATTGCCGTGGAAGGAGTTCGCCTGAAAAGCAAAGAATCCATTATCCGAAGTTTCATTACCCAAGCCGGATTGAATCCGAAAGTATCCCTATCGGTCGGTCATATCTCATTGGATTTCTCGGCACAAGATGGGGATAAACTGACCAATGCAAAAATGATGCAGATTGCGAGAGAATACATGAATAAAATGGGAATCACGAATACGCAATATATCATTGGCAGGCATTTCGACAAGGAACATCCCCATATCCACATCGTTTTCAATAGGGTAGATAACAATGGCAAAACGATTTCGGACAAGAACGACCGTTACCGTAGCGAAAAGATTTGCAAGGAACTGACCGGAAAGCACGGGTTATATTTCGCACAGGGAAAGGAGAACGTAAAAGTCCACCGCCTAAAAGAGCCGGATAAAACAAAATACGAGATTTACGATGCTTTAAAAACGACAGTTTCCAGATGCAGAAATTGGGATGAACTGAAGAAGGAACTTCAAAAACAGGGTATTGCAATATCTTTCAAATATAAGGGTCAGAACACCTGACTTGGCACAAATTAGATTGTCGCAATTTTGAACCTCATCACCAAATTGGTACCCTGATATATAGTATTGGTTAAGTTGATGGTATCTATTATATTTTTTACAGCCCGGTTGCTTCTTTGGTTCGCCAAAGGGTACAAGGTAATGTTCAGGAAGTTGTTTTGACAGTCAGGAAACAGGTCAACAGTTTGGTTTATAATTGCCTTCACCAATGTCCTGATTTCGTCAAAAGAGCGTTTGTAATGCGGGGCGAGGCTGTTAGCAAAAGCGGTTTCAGCCCTGTAGCAAATCATTTTGATGATGTTCTGGAAGTGCTTGCTTTCTTGATTCAGTCTGTTGTAGCGGCTGTCTTCCGGCATTTTAGAGAGCGGTATCTTATAGGGTATTTGCTTCCTTTGGGTTGTCAGTTTCTCTATTTCCACCTCTATCTGTTTTATCTGTTCGGATAACTCCAATTGCTTTTTCAGCCACTTGCCTGTTTCTTTTTCCTGTATTTCTTCGTTTTCACCTGCCTGATTGTGCTGCTCGCGGTCGTACAGTTTTGCCTTCCGGCGTGCCAAGGTTTCCCGCTTCTTTTTGATTTTGCAGGTTATATTGCTGTATTCCCGGTTAACAACCGTAATATCACTATCTATATTATCAATAGCATATTGCAGTATTCTGTCAAAGGAATATTCCTGTCTCATGTATCGAAAAAAATTCTCCTGCACCCACCGTCCGAACATGTGACAGGCAATCAAGGCGATGCTCCAAATACGGTGGGTGGTGACAATGCTTGTCTGATGACCGTCTTGCGAGAGTTTGCGTATTTCGCGCATCGGACATTGATCTGTAACAAGCGCCTGTTCATGCAGTTTCATGGTAACTTCTCCCATCCGTGTTTCCACCGTCTCGTCCTCAAAGAGTGCTTCATCCCAGGTATCCTTTACATTCTTACGATAAGTAAGCGCCGCTATTTTGTGTTTATCCCATAAGCGTTTGAAGAACTCCGGACTGTAGGCTTCACGGTCGAAAACAAGTGTAAAACGCGGATAATCCGGATCGGAATCCATCTTTTGTTGTAATTCGTCATCCACCGGATGCAACTCCAAAAGTGCGGGGATAATTTCATCTTCAAGCATGGCGATCATTTTTTCATTCACCCGGGCGGTGATAAAGAAAAAAGGGAGTCCGCTTTGGCCGTTTACCCAAAACTCCATCATACCGGGAAGACACAGCCGCTGACGGCTTACATGTTTCTTGCCCAAATTAGCCAGATAACCGTGATATACCTGTACGTGCCCGTCAATATAATAAAGTTCGGGCGCTTCATCCTCTATCCATTCTTTTGACAGCGATTTTCCCCAATCCGAACATTTGCCTTTGTCGGTTAATTCCTTTATCATCCCACGAAGTTTTTTTACTTCCGGAATACGGTCATAACCAACCAGTTTTCCCAATTCTCCCGGATTGTGAAGTTTTGTTTGTTCAGGATTTTTGATCCGAAGCAAATATAAAAAAGCCAGGGTAATGATTAACGGGTCAAACGTATAATAACCGGAACGTTGCTCGTAATGGTTGCGGTAACTTAGCAAGCCGCATTCCAATAAAAACGGCAGTAAAAACAGCACTCCGCCTCCGGGTATGCTTTGGCAGGATTCAAACCGTAATGAGGGCGCTGCGCCCAATCCAAATGCACTGCCGACACGTTCTTCTATCCGGATGGCGGCCATTCCCATACCTTCGCTTGCCTGAAGGTCAACCAAAGAACGCTCGGATGGACTGCTGCCCGATGGAACCGTCACTACTTTTTTTTAATCAAATTGCCTTTGTCTATATGATACTTGATGGCGGATTCACTGATATTGTGCTCCTTGGCTATACGGTAGTTGCTAAAGCCCGCGTCTAATTTCAACTGTATTGCTCTCAACAAACTTTCGGTTACTTTGTGGCAAGTGCCACGAGTCTCCTTGCGGGCAAAAAAATAATCAGCCCCTTTTTCTCGAAAACTTTTCGCATAACGTTCTATGTTTTTTCGACCTTCGCCAAGGGCTTCACTCAATTCTTTTATGCTGCACAATTGGTTGAATATCAGATTTCCTACGATAAATCGGTAACCGTTGCGGTCTTCTTTGGAATGACAATATATCGGGTTGCCGTTATGAAGGTAATAGACAAAATCGTCTTGTTCGCGAATGCCTAAACTGTTATTTATCAGTTTCGTATTCTTTGGAAAAAAGGGAAGTTGAAGCTGCATATATTTCTGCTTTTTTTTGCAAATTTACGACATTTTCTTTTATGGGTACTGCTTTTATAACTATTTGATTGTTAATGAAGTCAAATTTCGAAGGTCTGGAGTTCTGAGGGTAATACGGACGAAATTCAGGGCATCCGATTTGAAAAGAATAGATACACTTTCAACGGCTCAAAGATTGACAGGCAATTCAGTTATTCCAAGATTGATTTTCAGTTGAAACAGAATGACAGAGAACAAAATATTCAACTTACAAATAATCATTCCCAAAATCAATCTTCCGTTTTGGAAAATACAGTTTCTGCTTTGGGTGGGTTATTTGATATTCCGACATCAGGAACAAACTACGACCCCGATGAAGCGGAATTGATGCGACAAACTAAACCCAAGAAGAAAAAGAAAAGAGGATATCATTTATAAATCATTAAAAAACAAAGTAATATGAGTAATAATACTAAAATGGATATTTCCGAAATATTCGTCCTGTTTGAAACAATAAACAGTAAGTTGGATAAGCAACCAAACAAACAGGTTGAGGTTGATTTATCAGCTATAAATGCTATAACAGAACGGCTTGAAGATGTGATAGCAGAAGTAAGAAAACCAACAAAAGTAGAACATCACTATCGGCATACAATTGATATTGGTTCGAACAAGGTTTTTCTTTCAATGGTGGTTATGGTTTTAGTAATATTGGGATTGTCATACTTTATTGGCGAGCAAAGGAGAAGCATTAGCCTATATCGAGACAATGACTTGAAATACAGGTATATCAAAATGTATGGACGGATTGATGAAGAAAGACTTTACCGTTTGGAACAGCAATTCAAATACGGTGATAGTATTAAAATCATCCGCAAACAAGTGGAGAAATATGAGGAATTGGTTAGGGAACAGGCGGAGAAGATTGAAAGAGCGAAGCGAAAAACACAAGACGCTGAAATACTAAGAGATAAGGCAGAGTCTTTGAAGCAGGGTAAATAAAAATCTACTGTTTCTCTTACATCAAAAATTTGGATTGGAATTTTTTTGGGATATTTTTCTGCAATGTTAATTATTAGTACCTTTGCATCGAAATTTAATAAGAATTAGACAATGGATTTTGTTCGACAGACACAACATATTAAGCAAAGGCATGATGTGTTGCACAAGCCATCAATGTTGGATTGACTGTATATCTACAATTTTTGGGGACGCTATTCCAAAGATTGGAGGCAATGACAATACAAAATACGCAATTAGTAAAAAGCAATAAATAATTAAACAGCAATGATTTATACTGAAGTTTGTAAAATACAGGCAAAAAGGAAAGTTGCGTATATTTATGAGATGTTTCGCAATCCGCTTCGCTCCTTGCGAAACATCGTCCGCCCGCTTTCAGCGGTTGATGTACTTGCCCGCTACGCGGACTGCGTACATCAACCGCTTGGCAAAATTGCGGGGAGTGAGGGTGGCTTCGCCCCCCCCCCGCAACTTCGCCAAGCGGGCGGACGTTGTAGGCAAGTGTAGGGCGACAGTGCGTAAAAACAACATCAGATTTACATTTGCGATAATGAGGGTTAAGGCAAGACACTCGCGAAGCCGTAAGAGCGAGATTTAATAAAAAACCTTCCGTAAAAGGGCGGAAGTAAAGCAAAAAGTAAAATGGCATACATTAGATTTCCAAATCGTGAGTTGAGAGACAACTTCTATGATGCAGTAAACAATGCCAAAACTGACAGTGGTGAGTATCTAATGAAAAGTAATGTCGGTACATACTCTGACGATTACATTAGTTATGACCGCGATTATGTTCGTGATTTCGGACTGTTTGGCGAATTTATGGCAATGTACAAAGGAAAATTAGAGTAAAGAGCAAAACTACCGATGGCAGTTAGATTATCGGTAGTTTTTATTAAATTTCAAATTTAATAATATGACAAATAGTAAATACAATACATGGAAATTTAATTTTGGACTTAGGAGTCGTCAATAAATAAATCTAACAATTAGGTTGAATACAATAGTTCCAATCACTGTGAAAACTACTTCTTATTATCTTGCATTTTGCCAGTTCCTCATCGCTAATTTTTATTCCTGTTTCATATTGTTTTTCATCAAGAACGGCTTTTACAGTCAAACCTGTTTCTGTGGTTGTTGCACCGATTAAACCTAAAATTACCAACAAACTTTCCAATGGTTTTCCGCGCCAATTAATTGATATGTAAGAAAATAGGCGGTGTTCTATTTTATTCCACTTGCTTGTTCCGGGCGGAAAATGACTGACGCATATTTTCAAGCCTGTTTCGTTGGCAAAAGTCT
>BNTV01000031.1 GCA_025996865.1 Bacteroidia bacterium
CGGTTTTGCTTTGGCGTTGGCGCTTCCGTTTGCGCTGTTTGCCTTGTTTCCTTCGTGGTTGCAGAACCTTCCCAAGTCGGGCGGATGGTTAAATACCGTCAAAGTTGTATTGGGATTTTTGGAATTGGCATTGGCATTGAAATTCCTGTCGGTGGCAGATTTGGCTTATGGTTGGAGAGTCTTGGACAGGGAAGTCTTTTTGGTGTTGTGGATTATCATCTTCGCACTTTTGGGATTTTATTTGTTGGGGAAAATCAAGTTGCCGCATGACAGCGATTTGAAACATATATCCGTCTTTCGTTTGTTCCTGGCCATTATTTCGCTTTCATTTGCCGTTTACATGGTTCCCGGACTTTGGGGAGCGCCTTTGAAAACCATCAGCGCATTTTCACCTCCCTTATACACACAGGATTTCAGTTTGTATGAAGGCGAAGTACGTGCGAAATATTTCGATTACGAAGAAGGCATGGAATATGCCCGCAAAAACCACAAGCCGGTGATAATTGACTTTACAGGTTATGGCTGTGTGAATTGCCGGGAAATGGAAGCGGCCGTTTGGTCGGACCCGCGTGTTAAAAGAATTATTGACAACGAATATGTGTTGATTTCCTTATACGTAGATGATAAAACCAAATTGGACAAACCTGTCGAAATCACAGAAAACGGTAAGGCACGGAAGTTGAGAACAATAGGTGATAAATGGAGTTATCTGCAAAGGATAAAATTCGATACGAATGCACAACCTTTTTATGTCCTGCTGGACAATAACGGAATACCGATTGCGCCTTCCCGCGCATACGACAAAAACATAGAAAAATATATTTTATTCTTGCAAAAAGGATTAGAAAAATACAAATTATTTGAGAATTGAGAATTGAAAATTGAGAATTGAAAATGATAGACCGACATTCTCAATTCTCAATTCTCAATTCTCAATTAATTACACAGTTTATGTCAAACACCAGGGAATTACAATTGCAGGCTTTTGGCCGCTTACTCGATATATTAGATGAATTGCGCGAAAAATGTCCTTGGGACAAAAAGCAAACGAACGAAAGTTTACGTACTAACACCATCGAGGAAACTTACGAATTGTGCGAAGCCATTATTAAAGACGACGTTTCCGAAATTAAAAAAGAACTTGGAGACGTCTTGCTGCACATTATTTTTTATGCAAAAATAGCAGACGAAAAAGGCCAATTCGACATAGCAGACATTTGTAATTCCTTATGTGATAAATTGATATTCAGACATCCCCATGTTTTCGGAACGGTGGAAGCCAACACTTCCGGACAAGTCGAACAAAACTGGGAACAAATCAAACTCAAGGAAAAAGGCGGCAACAAAACGGTTCTGGAAGGAGTTCCCGCTTCGCTTCCAAGTATCGTTAAAGCGCACCGGATTCAGGACAAAGCCCGGAACGCCGGATTTGACTGGGAACAAAAAGAAGATGTCTGGGACAAAGTCCGGGAAGAATTTACCGAATTGAAACAGGAAATAAGTTCCATGAATCAAGACCAGACGGAAGCCGAGTTCGGCGACTTGTTTTTCAGCTTGATTAATGCAGCCCGCCTGTACAAAATCAATCCCGATAATGCACTGGAACGCACGAATCAAAAATTCATCAAACGCTTCAATTATATTGAACAAAAAGCCCGTGAAATAGGGAAATCATTGAAAGATATGAAATTAGAAGAAATGGAGTTTTTTTGGCAAGAAGCGAAGAAAAATTAATTCCGGATTAAGCAAACTTATTGATATTATGTCCACATGCCTTTCTCATTTCAACCTAAATCTCCCCTGCTTTCTCTCGCAAAATCCGCTATAAACTTTTATCACTAACTAACTATTTTTTTTGCTTGCGGATTGCGGATTTTAAAAAGGTATAAATAAAATAAATTTTGTATCTTTGTGCTTTTATTTTTAATAAATTAACATGAATTTGATGATAATCAGTGTTTTTATTAAACTTTTGAACGAATTGTAATTCACACATAAAAATAGATGCCTATGAAACAAAAATGAACGTGACATGTCAGCAAAGCTATACTATACATAAACTATATTATATGCTAAGCTTTGATTAATCTTTTTTCGAAATCTTCGAAAAAATAGTATTTTAAAAGAAACTCAATAAAAAAATGATGAACAAGCATGCAAAACTTGCACCAAAGAGTATGAACATGATGCGAGTTTTATGCGACCTTTAAAATTAAAATTATGCACATGATGAAATTTAAGATTTTTGGAATCTCAACATTCCTTTTGTTTGCCGGCAATTTTCTTGTATTTGCAGGTGAAAAAACTGAAAAAAACGCTATTGAACAGCAACAAACGAAAAGAATTACAGGTACTGTTACGGACAAAAACGGTGAACCGCTGATTGGGGCAACCGTTAACGTAACAGGAACTACCAATGGCGTTTCTACGGATACCGATGGTAAATTCTCTTTGAATGTAGGAACCAATGCTACCTTGCAAGTAAACTATATCGGTTATATATCCCTGAAAATCACGGTTGGAAATCAAACAAATATTCCAATCATACTGGAAGAAGACACGCAACAATTGAAAGAGATTGTCGTCGTAGCATTCGGTACCGCTAAAAAAGAAGCATTTACCGGATCTGCCGGAATTGTCGGCGCTGAAAATATTCAATTGAGTCAACAAAGCAATGTCATCCAGTCACTGGCCGGACGGGTAGCCGGCGTCCAACTCTCCAACGAAAGCGGACAGTTCGGTTCCTCGCCTTCGATTCTGGTGCGCGGATATGGTTCCATATCTTCGGGCAACGAACCGTTGTATGTAGTGGACGGTATGCCCTTTGACGGCGACCTGAACAATCTTAATCCCGCCGATATCGAATCGCTTACCATCCTGAAAGACGCCGCTTCCAATGCCCTGTACGGCGCACGCGGCGCCAACGGCGTAATTATGATTACCACTAAAAAAGCGAAACGCGGAGAGGCTAAAATTACTTTCGATACGCGAATCGGGGTGAATACCGTAGCGTTGAAAAATTACAATTATATCAAGGATCCGGCTCTTTACTACGAAACTTATTACAAATCCGTATATAACCAGTTCATGACAACCGACGGCTACGATGCCGTCAGGGCGCACAGGGAAGCCAACGATATGGTTTCCGGTAAAACCAACGACAATTATTTTGTTTATACGGTCCCCAACGGACAGGATTTTATCATTAACGGGAAAGTCAATCCGGAGGCTACACTCGGCCGGAAAGTCAACTTTGAAGGTCAAGACTACTGGCTGCAACCGGAAGATTGGTTGAAAGAAGGTACCAAACAAGGTTTGAGGCAAGAATACAACCTTAGCGTATCGGGTAGCGAAGGTAAACTAAGCTACCTGTCTTCATTGGGTTACCTGAAAAACGAAGGGATCACCACCGGATCGGAAATGGAACGCATCAACGTCCGTCTGAAATCCGACTATCAGGCAAAAGAATGGTTACGTACAGGAATGAACTTAAGTTATACGCATTCGGATTACAACAAAGTCAGCGAAGGAACCATCGGTTCAACCGGTAGTGTATGGAGTATGGCAACCGGAATCGGTCCGGTCTATCCCGTATATATCCGCGACGGTAACAAAAACATCATGCGCGACAGCTACGGAGAAATCATGTACGATTTCGGAGATGTGGCAGGACTTGGACGCCCGGCTTTTACCGGTTCCAACCCGCTCTTTACTAACAAATACAACAAAAACCAGACCGGAATGAATGCTTTTACCGGTAGCGGTTTTTTTGACATCAATTTCCTTGAAAATTTGAAACTAACTGTCAACGGCGGTGTTAACACAGACCAATCCCGCTATACGTATGTTTCCGATCCGTATGCAGAATTATACAGCACCACTCAAAACGGAGGATACGTATATAAATCCAATTCTCAGAGATTCTCCTACAATATTCAGCAAATCCTGAATTACAATGAGACATTCGGACAGAACAATCTGAATATCATGCTGGGACACGAGTACTATAATAATATCTACAATTTCCTTTCCGGTTCGAAAACAAAAATGTTCTCTTCGGACAATCTCGAACTTGACGGAGCTATATCCGACTCCGGCGCAGCCAGATCCTATTCCGGAGAATACAACAATGAAGGATATTTCACCAGAGTACAGTACGATTATGCCGGTAAATACTTCCTGTCCGGATCTTTCCGTCGCGACGCATCTTCGCGCTTTCTCCCGGAAAACCGTTGGGGTAATTTCTGGAGTGCAGGCGGCGCATGGTTGATCAACAAAGAAAACTGGTTCGACGTCTCCTCTGTGGACATGTTGAAACTGAAAGCCAGCATCGGATCGCAGGGAAATGACAATATTGGAGATTATCTATTTTCCGACCAGTATAATATCGAAAACAACAGCGGCGAAATTTCATTGGTACTCAAACAAAAAGGAAACAAAAATATCACCTGGGAAACCAATACCAACATCAACGGAGGTTTCGAGGTTGACCTCTTCAACAAACGTTTAAACGCCTCCGTCGATCTCTTTTACCGGAAGACTACCGACATGTTGTTTGAGTTTTTTGTTGCACCGTCCAACGGTTATACCTCGTATTTCGATAACATCGGCGATATGCGTAATAAAGGGATAGAACTGGAATTGCGCGGCGATATTCTCCGGACAAAAGATCTTGTATGGAGCGCCAACTTCAACATCACCCATGTTTCCAACAAAATCCTCTCGCTCCCGGAAGAACGAAAAACCCTGACCGTAGAAAGTTATGATGGATATACCCTGAAAGAAAACCGTTTCGCACATCCAAGCGAATATTTTATCGGCGAAGGTATTCCTCTCTACACGTTCTACGCGCGCAAATACGCCGGAGTGAACGAAGAAGGACTTTCTACCTGGTACAAGGACATTATTGACGAAAACGGAAAAGTGACCGGACAAGAAACGACGACTGCACTTGCGCAAGGCACTCAATACCTGTGCGGTTCGGCCCTTCCGAAAGCATACGGCGGTTTCGGCACCACCGTAAACTACAAAGGGTTCGATCTTACGATGAATTTCAACTACCAATTAGGCGGCTTAGTATATGACTACGAATACGGTTCGGCCATGTCTTCTCCGTCCGGAAAATTCGGAGGTAACATTCATAAAGATTTGTTGAATGCATGGACGCCTGAAAATTCCAACTCCAACATTCCGCGTTTGAACGGTAAAGACCCCAATCAGGGAGCCGTATCCAACACTCCTTCGGACAGATACTTGACAAGTGCACGTTTCCTGAATTTTCAGAATCTCAATTTAGGTTACACCTTGCCTAGTAAACTTACCAATCAATGGAAAATTTCCCATTGCAGAATTTATCTGTCTGCGGAAAATATCTGGTACAAATCCGCACGTCAAGGACTTGATCCGCGTTATTCCTTCTCAGGAACAACCAACGGACAAACATATTCTCCCATTCGCACCATTTCGGGCGGATTGAGCATGCAATTCTAATAAAATAAATTATAACACATGAAAAAGATAATAATAACAAGTATCATATCAGTTTTCTGCATGCTTGGATTGTCAAGCTGTATAGATGAAACTTTTCCCACGGAATATGCCATAGACTCGCAGATTCAGTCATCACCCACCGCACTGAAATCTATGGTAAATGCGATTCCAACCAACATGATCGGATGGGAAAACGCAAGTTTGGAAATTTGCGGCTATCCGGGATTGTGCGCCGCTTTTGAAGAAATGACACAAGACGTAGTCATTGCCGGAACAACCGGATACAACACCTGGGGTACCTACTCTGCCATGAGCAATCCGGTGCATAACCGTCAAAATTATGCCTGGTACATGCACTATGGATATATCAGAAATTGTAACTCGGTGATCGGCATGATCGACAAAAATACGACTGATAAAGCACAACAGTATTATTTGGGGATTGCGCATACGTTCCGTGCTCTTTACTATCTGAACTTAGTCCGGATGTTCGAATACAAACATACGCCTTTGTGCGAACCCGAAAACAATGATGTTTACGGACTTGGCGTTCCTATCGTAACGGAAGAAACGACCGAAGAACAAGCTAAAAATAATCCACGGGTCAAAGTAGAAAACAACTACGAAATGATTTTCTCGGATTTAGCAAAAGCAGAACAATATTTCGGTAACGATTATGATGCCGAAAACAAAGCATTTCCCTCATTAGCCTGCGTTTACGGATTGTATGCCCGCGCTTACCTGGAAAGAGGAACTGCCGGAGTAAGCGGTGCATTTGAGAAAGCAGCCGAATATGCACGCAGAGCGATCACCGAAAGCGGTTGTACTCCCCTCTCCCGGGAACAATGGGAAGATCCCGTTAACGGCTTCAACAATGCCAATTCACAAAACTCATGGATGTGGGGAGTCGTAATCGCCCCGGACAATGTCTCGTCGATGGTTATCGGTTCATTCTACGGATTAATGATGGCCGAACAAACCTGGATCGTTTACGGATGGCGTGTCGGCCGGAGCATTTCCCGCCGTCTGTATGAAGCGATTCCCGACAACGACTTCCGCAAATATTCATGGTTGGACCCTGCGTTTTACGGATACAAGGATAAAAACGGAAACGATGTTCCTGCAAGCGATTCATACAACGGCTATACCTACAAGTTAGCCATGCCTGCCGAAAGAATCAGGAGTAATATGACCGTCGCTAACGGTTTCAACGGATACCCTTGGATATACAATCCTATTAAATTCCGTCCGTCCAACGGCAATTGGTCAACAGACTCGGAAGGCGCTGCAATGGACTATCCGTTAATGCGCGTAGAAGAAATGTACCTGATTGAAGCAGAAGCGACTGCACGTTCAAAAGGACTGGCTTCAGGCGTCGCTCTACTCAACGATTTCATGAAATACAGAATCCTCGACGGTTCATACGACTGTACGGCAAAGTGTACGAATGTGGACAAATTAGTTGATGAAATCATTCTGCAGAAACGAATCGAACTTTGGGGCGAAGGTATTCTGTGGTTCGACAACAAACGTTTGGAACTGGGCTTGCACCGCGGATACAAAGGCATCAACGCTTCCGTTTATTCCGTCACGTTCGATATTGACGGCATTGTACCAATCTGGAACTGCCGCATTCCGGAAGCCGAAAAGCAAGGCAATCCGGCAATGATTCTCAATCCTACGCCGCTCAATGCCAACACGCTCAACATCTACTGGACACGCGACAATAATTACCTGAAACAGTATTACGGTTGCGATTTGAATAATCCGGACGGTAATTAATAAGTAAGCGGTAATATAAAGAAAAATAAGGAGATTGTCTTAAAAGCACTTCATACTGAGTTCAATATGATGCTTTTCAGACAATCTCCTTTTATTTTTTCGGGTTAATTCAAATGGCTTAATAAACATCGGTGGCCTTGATTTTTATTACACTCGCTTGGAATTCTTATGATTTTTATGTAATTTTGTCGAAAATTAATTTAATTATGTCATTTATTTTAGCACCGTCCTTACTATCTGCCAATTTCCTGCGTTTAACGGAGGAAATAGAAATGGTGAATCGCAGCGAGGCGGATTGGCTTCATTTGGATGTGATGGATGGCGTTTTTGTCCCGAATATATCGCTGGGTTTTCCGATGATAAAGCAAGTGGCTCAAATTGTAACCAAACCTTTGGATGTACATCTGATGATTGTGGAACCTCAGAAATTTATCCCGTTTTTTCAAGATTTGGGTGTGAGCAGCTTGGGCGTACATTATGAGGCTTGCACGCATCTTCACGGAGTCGTTATGAAAATCAAGGAAGCCGGAATGAAGGCTTGCGTGGTTCTGAATCCTCATACACCGGTCGAGTTATTGACTGATATTCTGGAAGATATAGATATGGTATTAGTCATGTCGGTCAATCCGGGTTTTGGCGGACAGAAATTTATTCCGCGTTCGATAGATAAAATCCGCCGGTTGAAAGAGATGATTGTTTCAAGGGGATTGAAAACCTTGATTGAAGTGGACGGCGGCATCAATCTGGATAGAGGAAAACGATTGGTGGAAGCGGGAGCTGACGTATTGGTCGCCGGAAATTCGATATTTAATGCTGATAATCCTTTGGAAATGATTCGAAAATTCAGACAGGAAATATAACTGTAGCCGTCATTAGCGAACCAAAAATAATTACTATGGCCAAAATCATCAATCAAGCCGTTTTTATACGTTTGACCCTGTTTTTTATAGCCGGAATCATCGTTCAAACGCAGTGGGATTTGTATCCGTTGTGGATTTACACCGGGATCTTTTCCTTGCTGTTTATCGTCATATCTTTTCTTCCTTCGACGGTTCGGTCTTATCAGTGGCGCTGGCTGTTTGGTTTCGGATTATTTTTGTTGTGTTTTTCTTCGGCCGGGATTTTGAGCCGGAATCAGTGGAAAACTTCGGAATGGAAAGGCGATACGGAAGAAAAAAATTATAGTGTTCAAATTCTCAACGAACCGGTGAAGAAGCCCAAAACCTTGATGTTCCAAGTCGGTATTGAAAATCAAAAAGCGTTGATTTACATTCCCATAGACAGTCTTTCGATGACTTTGCTTCCTTCGGATTGGCTTTTGATTAATGCCCGATTTGAAAAGGCCGAATATATGTTTCTCCGCAAAGAAGGAATTGCAGCCCGGGCTTTTGTTTATAAAAATCATTGGGAAAAATTGACTCATCCGGAAAAACAGGGATTGAACCTTCGCTTCGAGGCTTTAAAATGCCGCCGGATTTTACTGAACCATTTGCGGGAAATCATTCCCGATGAAAAGTCATTTGCGGTGGGAGCCGCTTTATTATTTGGCTATACGCATGATTTGGACAAAGACCTCCGGCAAACCTTTGCGGCAACAGGCACTTCACATGTATTGTCAATCAGCGGTTTACATTTTTCAATCATTTATGGTATCCTTTATTTCCTTTTTTCTTTTTTGGGAAACAGTAAAAAAGGAAGAATCACGAGACAAGCCATTATTCTTCCCCTGATGTGGATTTTCGTTTTCCTGACGGGAATGGGGCCTTCGGTCATCCGGGCGGCTGTGATGATCAGTCTGTGGGGATTTGGAAACGCTTTTTTTTACAAATCATTCACTATTAATACCGTAGGTGCGACAGCGTTTTTCATGTTGTTGTACAACCCGTTCAATTTGTTTGATGTGGGATTTCAGTTGAGTTTTTCCGCTGTGCTGGCTATTCTGTTGATTAATCCGCATTTGGTAAAACTTTATAAATCCCGGAATCCGGCAATTCAGTATGTGTGGGAATTGTCCTGCGTTTCCACTTCCGCCCAATTAGGAACAGCGCCGTTGAGCATGTATTATTTTCATCAATTTCCTTTGCTGTTTTTAGTTACCAATTTATTTGCCATTCCGATGACAGCTGTCATTTTGTGTTTGTTACCGGTATCCTTGTTATTGCAATTCCTGCCGGGAAATCATTCCTGGTTGATGTGGCCGCTTAACAAATTCCTGAATGGGTTTATTGCGGGATTGGAGAAGATAGAAGAAATTCCCAACAGCTTGATTGATACGATTTTTCTGAATGAAATAGATGTCATTTGTATCACTTGCTATCTGATTTTCCTCATTCTATTGATGATAAAAAAGCGGATTTATTATTTTTATTTGTTGTTTATTTGCGTACTATTTCAAGTAATTTATTACCTTTGTAAGTTTTGAAAGCGATTAATTTATAAAAAAGATGTTAAATAGAGTTATTGCAGAAGATAACATTCAGAAAGCGAAAAAGTTAGTTCTTAATTATGATAAAGTCGTCATAGTTACCCATTTAGCTCCGGACGGAGATGCTTTAGGTTCATCCTTGGGTTTGTATCATTTCATGATGGAATTAGGGAAAGAAGTGCAAGTCATTGTGCCGAACGACTATCCTGCTTTTCTACATTGGATGCCGGGTTCGAAAAGCATAGTTAATGCGGAATGGCACAAAAAAAGTTCCGAAGCTGCCATTGCAGACGCTGATTTGATTTTTTGCTTGGATTTCAATATTTTGAAAAGAAGTTTCCAATTGGAAAATCCGATACGGCAATCAAAGGCAAAAAAAATATTGATTGACCATCATCTGAATCCCGAAACATTTGCCGATGTCACCATCTCCCACCCCGAAATATCTTCAACCAGTGAATTGATTTTCCGGTTTATTTGCCGGATGGGGATGTATGAATATGTTAATAAACCGTGTGCGGAATGTATTTACACGGGAATGATGACCGATACGGGCGCTTTTACGTTTAATTCGAATAGTCCGGCCATATACTACATCATTAGCGAGTTGCTGCAAAAAGGAATCGACAAAGACGCCATTTATTCCCGGATATATAATCAATGCGCCGAAGGCCGGGTGCGTTTGCAGGGTTATGTTCTGTATGAAAAAATGAAAATATTTTACGGGTACAAAACCTCTTTAATAACGCTGTCTGAGGAAGAACACCTGAGGTTCAAACCGGAAAGAGGTGATACCGAAGGTTTTGTCAACATTCCTTTGAGCATGGGAAATATCGTTTTTTCGGCATTTATCCGGGAAGACAGGGATGTGGTTCGAATCTCTTTGCGTTCCAAAGGAAATTTTCCAACCAATCAATTTGCGGCGGAAGTGTATGGCGGAGGCGGTCATTTGAATGCTTCCGGCGGTGAGTTTTACGGAAAATTAGAAGATGCCGTCAAGAAATTCGAAGAGGCTCTGCCTGCCTATAAGCATTTATTGGAATGAATAATCCGAAACCAATCTATCTCCACCCGGCCACCGTCATTGTTTCGCGTTGGCCGGCTGCAAAACAGTCCTACTTTGGCGCCGATCCATTTTCCTTCTTTGGCAGTAAAAGCATTCCCTAAAGATTGAAACTTTTTCCCGTCTATGCTGTAACCGAAAGTGCAGGAAGCATCGGCTTGCACTTGTACCCGCAGGTAAACGGTATTGTCTTTCAGAGAGATGGAGGCATTCGTTTTTTCAGTTTCCCGTTTTTCGGCTTTCAAACATTCGTTTTGTGAAAGGACTAAACCCTGTTCCATATTTTCCAACGATAGTAAAGCATAATCCAAGCCCATGACTACCAATCCGGTGCGTTCGCCTTTTATCTTAGTGGAGGGAATAAAAGTGATTTTTGCGATGGCCGTGAAATGACCGGACGGAAATTTCTGCAACAGCAGGTTCGGAACATCCCACAGATTTGTAGTATAATCGGCCGGTACGGAATACAGACTTAATACTCCTTTGGCAGGATTGGTCGCGTACCACCAATCCATCGGATTGGCGTGCCATTGCCATTGCAAGCCCAAACGGTTGGTTGAAAATTCATCACTTTCGGCCGGCGTAACGACAGGGTAAGTCCGGCCGACATCGGGTTTCCGGTAAGTCAGCACCGGTTGACCGCAACCATCGCCGTCTTTATCTTCGCCGATAACGGGCCAATCGTTTTTCCATTGCATCGGTTCCAAAAGAACTACACGGCCGAAGGCATAACGGTCTTGAAAGTGAATAAACCAGTCTTCACCGTTTTTTGTATCCACCCAAGCGCCTTGGTGCGGGCCGTTGATGGAAGTATTGCCCTGAGCCATCACTATTTTCCGTTCGTAGGGACCGAAAATCGTTTTGGAGCGCAAAGCGACTTGCCAGCCGGTAGCAACGCCACCTGCGGGCGCCAGAATATAGTAATAACCGTTGCGTTTATAAAGTTTAGGACCTTCAATGGTTTCGTCGATGTCATGGCCGTCGTAAACGATTTTACTTGAACCGATGACTTGTTTTCCGTCGGGTGTTAAACGGGTGATGGCTAACAGACTTTTGATTCCGGCGCGACTTCCGGCAAAAGCATGTGCCAGATATGCCTGACCGTCTTCGTCCCAGAATGGGCAGGAGTCAATCAGTCCTTTACCGGCTTTGACCAAGACCGGAAGTTCCCACTCGCCGGCCGGATTCCGGGTTTTTGTCATGAAAATTCCTTGATCCGGATCGCCGTAATAGATGTAAAATTCATTGTTGTGATAACGGATAGCAGGCGCCCAAACACCATTACCGTGTTGGGGATGGGAAAAAATATCTTCCGGAGTTAATTTCGGAATGGCCGCGCCAATGATTGTCCAATTCACCAAATCGTTGGAATGTAAAATCGGCAAACCGGGAATGCAATTGAAAGACGAGGCTGTCATATAATAATCATCGCCCGCGCGACATACATCCGGGTCGGAATAATCGGCATACAGAACCGGATTTTTGTAATTACCATTCCCCAAATCCGATACCCAGACTTGAGAAACGTAGGGTTGGACATTCTTTTTCAGCAAAGAAGTTAATCCTTTGATGTTCTGCCGTTCGATATCTTCGACGAAAAAGGAAGCGGCTTTACGCGCTCCGGCCTCAACATAATGGGTATTGTCCGTCAATCCATCGGGAAAATTACGGTTTACGCCGGGAGCGATGTGCATGTGGAAAGATTTGGAAGTTTCCTCGCCCGCCTGATTCATCCAATCGCGCGTCAATTCGTGCATATCGACAAACAAGGTTTGCTTTTCTCTGGCTACCTGACGTACAATATCGGGATAAACTCCGTGCGAATCGACAATTTTCCCTTCCTTATCGAATTTTCGGCGAACGACCGGCGTGCATAGAATCGGAATTCCGCCTTTGGCCCTTGCTTCGTCAATGAATTTGACCAAGTTTTTTCGGTAATCTTCCGGCGGAGTATAACGGTCCTCCTTTTCTACGGAGGCGTCGTTGTGTCCGAATTGGATAATGACGTAATCGCCCTTTTGCATATCGGCAACGATTTTACTCCATAACCCTTCCTGAATAAATGTGCGTGTGCTTCGTCCGTTACGAGCGTAGTTTTCGACAATGGCGTCGTCCAAGAAAAATTCGGGCAAAAGCATTCCCCATCCTCTTTCGGGAAAGGCTTCGGGCGAAGTTTCACCCGTTTTCGGGTCTTTCACCGGTTTGTAGAGGGGTTTATTCGCCATGGTTGAATCGCCGGCCATGAAAATATGGACAGGGCGTTTGTCGCTTGTAGTAAATGAAATCAAGCAAAATGCGATGAGGCAGAGGGAAAATTGTTTTTTCATTCCTTTAATTGTATGTTTAATCGTATGTTTCTTTCGGCGAAAATACAAAAATATTTTGAAAAATAGAGGATTTATACTTTACAAAATAACTTTAAATGAACTATTGTTGATGGTAACAATGTAAACGCCTTTCAACAGTGCGGAAGGAAGCCGAATTACAGAGGAAGCCGCTTTTGTCGTTTTTAACAATTGTCCGCCGAGGGTATAGAAACTCACATGAGCGTCTATTTCTACATTCCGAATGATTAATTCAGAGCCGGTGTTTTCGAAAATATAATTTTTCTTGGGTGCTTCCGGATGTTTAATACTTGTTCCGTCTTTCCGTACACTATCCGACGATTCGCCCAAACTTCCATATTCGTTAACCGGTCGTATGTTATATACATCCGTATCCGTAGCAGAAGCATCCTCGTATGACGTAACGGAAGTGAAAGCCAAGACCCTGCCATTTTTGTAAACGGCATAGCAAATGGCATAATCGGAAGCATCCCATGATAGAATATTCCCTTGCATACGCAAATTGCCCGGTTTCAATACGGTTTCAAAGAAAGCTCTCGGATTCCAACCGTCTTGGTCGTTGATAACCTTTTCGTAGGTGTATTCGGCAGCTTCTTCGCCGGTGAGCATGGCTTTTACTCCGCAGGTCGTTTCTCCGTTGACCGTGTAACAGGTTTTCCTGTTAGTCAAATCAATCGCATTCCCGTTTTTATCCACACTGTTGTATTCGGCGAAAACAGCCGGAACAGCTCCCATATCGCTCCATCCTTCCGGGGCGATTGGAATATTCATGACCGTATTCAAATAAACGGTTTTCGGAGAATTGTGCCAAGGACGTCCCAATTTCTGTTTGCCGTCTGCGGCGGCAGTATTACCGTCCACTGTACAATTAGTGAATACATACCCCCATTGGGTATCGACTGCGTGTGCCGGAGCCACAATGACAGAGCCGCTTCGTACATTGTAGAAGGTACTGTTTTCCACCCATGCATTTCCGGAATTATAGAAATAATCTACGGCGCCTTCTATCCAACAATTATAGGCATAAATGCGGTCGTTACTTCCGGACGAAGTTTGCCAGGTATCTTGGAATGAACGGAATTTGCAGTTGTAAGTAGCTACGCGGTCGCGATTGTTTTTGAATGCCAACGCTTGCGGGCCGTTTTGAGCTTCTACTCCGTAGCGGTTCTCGAAGGATATGTTTTCGGCGTAAAAATCGCTTGCATCAATTACCAAAGCCGCACAAGCGTCCGATACACCTTGGTTCACCATATACATTGATTCCCAACCGGCTACTTGTTCGGAGCAATAAATACCCCAAGTCAGGGTTACCTGTTCTTTATCTTCGCCAATCAGGTGGATAAACGGTTTGCTTCGTGGTATGCGCAAGAGTTCTTCATAACGTCCGTTTTTGATAAATATCAGCCAAGGAGTCGTTCTGTTATCCGGGACTTGATTAATGGCTTCTTGTATTTTGGTATAGTCGCCGGTACCGTTAATATCCACTACGGCGTCGAATGTACGTGGAGCAGGTTGCGGGCGACTCATGGTGGTGAACGTGAATTGAATTCCCTGATAAGCAATATCCGACATGTTCGTGATGATACCGGCAGGAATCGTAACGGTGTATTGCGTTCCGTAAGCCAATCGTTTATAGGGATATGAAACTGTTTTGTTGGCAAAGACCGGAGTAAGGGTTTCACCGTTAAATTCAATCTTCCCGTCAGACAAACCGGCTTTTACTCGTTTGTTGAAAGTCAAGACAATAGAACCGTTGGCTGATGCCGTATTCGTGTTGTTTGCAGGAACAGTGGATAACAATTCCGGTGCGACGGGATCGGTGGTTTGCACAATATCGGCATATACCACCACATTTGCCAAATAGAATCCTTCGGTGTCGGTGGAATTGGGTGTCCCGATCAATTCGCTGGTCGTATCGCCAATCCAACGAATATAGATTTTTGTTTTTTCGTCTTCCGTCAGGGTATTCGGTAGTGTAGCGTTACATTCTACCCATTGCGTATTGTGATAGGGAGTCATATCAATCGTTTGAAGGTCGATAAAAGGTCCGGCAGGGTTGGTTGCATACTGCATTTTTTGGATTTTATGTACACAAGCATTATCCGACGCGATATACGAAGTTATGCGAATGTTTTCGTATTGGGTCAACTCCACGCCTTTTGCTGAAAATTCGGCTTGGAAATAACGCGGATTACCCATGTCGGTAGCGTTGGTGTAACGTCGAGCGCAGGTATAGGTTATCGCTCCCCAAGTTTTCGTGCTGCCTCCCCAGTTGGTAGAAGACCCGTCGCCGTTATAAAAACGCATGATGCCGGTGTTATCGCTCCGGGAATAGAAATCGCCGGGACGGTTGCCTCGCGGTTCCGACGGATCAAAGTTCCAAGCTACTAAGAACGGAATCCAATCGAAAGTAGCCGTTACGGTTTTATCGCCATCCATTACTACTTGCCGGGTGGCTTCTCCCGTATGGTCGTCCCAATACAAGAAAGTAGATATGCTATTGGGTACAATGGAAACGGCTACCGATGCGCCTTGTTCATATTTTCCATTCACCGGTGCGGGATTGAGAGCAAATCTTCCCCATTCGGCGCCATCACCGTCTTTATTGACGGTTAAAGTATAAGTATTCAGAGTGTTGAATACGGCGACCAGTTCGATATCTTGTGTGATCGTAAACGTATAGGGATTATCGGTCGAAACGGTTTGTCCCAAAGCATCTTGCCATTCTTTGAAGCGATAGCCGTAGTTATGCGTAGCTGTAACCGTTACCGATTTGTTTTTCTCGTAAGCGGCGGAAGTAGGAGATACGCTTCCCGATCCTTCGGGTGTTACTTTGGAAGTAAAGTTTACGGCTTCGGACAGCGTTTTTATCCAACGCGGGTCGCCGATGTTAATTCCTCCGGCGCCGGCAGTCGCTAAAGGCGATGAGGAAAGAATAGTAAAATCTCCGTTATCGGGATCCGGAAATCCAATGGATGTGAGTCCTAATTCGGTCAGCGATAAATCGTTGATGGTTTGAGTTCCTCCGGTATAGCCGCCGTAATTGATTACTAAGTTATTTTGTGCGGTAACAGTTCCTCCGCTGGTGAGGTCAATCATCACCGGCAAGTTGCTACCGGAATGTTCGGCTACAATATTATTACGGAAAGTATAAGTGGAACCACTGCCATAACGGTTGGTTACTTTCGCGATGGCCCTACCGCCGGTTGCTCCCGACCATTTATATACAGTGTTATTTTCAAAAACAAAATCTACGGTGTTGGAACTATACGTTTCATTGGGGCAGAAAAAACTTTCCCCACTGAGATAGTTGTAGAGGGTAGAATTTTTGACCGATAGTTTTTTAACTGCATGTTTCGGATAGAGAAAATTCCATCCTGTTCCGCAATTTTTGATCAAACAGTTTTCGAATACGATTTCGTCTATGGTGTATCCGCCTGTATTAGTGCGGAGTAAACAGCGTCCGACATTGGCAATAATAACATTTTTGAAAGACAAGATTTTCATATTACCCGGGTCTCCACTGATAAAATAGTTATCGGCAATGGGCAATCCCCGATTAATTTCAATGCCGTCGAAAATCAATCCGCCATCGGTATTGCTTACTGAGCCTCCGATCTGGCAATTAAGAACGGGTAATGCTCCTTCTGCGGCTTTCAGGGTGATAGTTACACCGGTGGGCACATTCAAACCGCTGGGAGCATAATTCCCGGTTTCCATCAATAAAATGTCACCGTCGCCGGCAGCTTCGTATTCAGCTTTAAATGTTGAAGGGTTTACGGGGGTTTCCTTGCCTTGCAAGTTCCATACTGTAAACGCAAATAAGAATAAAAAGAATACATTTTTCATGATATAATACATTTAAATAGATACTTGTTTATAAGATTAATTTTGTTGTTTGTATATTTTTATCTGCTATGACGGCTTTGATAATTAGAAAACGACCGCGATTGGAAGCGATGTCCAACGAGATGTGGTTGGTATTGCAAGTTTTTGTTGCAATCAGTTGTCCGGTCAAATTATAGACAAAAACCGTGTCTATGACCTCTTCTGCGGTTACTGTCAATTGATTACCGGCAACTTGACAAGTTACTGTCAATACCTGATTTCGGGGGATTGGAACAGGAGCAATCGAAGTTAATGCGCCGGTATTCTGACTGTGGGTAATCGTTTCCACCAAACTGTTCAAATACACTTCCAGATAGGTATATCCTTCTTCGTTGATGTCGGTGGCGGTTTTACCCGGATAATGATTTTCCAACCATCCGGATGGAATGCCGTTGAGGGTATAATCGGGCACGGTTCCCGATGCTAATGAGGGCCACGGTGACCAATCATCGCCCGCTTTTGCCGGTTTCGTATCCAAAGCGGAATCGATGATGCCGGGCTTAGTGGTTGAAGTACCTTTGAAAGTCGTGGTTCCTGTGCGAACTTCCTGAATGATTCGGCTGTCGTAGGAATCACGGGATAGAGAAGCGCCCACATAATCCAAAACCTTAGTATAGGCAGTATGGGCATCATGAGTAGTGATACGGCTGTTCACTTTTTGGTTATTGTTTAATGCGTATATTTGGAACGCTTCGTTCATTTTCATGGCTGCTTTATCGGTAGCCGATACGGTTCCGTAACTTGAATGAAATTGATTGTAAACGCCATACGTCCAGTTATCGTTGGTCGCGTTTTGGCAATTTTTTTCGTTTTTACCGTCATCTACCACATTCCCATCCACATAGAGTTGTCCCCAAACATTATAACGGATACTTCCTTCGGTTTTGTCTTTATCGAAACTCAAGATACGTCCGCGAGCAACGCCCGTAGCAGAACCGGGACCAGGTTTATAGAAATTGTTGATGACGTTGATGTTCATTCCTTCGCCCCCGTAGGTATTTCCATGATTGTAATTGACGTTGTTGCGGAAATCGGTGGTTTCGATATGCGGTAGGATATTTTGCCCGGGACCGAAACGCGGACAGCGACTATCGTGATGCGCCATCAGATTGTGGTGAAAAGTGGCGTTGGTTCCACCCCAAATGCCGCCGTAACCGTGCGAACCCTTACTGTGCACAGATGCACGCAGACTTTCGGATACAAGACACCATTGCATCGTAAAATAATCGCAGTTGTAGAATGAGGCACATTCGTCAACGCTCCAACAGACGGAGCAATGATCAACGATTACATTGGAAAAAAACCGTCCTCCCAGAGCATCGGCGCCATCATCTCCGTTTTCTTCGCCCATCCGGAAACGCAAGTAGCGGAGGATCACATTATTGGCAGAAACTGTGACAGGGTAGTTGGCGATGCAAACGCCTTCGCCCGGAGCGGTTTGACCAGCAATGGTGACATCACCGTTTTTAATACTGAGCGCCGATTTTAAAAAAATGGTTCCGCTCACTTTGAAAATAATGGTACGCGCTCCCGAACGTCCCAGACACCAGCGGAATGAACCCTCTCGCGTAGTTGTATTTCCGGTATTCGTGTCTTCTAACGTATTAACAAAATACACAACTCCACTTCGTCCGCCGGTGGTGTACATGCCGCCACCTTCCGCTCCCGGAAATGCCGGTGTTTGAGCGTTCAGATTAGTGAGCCATGCGATGCATAAGATAATAATTCCAATTTTTTTCATGTGATTAATTTGTTTTTTTTGATAATTCCTTATTTCCCTGGTAACCAGGAATCCGGATGTTCTTTGTTTTATTTCCCGAAATGCTGACTACTTCTCTCTGAGTTTCCGGATATTCCGGATTTTCGACTGTCATGTTTTGTACGTTATTGAGAATAAATACCGGTCCTTTCTCCGGAAGTATTTTAATGTTTTTGAAGAATAAATCTTCCGATTCGGAAATTTCAGCGCCGGTTACCGATGAGATAATCACATCTTCCACCCGGATATTGCTGATATTCATTTCCGGCAATCCGTTGAAGAACATGGCTCGGCGGACTTTTCTGGCGGATAGATTTTTCACGAAGATGTTTCTAAAAACAGGGGTGGTTTCGTCCAGCGGCGGCGTCAGTTTCGAATCGCCGGGTTTACCGCCGTAATAGAGATCGAACAAGACAGGCTCCGTAGCAATATTGAACATATAGATATGGTTAATATAGATGTCTTCAACCACTCCGCCGCGTCCTCGTCCGGCTTTGAAACGGAGTCCGACATCCGTTCCCAGAAATTGGCAATTGGATACGGAAATATTCCGGACTCCGCCGGACATTTCGCTGCCTATCACAAATCCGCCATGACCTTGAAACACAGTACAGTTATCGACAATTACGTTCACCGTCGGGCGACCGCGTTTGCGTCCTTCTTCGTCCTTGCCCGACTTGATACAAATACCGTCGTCGCCTACGTCGAACGTACTGTTTACAATAATGGCATTTACGCAAGATTCCAAGTCCAACCCATCGCCGTTTTGCGCATAAGCCGGATTGCGGACGGTGATATGATCAATAATCACGTTTTCACACATCAAAGGATGTATGTTCCAACTGGGTGAGTTTTCAAATATAACGCCTTCGAGCCATACGTTTTTACATTCGATGAAATTAACCATCACCGGTCGCAGGTAATCCTTGAACGATAGCCAATCGGCATCCGTGAAATCTTTTTGAGGCGTATTCGCGTTCCTATTTTCACCCAACAGGGATTTTTCGGAAGGAAACCAGTAATTGGGATCTTTCAATACGCCACCCGATTTTACTACTTGATTCCATTGAGGCTCGGATATTTTGGCTCTTTTCAAAGGTCTCCAAGCTTCGCCCGATCCATTGATGGCTCCTTCGCCTGTGATAGCGATGTTTTCTAATTGATAACCGCTGATAGGGGACTGGCACCGCTTGGTATTTTGTCCTTCATACACGGTGCTGACCAATGGATAAAGATCAAAATCGGAAGAAAAAAGAATCAATGCTCCTTTTTCGAGATGCAGGTTGACGTTCGACCGGAAAACAAGGGGTCCGGTAAACCAAATTCCTGCCGGAACGACCAAGGTTCCTCCTCCTTGGGCAGCCAAAGCGTCAAAGGCTTTTTCAAAGGCAGCGCTATTGAGATGAATGCCATCCGGGATGCCACCGAAATCTTTCAAATTGACAGAATGATCCGGAAACGCCGGATGCTTCACCTGCGGCATATCGAAAGGCAAATTTTGGTAAAGATAAACGTATGGGTAAATTTCTTTGACCGGAGCGTTTATAGAAGTAGGAGTATCGTACCGGAGTTTCAGGGAATTGTCTTGAGCGTAAAGCATTCCTGTAATCCATAGCAACAGACTGATAATCCCTGTTTGTTTTTTGTTCATTTTCTTTTCTATTTTGTTAAATCAAAAGGTTGTTTTTATTGAAACCAACGTGGGTCTCCCGCTATGTTCTGCCCGGAAAATCCTGCTCCCGGTTTGATGGAAAAATTACGTTTCCCGCTTACGCCGTCCGGATCGACAAACAGGTCGTAGGCTGTACCCTTGTATTCGGTGATATCTGTAAATTTCCGGCTGCCGACTTTAGCAAACATTTCGCCGGTCATGTAAGAACCGCCAAAATTCAAGGTTAGTCCTGTGTAGTTACTGTAAGTTGCCATCAGACCCGAAACGTCCTTGTTGCTGCCCGACATGATAATGTTTTCAATCTTAAACTCGGTAGGAAGTCCCGCATTATTATCGAAACGCAAATAACAAGAGATATTGACGTCTTTGTTGTAGAACGTACAATTGCCGATGATAAACGAATTGGCTTTCGTACGCATATCCAATAGTTGTTGCATATCGATCAGGGTGGTGTTTTTCATGATTACATCTCCAAGCGTAACGTTCGAGCCGGCAATATTAAAAATACCATAACCGGCCACGTTATAGATAATGCAATTGTCAATCGTAATATTTTTCACCTGCATGCTGTTGTTTCGGATGTAAACGATTCCTCGCATTGTGGACAGCTTACAGCCCGTAAACGAAACTTCTTCGATGGCTAAAGACGCATCAAGAAAATTTTGACCGATATCACCTGTTATATCTACGTTTTCAAACGCAAACAAATCCATAGCAGACGTAAGGGTTACTTGCTGTAGATTGAGAGCCGGTTTTTCGTCCGCTTCCGGAGCGGAAAATACCAAGGAATTAACGCCTGCCGGTATTTTTAATCTTCCGATATCGTAGGTTTCGCCCGGCGTGAATTCCATGGTAATGTTCGGATAACCGGAAGAAACCAGATTCGTTAATACCTGAGCGATGTCTTCACCGGGAGTTAATTTGTAGGCTTGACTACCGGCCATACCGGCTGTTTTGAACAAAAAGACGCCTCTTATCCGGCCGTTTTGATAGATTTCCGCCCGGTAACGGGTGCCGAGTTTCATGCCGTCCACTCGTTTTGTGCCGGTAGCTATTTCGGTGTTTGTCAGCTTGGTGTCAGTCAAAATACTTCCGATACCTTCTTCGATAACGTCTAAATCGCTCACTTCACTGTTTTCCGGCCAGTAAAATTCCGCCCAATCATACGAAACAGTCATAGTGGTAAAGAGCTGTTCCTGTGTTGTTTTGAAACTGACTTCAACATAATTCGAAGCCCGGCCGTTTTTATCCATCCCTTTCATGCGCACCGAATAATTCGTACTGCCGTTCAGGTTTTCAAAGATCGTCAAGTATTCTATTCGCGCTAAAGTATTGGAAGAGGCATATTCCGTAAGCGTGTCAGCCAGTATTTCCACTGTTTTTGCGATGGCGTTTTCATCGAATACGGCGTTTTCGCAAAATTCAAAAATATAGCGATTCGCTTCAATAATTTTGGAATAGGCAATATCCACACTGGTCGAACGGATGAGTACCGTTCTGAAGCTAAGCGGTTTGAATAATCGGTCGTGCGACATATCGACTCCCCAATCATTGGAGGTGTCTTCGCAGGCTTGGAAACTCGCGAGGAACAATATTCCAACAATACATCCTGATAGATATTTGAATAAATGATTTGTGTTCATGATTGTTGATTTTTTAAATTAATAACCATACAGATTTGTCAGATGTCCATGCGAATCCGTTATGTTTTTATAATAAATGGGGAAAGGATGGCGATAGTTGCAGACACTATTTCCCAATTTGCCAAAGGTTTCCGTCAGGCGTTTTTGTACAGATTCCGCACTATCTAATTGTTGAACCAAGGCGCTGTAATCGTAGGAAGCATTCAATCCGGTGCTGGAAGCCAGAATACGGCTTATCCATGTAGCCATGTTGGATCCTCTGACTGCGCCTCCGTTCAACCAGTTGGCCGAGCCTGTATAGCTGGCATCCGGAGCGCCTGCATAACGAGTATAATAAGTAATTGAACTTCGATCAATGAATACATTTCCGGGAAGATATTTGAAATAAACCACATCCGGAAAATCTTCGCCTTGATATATCTTGTCGAAAATGCGAATTTGGCCTTTGCCATTCAACATTTTACATAAGGCTTCTTTTTCTTGTTCGATTTTTTTGCTTAGCAATCCCCAGCGTATCAAGTCATATTTTCGTAAGGCTTCACCGCCAAATTCCCAAGCTCGTTCGTTGACAATTGCTTCGAATAAATTGGAATCATATTGGGTGATTTTGGAGTTTCCGGCTCCAAAGGCCCGTTCGCGTACCTTTTCCAAAGCTACGCGGGCGCTGATACCGGCGGTTTCATTGATTTTGTCTGCACCCTGCAACTCGTTTTGCGCTTCGGCAAACATTAATAAAATGTCCGGATAGCGCATGACTATCCAGTTGATACCTGTTCCGATCCGGTTTTCAGCATTCCGGTAAAGGGTTACGTATTCGTCGGTCATCCAATAGACGCTCCATTTCACAAAGTTCCAGGAAGCAGTCGGATCGCTACCGAACGTTTCGTTGTCGTTAGCCGAATAACCGATAGTTGATACGGTTACATCCCTGCGCTGGTCCTGAGGGTCGAAGGAATAGAAGAAATAAGCGGAACTTTTTACGTTGCCGCCGCCTGTACCGCGACCTCCGTATTGTTTGGAATTAGCTGCCAGACTCCGTCCAATCAACGAACCTATATCCCCGGAATTTCCTACGCCAAAGGCGATTTCGAATAAACTTTCGTTCGACGGGCTGAATCGTAACCCATTGATTGCTTTCCAATATTCTTCATAAACCGGTGTCAAGTGATGCGGATTAGCTGAATTTCCAATAATCTCGGCGCATTGTTGAGCGGCTATGTCGTAATAATGTTTCCAGTTTTTGGTTCTTCCGACATAGTAACCATTCATTTCCGAGATTTCCGGATTTTTTTCATGATCCATGTTCGGGAATAAGTTACCTGACCGGATAGCCCATCCACCGGCAAATAAAGCGATTCGCGCGGTTAAGCCTTTGATAAACGCCTTGTTGATTCGTTCGGGCGTCGAATAAGAGATACTGCCGACGGAACCACCTTGGTAAGGTACGTAATTCTGCGCTTCGAGTAAATCTTCGATAATGTATTTATAGATAGTATCTTGTTCCACCCTGCCGATATATACATTGCTGAGATCGGTTTGGGAAGATTGAGGATCGAAAGGCACATCGCCGAAAATTTTGACCAATTCGAAATAAGCCAACGCCCGTGCGGTTAAGGCTTCCCCAAAATAGGCTTTCATGGTTAGACTGTCGGCAGTTTCCAATAGCGGTGAATTGCGGATGCCTTCTACAGCGATAGAAGCCAATTGAGCCAAGCGATACAAAGCGTTCCAGTTATTGCCGGAATTCATGTCGGAGGCGTAATAATGACATTCACCGTCGCGCAGGGGGTCGTTCGGTGTATCTGTTGCCATACTGGAATGTTCGATATCCGAATTTTTAGGCCAGTTGGTCGTTATTTTCTGTCCGTAAATATAAGTATCCGTCATCTGTGCATAAAGGCCGTTGATTGCCGTTTCTGTGTAGGGTAGCGTAGAAAAAACATAAGCGGTAGCGTGAACAGACCGGGAACTTGTATCGAGAAACTCGTCGGCGCACGAAAATAACAGTGCAAAGAACGGTATTGTAAGAAAATATTTTAAGTTTTTCATTTTTTGTTTGATTTTAGAAAGTTACACTTACTCCCATCACATACGAATGGGATTTAGGATAAGCCGAATTATCGATGCCCGGCGTTAATGGCGATGAACTGCGTGTACTGACTTCCGGATCTTGTCCGGTATAGTTTGTCCAACAATATAGGTTGTAAGCCGTTAGATAGAGGCGGATGTTCTGAATTAATGCTTTCCGGATCCATTGCCGGGGCAGGGTATATCCCAGCGTCAAGTTACTGAGGCGGAGGAAAGAACCATCTTCAATAGCCCACGAATGGAGGTAAGTGGTACTGAATATCGGATGCCAAATCGTTTTACCGGTATTCAGCGCCCGGAACTTTTCGGGGTCGGCATAGCTTCCATACATAATATTTTGTCCGGTTTCCGGGTCGAGAGTTGTCCAACGATTAGCGAGCGACATTTCCGCGCTCAGGTTTTGATTTCGCTTCGAACCGGCGTAAGTGGTATTGTCTATCTTGTTGGCATTCAAAATTTGATTCCCATACGACCAATTGACGAAAGAGGAAACGTCGAAGCCTTTGTATTGGGCCGTCAAGCCGAAACCCCCGGTATGTTTGGGTTGGGCGTGGCCGATAATCTTACGGTCATTATCCGTTATTACGCCGTCACCATCCAAATCTTTGAGTTTTAACGCGCCGGGACCAAAGTAATTGCCGATTGAAATATACGAATTCATATCGGGCGCTTTATTTTTTCCATTTTCATCCTTTGCCAAGTCCCATTTTTTTCCAACATCGTCCCAAGTGAAATCGTTGAACGAATAAATGCCATCGGTAACAAAACCCCACATCAAACCAACTTCCATACCTTCCTGAACATAGAAATCGACGTCGGAACCGGTAGTTCCGGCGCTGATGTAGGAAAAATTCCCGTCGGCGCTGGCATATTTCAATACCTTGTTTTTATTAAAAGCAATATTGAAATTGGCGGATAAAGTGAAATCGCGAGTTTCGATAATATAAGCATTCAATGTCAATTCTACTCCTTTATTGCCGACTTTCCCAACGTTCTGGTATTGGCTGGTAAAACCTGAGTGGACAGGCATAGGTACACTCAATATCAGGTTTTTAGTAACGTCGTTGTAAAAATCCAACGTTCCGCTCAACCGTTCTTTCCAAAAGCCGAAATCGAGACCGATATTGGAAGAAGTTTTAGATTCCCAAGTCAGATGTTCGTTATTCAGTGTACTGCTGGGTTGCAGCGAACTGGCCGGTTTCTCACCCGGATAATACATTTTGTTTTGGGAGGATACCGTGCTGTAAAGCAAGCGCCAGTTAGAAGAAACGCGGGCATTGCCGCCTTCGCCGTAACTTAAACGCAATTTCAGGTTGGATAACCAATCATTCGCGGAATCCATGAACGATTCGTCCGACAAGCGCCAAGCAACTGCGCCGCCGGGGAAAAAGCCCCAGCGATTTTCTTTTGCAAATACATTTTTTCCATCGTAACGAGCATTGAGGGTAAAGAGATATTTTCCATCCAAAGTATAATTGACGCGACCAAAGTAAGAAAACGTCCTTGAAGGTTCGTATTCCGTCGTGTAGGTAGGCATTGGTTCGCCTTTATCCCAGTTCGCCAAAACGTCTTCGGCCGACATTTCCATGGGGAAAAATTTGGATTGTACCTGCATCCGTTTGGATTGCGAACTTTTCATTTCCTGTCCGGCCAATACATTCAGTTTGTGAATTTTATTGAATGTTTTACTGAACGTCAGCGTATTTTGCCAACTCCAGACATTGCCTTTATCGTCGATTCGCCGGGCAACTGGATATCCGCCGTTACTGCTCGATTCACCGGCGCCTTTGATCCAAACATTGTCCGTGTAATCCTGTTGAAACTCGTAAGAAGCTTGAGTGCGGAAAGTCAACCACTGGGTCGGTTTCCAACTTAATCCCGCGTTGTAATTGTTCCGGAATTGGTGTTGCTTCCTGTATTCATTGTATATATTGGTCATCGGGTTTTTCAGATTACCGATTGTTTCGACGGTGGCGCCGGCTTCATATAAATCCTCTTCCGTCAGGTCGGAAATTCCGCGGTTGGGCGCATATTTAATGGCTTCACGCATCTTTTTTCCTCCGGATATACTGGCGCCGTCGATGGTCGTATTCGACATACGGATATTGAAATCAAAATCGATGTACTTATTCAAAGAAGAATTGACGCGGAAATTCACATTATCCCGGCTAAAGTCGGAGGTATTCATAATGTAATTTTCGTCGTCATGGGTCAAACTCAGGAGGTAGGAAGTTTTTTCGCTACCGCCGGTAATGCTGATATTGTGATTCTGGTGTACGCCTGTGTTACCGAAAATTTCCTTTTGCCAGTTACTGCCTGCTTTCGCCCGGTAGATGTCAATATCTTCCCATAAACCATAAGTAGAGAAAAATCCGGCGCTCAGTGAAGCGCTGGCATCCAATTCGCGTTGCAAATAAACAAATTCGTAGGGTGAAAGAACTTCCGTTAGTCGATATACCTTGGATTGACCTATATACGAATTGACCGTAGCGCTGACCTTGCCGGCTTTTCCCTTTTTGGTAGTGATGATAACTACTCCATTGGCGCCTTCCGCTCCATAGATAGCTGTCGAAGCTGCATCTTTCAAGACATCAATGCTTTGAATATCCCGCGGTGAAATGTCCGAAATGGATTTGACGGGGAAACCATCCACAATATATAAAGGGGAGGTATCTTGTGTAATGGATCCTGTTCCACGCACCCGTATTTGAATTTCCGCATCGGGCGAACCCTCGGTTTTGAGGACGTTCACACCGGCCATTCGTCCGGTAATGGCTTCTGCTGATGAGGCTACAGGAGTATTCATCAATACTTTTTCATCGACTGAGGCAATGGCGCCGGTCAGTTCTTTCCGGGTGGAGGTACCATAACCGATCACCACTACTTCGTCCAAATCCGTTGAATTATTTTCCAATACGATGTTCAGATCGGAGCCTATAATGGACACCTCTTGGGTTACCATTCCCAGATAACTAATCACCAATATTTTAGCTGTGTTTGGGATCGACAACTTGAACTTTCCGTCCAAATCGGTTGCCGTTCCTATGGCTGAAGCGCCTTTTACTATAACGGAAGCCCCGATAATCGGATCCCCGTTGGATTCTTTTACGGATCCTTGTATGGTTTTCTGTTGCGCAAAAATCGATTGGCAACAGAAAAATAATAAAAAGAATAACAGGCTACCTGTAATTGCTTTGTTTTTTCGCATAATACCAATATTTAAGTGTTTAAATTTTTTGGTGCAATATTATACGGTTTTTCCCAAAAACGAGAGGTTTTTTTGATAGAAAAAAAGGACAAAATGGTTTTGATTAATTTGTCGTGCTTCAAAAATCAGTTTGCCTTGGTTGGGAGCGCTGTTTTTTTGTTGATATCCGGGAAAATCAATATATTTGTAGAAAAATCGGTATTCTTGTGAAAAAAGTAAAAATCACATTACTTATCGCTTGTTTGTTCAGGGGCATTCTTCTCTATTCCCAGCTTTCCTGCTATTTCGTCCATTATTCGGTGGAAGACGGATTGCCGCAATATTCGGTGCGGGATATGCTGCAGGATAAGAAGGGTTTCATGTGGTTCGCCACCTGGGACGGGTTGTGCCGTTTTGACGGTTCCGAATTTTCGACATATAAAATTTATCCCGGCAATCCTTATCAGATGAAAAGCACCCGTATCGATCATATTGTTGAAGACAAGTATGGGTATATTTGGTTGCAAACATACGATGGGGAAATTCATCGTTTTGATCCGCGGACGGAAGCATTTTCCGGTTTTCAATCTATTCCGGAGTATTCGCAATTCAATTTTTTCAATTCCCGGATTCTATTGATGCCTTCCGGCAAATTATGGTTGTTGCCGGAAAAGTCCGGATGTATCTGCGTGGAAGATTCCTCATTTTCCACCCGCGTGTACTTGCAGGACAACCAGCCGAAAAACAGCCGGGTATTCAATGGTTTTGAGGATAAGAGGCAAAATACATGGTTGCTTACAGATAACGGGTTGTACCGGATAGATGCGAAAACACACGAATTGACTTCTTTTTTTGTCGAAAAAGAAGATGTTGGCGATTTGAAACAATCTTTCTTTTGCGCTGAGGAATCGGATGGGGAAATTCGTTTTGGTTCCAACAACGGACGAATCTGGATATTCGACAATCATGCCAATGCTTTCCGGCTACAGGAAACGGGTGCGACTTCCGATATCCGGGAAATCAAAAACCTTTCCGGCGATGAAATCCTGATCATTACTTCGGAAAACGGCTTTTTCATTGCTAACCGGAAAACACAGCATCTACAGGCTTTCAATCAATCGACTCTACCCGGAATGCAGTTTAATACGATTTTTTCGGCATTTATCGACAGTTATCATAACCTTTGGTTGGAAACAGACCGGTTGGGCGTTTCGAAATTCAACCTGCAAACCCGGACGATGAAGCATTTTGCCAAACCGTCGTACGCTATCAATCCTTTGCCAACGTTCTTCGTTATTGAAGATGTGAAAAAACGAATTTGGGTACATCCGAGAGGCGGCGGTTTTTCTTTATACGACGTGGAAAAAGACGATTTAATCCTTTTCAATAATCCAAGGACTACGGATAATCTTACTTTTTCCGACACTTTCCATTCCGCTTATGTCGATCGACAGGGCACTCTGTGGTTAAGTTCTGTTTCCAATGGGTTGGATAAAGTAGTGTTTGATAATAATGAATTTCGAATCCAATTGCCGGATCCACGCAAACAGTCGGAGTCGTCGAATGAAGTGCGGGCTATATTTGAAGATGAGGAAGAGAATTGCTGGGTTTCTACCAAGGACGGAAAAATCCGGATTTATGACCCACAAGGGCAATTATTAGGCTATCTGCACAACAACGGAAAAGTGAGTCCGGTTGCCTATTCTTTCTCTAATACGGCTTATTGTTTCGCCATGGATAAACAAGGCGACTTGTGGATAGGAACTAAAGGCGATGGTTTATACCGTGCGAAAAGGAAGGAAAATACAAGCTCTTTTGAGTTTTCCCTCGAACAATTCAAAAAAAATCCGGACGATATCTACAGTTTAAGCGATGATGCGGTTTACAGTATTTTTGAAGATGAGAAAGGTCATATCTGGATAGGTACTTACGGTGGCGGCCTCAACTTAGTTGAAAATCCGAAAGTCGGGAAATTGCGTTTTATCCATTACCGGAACAATTTGAAGAATTACCCGATGGAAAGCGGTTACCGTGTGCGGTTTATTACCGAAGATAAACGCGGCAATATTTGTGTGGGGACAACGATGGGATTGTATATGTTCCGGTCGGATTTTGTGTCGCCGGACAATATTGATTATGCCTATTTTGCGCGGATTCCCGGCAATAGTGAGAGTTTGAGTAATAATGATGTGCACTGCATCAAGATAACCGCTTCCGGACAGATGTTCATCGCTACTTTTGGCGGTGGAATCAACCGGGTAACCGAAATTGATGACAATGGTTTTCCTGCCCGTTTCAAATCGTATATCAAACAGGACGGCTTGCCTTCCGATTTAGCACTATCCATCGAAGAAGATACGAATGCCTTGTTGTGGATAACGATGCAAAACAATTTGATTCGCTTCAATCCGGAAACCGAAACGTTCGAAACCTTCGGCGAAATCAAACGCTTGATGAAAACGGAAAGTTTTTCGGAAGCTTCCAGTTTGTTTACCCGTTCCCATCGCATGATGTTTGGATTTTCGACGGGGATTTTGTCGTTTTTGCCCACAGAAATCAAAAGCAATACGTTTAAGCCTTATGTTGCTTTCGAAAATTTTCAATTGTATAATAAAGATGTAAGTATTGGTAAAGACTCGCCGCTTTCGACCAATATTGACGATATGAAAGCGTTAACGCTTTCGCATAAGCAAAATTTTTTCAGTATCAAATATGCCGCTTTGGATTACGATTATCCTCACAACATTGAGTATGCTTATATGCTGGAAGGGGTGGACAGCGATTGGCGTCATGTCCGGAAGCAACAGATTGCCAATTATACCAATATACCCAAAGGACATTATGTATTCCGTGTGCGTTCGACCAATAGCGATGGCATTTGGGCGGATAACGAACGCAGTTTGTCGATTCACATTCAACCGTCGTTTTGGGAAACCGGCTGGGCTTATATCATGTATGTATTGTTTTTTGTATTGTTGGTATTTTGTATTGTCCGGATTTTGTTTGTGATTTACCGTTTAAAGAGTAATGTCCGCATGGAACACGAAATGGCTGAAATGAAGCTTCGTTTCTTTACCGATATCTCGCACGAAATACGGACACCGCTTACTATGATTACCGCTCCGGTTGATTTTCTGCTGCAAAATCCGGAACTACCCGGTGATGTCCGCTCCCAATTGCAGTTGGTCGAAACCAATACTAATCGCATGTTGCGTTTAGTGAATCAGATATTGGATTTCAGGAAAATGCAACATCATCAGTTGAAAATGGAGGAAACCGACATCTCGGTGTTTGTCGAAGAAATTTGCTCTTATTTCCAAAAAACAGCGCAAAATCAAGGGATTGATTTTCATTATATCAGTCAAATAGAAGGCGAAAAGATTGTAACGGACAAGGATGCCGTTGAAAAGATCCTTTTCAATTTGCTTTCCAATGCTTTCAAATATACGCCTGCGGGGAAAAATATTTGGGTAAGCCTGTACAAAAATGCCAAAGGCATTTGCTTGGAAGTCAAAGACGAAGGAAAAGGAATTTCCAAGGAAAAGCAGAAACAGCTTTTCACCCGTTTTGCGGCTTTCAACGAAGATAAAAACAAGCCCAGCACAGGAATCGGTTTATCCATCGTCAAGGAATTAACAGGGAATCTGAAGGCCAATATTTCGGTGAGTAGCGAACCGGATAAGGGAAGCATTTTTACTGTTTGTTTCCCGGTTAATAAAAAATACTTGGGAAGAGCAGTTATAAAGTCGGACGAAAGGCCATCCGTCCTGATAGTGGAAGACGATGAGGATTTACGCTGTTTCCTACACTCCATTTTGGATGCCGATTACTGGGTGCAAGAAGCAATTGATGGTAGTGACGGTTGGGAAAAAGCGCAAGAATCGATACCCAATATAATTGTCAGTGACATCATGATGCCGGGATTAAATGGGGTAGAGTTGTTGCAAAAGTTAAAGAATAATTTGAATACCAGTCATATACCGGTAGTGCTATTAACGGCGAAAACAAACATCGAAAGTAAATTAGAAGGTTTAGAATATGGGGCCGACGATTACATCACCAAGCCGTTTAGCGTTCCGTATTTCTGTGGTCGTATCCGGAATATTTTAGAACAACGGGAGCGTTTACAGGAGTTGTACCGTATCCATCTACCGGGCGCCAAGCCTGGATATGAACCCAAAAAGCCGGAAATCACTCGTCAGGACGATATTTTCATGTCGAAAGTGATGCAACTCATCGAAGACAATATGTCAAACAGTGATTTCCTTATCGAAGCTATTGCCGAATCAGTAGGAGTAAGCCGCTCGGTTTTCTTTAAGAAAATCAAAGGATTAACCGGTTTGGCGCCTGTAGAATTTATCCGGGATATTCGTATTCAACGCGCCGGACAATTACTTGCCACCGGACAAATTTCCATTAAGGAAACAGCCTACCGGATTGGTATATCCGATATGGGCTATTTCCGAAAATGTTTCAGGCAAAAATTTGGAATGAATCCCAGTGAGTATTATAAGGATAAACCGATGCCGGATTTTAAAAAATAAAATGATTATCCGCAATTACACCATCTATCCTGCTCGTCATTGCGAAAGCTACTTTAACTTTTCTTATAGACAAAAAATTGTTTTTTTAGAACATTGATAAGGAATTTTTCGTACATTTGCAGCAAATTTGTAAAATAAAAATATGAGAAAGACTTTAGTTTTCGTTATATCATCGATTGTTTTGCTTACTTTCATGTTTGCTTCCTGCAATAAACAGAAAAGCTTGCAAGAACGGTTGCAGGAAGAAAAAAGGGCGATTAACCGGTATATTAACATAAATAATTTAGTAATTCTGGACGAGTACCCCAAGGATGGGAAATTCAATGAAAAAGAATTTTATAAAATTCAAAACGAACTGGGAGTGATGTATATGCATGTGGTAGATTCGGGAAACGGACAGCGGCCGGCAAGTTTGGTGGACGAAGTTACGGTTCGTTTCGAATACCGTCACGATATTGCAGTATCCGACAGTTCAATTTTAACATGGAGTTCGAGCGGTTTTGTCTATCCCTATTCCTTCAAATACGGATTGTCGCAAAGTTACAGCGCTACCAATTCAATGCTCTGTGTCGGATGGGTTGTTCCTTTGACTTATGTTGGCGAACATGCTGTTGTTGATTTGATTATCCCGTCGGCATTGGGTTCGTATTCGGACAACAGTAATATCAATCCTGTATTTTATAAAGGCGTAACTTACACTAATTTCTATTAATTCCTTGTTTCTATGTCACTGATAAAATCCATCTCCGGTATTCGGGGAACCATCGGAGGCGTTGTCGGCGAAGGCTTATCTCCGGTTGACGTCGTTAAATTTACGGCTGCTTATGCCACATTGATTCGTTCGAAAAATCCTGTTTCCAAGACGATTGTAGTGGGTCGGGACGCCCGTATTTCCGGCGAAATGGTCAGGGAATTAGTTACCGGAACATTAACCGGCATGGGTTTTGATGTGACGGACATCGGTTTGGCGACTACGCCGACAACCGAATTGGCCGTAACCCTGGAAAAAGCCGCAGGGGGAATTATTTTGACCGCCTCACATAATCCCAAACAATGGAATGCCTTAAAGTTACTGAACGAAAAAGGAGAATTTCTCAATGCTGCCGAAGGGAATGAAATTTTGAAAATTGCGGAAAAAGAATCCTTTGTTTTTGCTGGCGTGGATGAATTGGGAAAAGTTAAAAAAGACGATTCTTACACACAAAAACATATCGAACAGGTTCTGGCATTGAAATTGGTGGATGTTGACGCCATTCGAAAAGCCGGTTTTACCGTGGCTTTCGACGCCGTCAATTCGGTGGGAGGCATCGTGCTTCCGGCGCTATTGAAAGCCTTAGGCGTCAAACAAATCATTGCTTTGAATGCTGAACCTACCGGCGTTTTCGCTCATAATCCCGAACCACTACCCGAACACCTGACGGAAATTGCGAAGGTCGTGAAAGACCAAAAAGCAGATGTCGGTTTTGTCGTTGATCCTGATGTGGATCGTTTGGCGATTATTACCGAAAAAGGGGAAATGTTCGGAGAAGAATACACGCTGGTTTCAATAGCCGATTATGTATTGCAACATACACCGGGAAATACGGTTTCCAACTTGAGTTCGACACGCGCTTTGCGGGATATAACCGCCAAATATGGAAAGACTTATACGGCTGCGGCCGTCGGTGAAGTGAATGTCGTTGAAAAAATGAAAACGACCGGCGCGGTTATCGGCGGAGAAGGCAACGGCGGAGTCATTTATCCCGAATCGCATTACGGACGCGATGCTTTGGTCGGTATCGGTTTGTTCCTGACACAATTAGCTAAATCGGGAAAAAAAGTCAGTGAATTACGGGCGCAATATCCTACCTATTTTATGGCCAAACAACGCATGGAATTGACTCCCGATACGGACGTTGATGCGCTGTTGGAATCGCTCAAAAAGAAATACGCCGCCTATCCTGTGAATGATATCGACGGTGTAAAAGTTGATTTTCCCGACCAGTGGGTGCATTTCAGAAAGTCCAATACCGAGCCGATTGTCCGGATTTATACGGAAGCTCCAACCAAAGAGGAAGCTGAAAAACTTGCTTTGGAAGTGATGAAATAAGTTATTATGGCGTTAGGTCTAAAAGGATATTTAAACCACAGAGGACACTGAGAATACAGCATTTTTTTCTCTGTGCCTTCTGTGTCCTCTATGGTTAAAAAATCAAAAGCCGTCCGATTCCTTCGGAAGTTTAAACGCAGCAAAGACAGTGTCGGAGGAAAAATAAAAATAAACCTCTTTCCTGCCAATACTGGATTCTTTCCCGAATGATTTTAGATTTATGTATTTTTGCATTATCCAACACGATAAATGTTTCTTTATGAATTTGAAAAGAATCTAATTTCTCAACGCACCAAAGAAGCTGAAATAAAAACGCTATTAGATAAAAAGGTGTCGAAGAGTGCTATCGCCCGGATTCTCAAGACAATCGAAGTCACTCAGCAAAACCATAAAAATCCTTATTTACTCCCAAATCAAACCGACCGTCGGATATCTGTTCGGGAACACCGTTGTGCAAAAACGACATCTCGAAAAGGCCGGAAAGAATGACCCGGTTTTCTTTATCGTCGATTCGTAACAACTGCGTCCGCTTAAAAAACAGGTGCCCGGAACGGGGATGTATGAGTTCTACCTTACCGTTTCTCTCTATTTTCACCTCGCAGGAAGCATCTGTTAAATTAATTTCAAGGTTGTTCAAGGCTGTTAAATCCTTGTATTCCATTATCGGATAGGATATGGGAAATGAAAAAGTCAGCTTCATTTTGTCCTCGCCGTAATAATACCTCGTACCGATGCGCCCGGACAGGGAAAAATGCAAAATCCCGTCCTGATAGACGATCTTACAAGGAACAATATCATGTGAAGCAAGGAAATATGTCCGTTCGTACTTCGCTCCGAAAGAGTTGTATCCCCATTCGGTATAAGCCGGTAAATTGCTGTCTTTTTCATCCGGGATAAAGATGGTTTCGTCCATTACATCTCCAGTGCAAGAACATAACGCCAGCAGGATAATTGCTATTAAACCGTATTTTTTCATAAGTATTGTTTTTATTTTATTATTTTATTTACAGGCATTTGTACCGACAATTGCATGCCAACTCCAAAATCTTGCCGGATAAACGGATGGGCTTTATTTCCGACAAGAAATCCGGGAAAATGAAATTCCATATTAAAACTGACGTCTTTTAACCGGCCGAATTTAAATCCATACGCAGGATAAATATAGGCATTGAACAAATCCGGTTTTTCGATTGCATCATTGACTGTGCTTGCATACTGCGTCATCGCATTGTCATAAAATGCGATGGAATTTTTGGTTGACACAAGGCAATTGACAGCGACTCCCAATTTGACATATTGCTTGAAAAATGAATCTCTTCTTCTCGGATAGATATAACGCAATTCCAACGGAACACCAAGGTAATAATTCTTTTGCGTCATGTTTTGTATGCTCAGATAATCCGTATTCAGGCCTTCCTGACGGAATAACCATAAAAAATAAGATTTATTCCAATTCGGACTCATTTTTCCCGAAATTTTGGAAAACCGAAGGCCGGTAGCGAACCCTAAGCGATTATCACAGAAGATATATTCGTATTTTATGCCGCCATATACCGTTTCCGCTTCCTGACCCAGTCCGGGAAATCCGCAATAAAAATCATCGTACTTGGATTTACTCGTTCGAACCTGCTCCGGCGTAACGGTTCCACCGAAAAAACTACCGACTCCAAACTCAAATCCAATCTGGCCTTTGACCGTTTTTTTCTCCTGCGCCTGCACGAGGACAGCAGAAAAGAGTAAACAGCTACCAATTATAATTTTCCATTTTTTCATAAATATATTGCAGAATAAAACATACTATACTAATAGATGAAAAAAACCGAAAAACGTTGCATGAAATAGTATTTTTTATTTGAACGCAGTTAAGATTATAGAACTGTTGAAGGAATATGCTCCGAAAGAAGTGGAATTACCGGCAGGTATGGAGAAATAACGGCAAAGGCTCAAGTAAATTTCTGAGCCTTTGCAGTTAAAAAAATATTTTTACTTGTTGAAAATCAAAATGACGTGCGAAACACATTATCAATCCGAAAACTTAGCCACCAAAAATTCCCGGTTCAAACGCGCAATATTGCTGATTGAAACGCCTTTGGGACATTCCAATTCGCAAGCGCGGGTATTGGTACAGTTTCCGAATCCCAGCTCGTCCATTTTCAAAACCATCGCTTTAGCCCGTTGTTTCGCTTCCGGTTTTCCTTGCGGCAACAAAGCCAATTGACTGACTTTGGCCGAAACGAACAACATCGCCGAACCGTTTTTACAAGCTGCCACACAAGCCCCGCAACCGATACAGGAAGCTGCATCCATTGCTTCATCGGCAACTGGCTTGGGAATAGGAATTGCATTGGCATCGGGAATCCCTCCGGTATTAACCGATACATAACCGCCGGCCTGGATGATTTTATCGAAAGCATAACGGTCAACCATCAAATCGCGGATGACCGGAAATGCCGCCGAACGCCAAGGTTCGACCGTGATGGTGTCGCCGTCTTTAAAATGCCGCATGTGTAATTGGCAGGTCGTAATCAGGTTGTCCGGCCCGTGCGGGTGACCGTTGATATACAGCGAACACATTCCGCAAATGCCTTCACGACAATCGTTGTCGAATGCTACCGGCTCTTTTCCTTCATTCACTAATTTTTCGTTCAGGATGTCCAACATTTCCAAAAAGGACGTATCGCCTGAAATGCCTTCTAATTTATGCGTTTCAAAACCGCCTTTTTCTTTCGGCCCTTTCTGACGCCAAACTTTTAATGTTATATTGATTATTTTTTCCATTTTACTTACGATTTATAGTTTCTTTGTTGTCTTACTACGAATTCATATTCAAGCGGTTCCTTCACAAGTTCCGGATCTTTTTCCTCGCCCGTATATTGCCAGCAAGCTGCATAAGAATATCGAATATCGTCACGCAAAGCTTCCCCTTCCGGAGTCTGGTATTCTTCACGGAAGTGCCCGCCGCAAGATTCGTTTCTGTTCAGACCGTCAAGCGCTATTAAATAACCTATATCGAAGAAATCGGCAACGCGAAGCGCTTTT
The DNA here is from genome assembly GCA_025996865.1 of Bacteroidia bacterium. Taxonomy (GTDB): domain Bacteria; phylum Bacteroidota; class Bacteroidia; order Bacteroidales; family Azobacteroidaceae; genus Azobacteroides. The sequence continues at coordinate 37,015 of BNTV01000031.1, forward strand.
TCCAGTTCGGTATTCAACGAACCGACTTCACCCGGAATGCGAACATTCGTCCAAAATTCCTTCTTCAACTCTTTGATTTTTTCCAAAGCCGTTTTCAAGGATTCTTTGGTACGAGCCATACCTACATAGTCCCACATGATTGAACCGAGGGCTTTGTGGAAGGAATCGACCGAACGGTTTCCCTTGATATTCATCAGTTTATTAATCCTTGCTTTGACTGCTTTTTCGGTTTCCTCAAATTCAGGCAAATCGGTGCTGAAACGCGGAACGCTGATTTGGTCTGCCAAATAATTCTGAATGGTGTAAGGAAGAACAAAATATCCGTCGGCCAAACCCTGCATCAAAGCGGATGCACCCAAACGGTTAGCGCCGTGGTCGGAGAAATTGGCTTCACCAATGGCAAAACAGCCCGGAATCGTTGTCATCAATTCATAATCAACCCAAACGCCGCCCATCGTGTAGTGAATGGCCGGATAAATCATCATCGGTGTTTCGTAAGGATTCTGGTCGGTAATTTTTTCGTACATCTGGAAAAGGTTGCCGTAGCGGGCTTCTACCGTTTTCATACCCAAACGGTTGATAGCGTCCGAAAAATCAAGGTAAACTGCCAAACCGGAAGGTGCAATGCCGAATCCGGCGTCACATCTTTCCTTCGCAGCGCGTGAAGCTACATCGCGCGGAACCAAATTCCCGAAAGCCGGATATCTTCTTTCTAAATAATAATCGCGGTTTTCTTCGGCGATTTCTGTCGGTTTCAATTTGCCTTCGCGAATAGCTACCGCATCTTCTATTTTCTTGGGAACCCAAATTCGTCCGTCATTGCGAAGCGATTCGGACATCAGGGTCAATTTCGATTGAAATTCGCCGTGAACCGGAATACAGGTCGGGTGAATTTGTGCAAAGGCAGGATTGGCAAACAAAGCGCCTTTCCGGTAAACCTGCGCGGCTGCCGAACCGTTGGAATTCATCGCATTGGTTGAAAGGAAATAAGCATTTCCGTAACCGCCGGTAGCAATTACTACCGCATGAGCCGCAAATCGTTCGATTTCACCGGTCACCAAATTGCGAGCGATGATACCACGGGCGCGACCGTCAATCACAACAAGGTCTAACATTTCGTAGCGGACAAACATTTTCACGCTGCCTTTGTGAATCTGACGGCTCAGCGCCGAATAAGCGCCGAGCAATAATTGTTGTCCGGTTTGGCCTTTGGCGTAAAAAGTACGGGAAACTTGCGCTCCGCCGAAAGAACGGTTATCCAACAAACCTCCGTATTCTCGGGCGAACGGGACGCCTTGCGCCACACATTGGTCGATAATATTCACGGAAACTTCGGACAGCCGGTGAACATTGGCTTCGCGGGCGCGATAGTCGCCGCCCTTGATGGTATCATAAAATAAACGGTAAATCGAGTCACCGTCATTTTGATAATTCTTTGCTGCATTGATACCTCCTTGAGCAGCAATTGAATGCGCCCGGCGAGGAGAATCCTGAATACAGAAATTCAAAACGTTGAAACCCAATTCGCCAAGGGAAGCAGCGGCAGAACCGCCGGCTAATCCGGTTCCAACTACGATAATATCCAGCCTTCTTTTGTTTGCAGGATTCACTAATTTCTGGTGGTCTTTATAATTTGTCCACTTTTCGGCCAACAGGCCTTTTGGAATTTTTGCATCTAACTTTATCATAATGAGTTCTATTTTTTTATTAAAAGTTAATTGTTACCACAAAGTAAATGTACCGCCATGAAGTAAACGGGAATAGCGGCAAAACCCACCACGATAAGCGTGGAAACAATATTGGAAATCATTTTCAACCGCGGATACCAAATTTTTCCGCTCAAGCCCAAGGTTTGAAATGCACTCCAAACGCCATGCGTCAGGTGAAACCAAATCGCTCCCAACCAAATCAGGTAAACAATCGCATAACAAGGACTGGAGAAAAGTTCTTTTACTAATCCCGAACCTCCGGTAACAGCATCAGGACAACCGATAAGTTCTGCAAATTGCATCTTGTACCAAAAATTCCAAAGGTGGATAACCAGCCCCAATACAATAATTAACCCCAATACATACATGTTTTTTGCAGACCATTCCGTTTCTGTCCTGTTGGAAGAAAGATACTTGTCGGAACCTCTTGCTTTCCGGTTTTGAAGCGTCAGCATCGTGGCATAAACAATATGCACCACTACGCCGGCGGCCAAGACCAAAGTTCCCGCAACTGCGTACCAATTGGCACCCAGAAATTCGCAAATCATGTCATATACTTTTCCGTCGTCCGGAAGAAGCAGCGTCAGATTCATCGACATGTGAAATAGCAAAAACAAAAGAAGGAAGATACCAGAGATACTCATGATAAACTTCCTGCCAATAGATGAATTAAATAGCCAATACATAGATTTTTATTTTTATTTTAATAATATGATTCGGAATGTTGAAAGTGCAAATTTAGTTAAAAATCGCCAATCTGCAAAGAATAAAAAAAAATTTATACCTTAGAAAAATAAATGCTCTCCTCTCAAAAAATTTCCGTAGGAAATTAACATTAGGTAAAACATTCGATAATCATATAAAAAAATATACAAATCGTTTTTTGGATTATGCTAATTTTTCGAGATATTTTTTTTCGCAATGTTAATTTATTCGTACCTTTAAACCCGAAATTTAATAAGAATTAGACAATGAATTTTGTTCGACTGACACAACATATTAAGCAAAGGCATGATGTGCTTCAAGGCTATGTAGCACAAGCCGTTAATGTTGGATTGACTGTGTATTCGCAGTTTCTTTGGACGTTGTCCCAAAGGCGGAAATAAGGAAAGTTTCCGATATTAATGGAGCATATATTGAATTTCCATATGACTTAAAAAAAGAATTTGGGAAAGGACGGATTAAAGTTCACGCTGAATTTAATGGAGAACATTATGATGGAAGCATTGTGAATAGGGGGCTAAAAAATAATGATGGATCAATTTGTTACATAATAGGTATACGAAAAGATATACGGAAAAAAATAAATAAAAATTGTGGTGATAAAATCAACGTAAAAATAAAGGAAAGAGATGTATGAACACAATAGATGAATATATTGAAACGTTTGAACCAAATATTCAAAAGACATTAAATGAAATACGAAATTTCATAAAAAATGAAGTTCCAGAAGCAGCCGAAAAAATATCTTATGGAATGCCTACTTTTTATCTGAATGGAAATTTGGTGCATTTTGCGGCATTTAAGGATCATTATAGTTTTTTCCCAAGTCCCTCTGGAATTGATGCGTTTGAAAAGGAACTTGCCTCATATCGTAGTGGAAAAGGGACATTGCGTTTTTCAATTGATAAACCTATTCCATGGGAAATAATTAAAAAGATTGTTCAATTTAGGGTAAAGGAAAATTCAAATAAAAAGAAAAAATAATAAAGCAAAACAAACGACATATAACAGGTCTGTATATGCTGCGCCCGTAGTAGCGGGCGTGGTCATATACAGCCGGAACGTTAGCCGCCACTTTCCTGCTAAATCGGATTTAGGAGTGTGGAAGTTATTCGTAGGAACTTGGAAGCGTTCAACGAAAGAATAGAGGCATGGAAAAGCCTTGATTACAGGCAGCAGTTAGTTAAGTACATTACAATGCACGACAGTTTCATAGAGAAACATTGGGTTTGCGTGGTTGGTTCACTCTCTAAATGATTAGATAAATCGCAAAATATTGATTATCTTTGCACCTGGTTATTTGCTTCATTTTTTGAAAGAGCATGAAGTTAAATGATTAAAAATCAAAAGGTTGCTGCTTAATCAGAAAAACGACATGATTAAACAATGGATTTCAAAGGCACTAAAGTATCTTGAACATTCTTTAATTCCTGTACCTCAGGAATTAAATGAAATTGACTGGAAAGAAGAATTATCCCCGAATAATAAAAAACTTTGCAGGCATCTGTCGGCATTTGCCAATCATCCTGGAGGCGGATTTTTAGTCTTTGGGATAGAAGATAAATCAGGCAGGGTACAGGGAATTGGACAGGAGCAAGCGGAACTGATTATGCAGAAGCTCAGCAGCCTTTGCCGTACTTCAGTATTCCCGTTGGTAAGCTTGGACCATGCAATCGAAGAATACAAAGGCGTTCCTGTTCTGTTGGTTTATATAAAAGAAAGTGCTGTGAAACCGGTTTCCATTAACGACAAATCAATTGAAGATTCTTATATCAGGAATGGCGGTACTACCCGTCAAGCATCTCGTCAAGAAATAGGCTCGTTAATGTTAAACAGTAAAATGCCTTATTATGAGGGACTTCATGCCGGTACATTACAATCCATTCCCGATATTTTTGACATGCTGGATTATCGAAGTATTTTTAAATTATTAGACAAACCTACACCTCAGACACAGGAAGATATTCTTCAATGGATGGAGGAAGAAAAAATGGTTCAAAATATGGATGGTGCGGGTTATTATATTCTCAATTTTGGTGCGCTGGCATCGGCATACAACCTCAATCAATTCGACGATTTGGCAAGAAAAGCCGTCAGAGTAATCAAGTACAGCGGATTGACAAAGCAAAAAACGGAGAAAGAATATGTTGGAAAAAGCGGCTATGCTATTGGATATGAAGAACTAATATCTTATATTAACGCACTGCTTCCAAGTAGGGAAGTCATAAAGAAAGCATTGCGTACAGAAGAATCAGTATATCCTGAAATTGCCATTAGAGAGTTGATAGCGAATGCCTTGATTCATCAAGACCTGTCAATCAGGGGAGTAAGTCCTATGGTTGAAATATTTGATGACAGGATTGAAATATCCAATCCCGGAAAACTATTGCCTTCGAAAAGTATTGACCGGTTAATTAGAACAACTCCCGAATCAAGGAATGAAATACTCGCTGCTGCTTTCAGACGGTATGGAATTTGTGAAGAACGAGGCTCCGGTTTGGAGAAAGCTGTTTCTGCCATAGAATTGCATGGATTACCTCCTGTAAAATTTGAGGAATTAGAAAATTCTTTTCGTGTAACGATATATGCCCCCAAGGAATTTGCAAAATTGACTCCTACTGAAAGAATTGAAGCCTGTTATCAACACTGCGTTATTAAGTATTATACAGGAAGTGGAATGACAAATACCAGTTTGAGAGAGCGGTTTAAAATGAGCGAAAGGCAACGTCCTCAAGTATCGTTAGTCATAAAAGAAGCCCTGTTGCAAAATAAAATCAAACCTCGCGACCCTAATAATGTATCTACTAAATTTGCGGAATATATTCCGGTATGGGGGTGATTTTACTTAACCGGAAAAATGAATAAAATCGTAACTTATTGGTATTTAGATTGTTTCTGCTTAATTAGAAAAACGACATTTTAAAATAACAGTCCCCGCAGAAATTT
>BNTV01000032.1 GCA_025996865.1 Bacteroidia bacterium
AATCCGACAGAATGGTTGACCGATGTCCTGAATCGTATCAATGAACACAAAGTAAACGAACTAGCCGATTTGCTCCCTATGAACTGGGCGGAAAAAAATCCGCAAGAGTAGATTACCGAATGCTTACGGTAAATGCTTCCATTCTGTTGGGCGCTTTCAACCATGCGGCAAGGGAAGGCAAAAAGCCTAAGCTACCCGGCGAAATCGCAACCAATGAGGCGCGAATCAAAATCGGCAAACTCTGGGAAGCAAGCCCGATATTGTGTTATAAAAGGAAAATAAAAACGGGCTGTCGAAATATTCTGTCCGGCGAACGGGAAATCCGCAAGATTCCTATAACAATGCTTTCAGCGGACAAGGAATCCCCAAACGAGGAAATAGCGCTCATTTTTAATCACGCCGGACAAATAAGCGATTTGAACATTACCATAAAATCCGAAATTATTAAAGATGCAGGCGAATGGGAACTGTCTCAGGAAGAAGGCATAAACTACAATAAGATTATTGATTTTCTCGAAAAGTTCCGCACGGCATACGCTTGCAAAGATATTGAGTATATCAAAAATATTTATAGCATTGGCATCCATAATTTTTACGACAATCAAGTAAAAAGAAAAAAACAATATCTCACAGACTTAAAAAAGGCTTTTAATAAAAAAGCTTATGTGAATGTTGTTTTCGATTTTGTAGAAATAGAACCGCATCCGGGAAAATACAGCATTTACGGCGTAACGGTAAAGCAGCGATGGAAGTCCTCGACTTTCAGTGATGTGGGATTCCTTTACTTGCTCATTGATTGCCGCAAGGGATACGAAATGCAAATTTTCGTAAGAGCATGGTCGCCGGACAGGATATTTGATTTCGCTTTTTTTGATGAAATTAGAAATTAAAAATTAATAACCGTGAGAAAAAAAGGAACCCTGTTGTATTATTTTGTCACAGCCGTTTTGTTGCTGTATAGCCATTCTGTTGCATGTCAATCGCCGGATTGGGTCATTGATTATAACATAGATAAGAAAACGGCGGACTTGGAATTGACCGATTCGCTACTCAACTTTCGGTGTGAGAAAAACGACGTTTCCGACAGCATTTATATCAGCCTATTCAGCCAATATGCACCGGAAGAAGGTTTTACGCTTGGGCTTATACACCGCCGTTATGGAACTTTACCGCCGGAAATAAACATCGCAATGAAGGATTTTATATGTATGTTCTTCGACGACTTTGACTTTTATATTTCTATTGTCGAAAATGAAGAGCATATACTTAATTTCACAATAATTTTGAAACATAAGACTTTACAATTCATTCACATGCTGCTTGCAACGACAAATAAAAAAGCGCTTGTAAGCGGTAAGGAAACCGTTAAAGCCGATTTTTATACTTATATTCCGCAACATTCATTAAAAAAACAAAATACGATAGAAAAATGAAAATCTTGAAATTTTATTTAACGCTACTGATGTGTTTCGTCCTCGCAAATCTGAAAATGATGGCACAGGACTGCATCTCAATGCAAGTTACCGAAGGATGTAACAGCGAAACGCTGAAATCGACGATTGAAAGCAATGTGTCCGTCCTGTTGAACGCTTTCAACCAGGCTGCAAAGGAAGGTAAAAAACCAAAAATCCCCGGCGGAATCGCAACCAACGAGGCGCGAATCAAAATCGGCGAACTCTGGAAAACCAGTCCGATATCCTGCACCGAAAGCCAACTGAAAAAGACTTGCCAAAATGCGCCATCCGGCGATTATCAGGTAAGCGGGATTCCTGTTTCCATGCTTTCGGCGGAGAAAGAAACCCAAAGCGAGGAAATCGCAATCAGTTTTAATTCCAACGGGCAAATCAGCGACCTGAATATATCCATCAAGCCGGAAATTATCGAAATTAAAGGCGAATTGCAGCCTGGCGACATCGTGAACAAAAACAAGATTCTTGACTTTCTCGAAAAGTTCCGCACAGCCTATAACTGCAAGGATATTGGATATCTTGAAACCGTTTACAGCGAAGATGCATTGATTATCAATGCGGTAAAACGAAGTGTGCAGCGGGTGCCCGACAATATCAGCATGAGCATCAAGAGCAATGATTTCGGTTACGACTATCAAGTGAAGACCAAACAGGAATATATTACCAAACTGCGGCAGGTTTTCAAGAAAAACGCTTATGTAAACATCGTTTTTGACGCCATTGAGGTAGAGCCGCATCCCGGAAAATACAACATTTACGGCGTAACGCTCAAACAACATTGGAAATCTTCGACTTACAGTGATGTGGGATTCCTTTACCTGCTCATTGATTGCAGCAAGGAACACGAAATGCAAATTTTCGTAAGGGCATGGTCGCCCGAAAAACTATTTAATTTTACCTATTTCGATGATATAAGAATTTAACAAAAAATATTTTTAACTTAATAATTTCAGTAAAATGAAGAAGTATCTGTTTTTATTTATCTTGGCGCTTACTACAAGCGCAATGGTGCACGCACAACGACAATTGGAAATTAAAGAATTGCCCGACAAAATCGCCTACAATGGCGAGGGCAAAGACGCTATCGTAGTAGTGGCGGCAGACAACATTTTTAAGCTCGAATTTTCGACCAATCTTGACGGCGAAAGAGGTTCTCTAATCGAAAATCAGGAAGTTGAGGCAAAAGGCAGAGAAAATGAATATACGCTGACTGTCAATGCCGCAAAATCCAAGGGAGCTACGTTGATAATCCGGTGTCCGGATTACAGCGATTTGTCGCTCCGGATCAACCTTTCCGCGAATCAGGCTATCAAATACCAAATAGACGATCCGCTCTATCCAGACAACAAGCCTTGTCCGGTAAAGCACAAGCTTTCCGGAGACAATTTTTTCAACACATCTTCTTACAGCAGGGCAAGAACGGAATACGTAGAGTCGCTGAAATGCTGGGATGCACAGTACAAAGCAAAAGTCGATACGGCCGAAATCGGACGCAAAATCAACGATATTGATACGATTTTCCGCTTGCTGAAAGAAATCGAAGACGTAGAAATGCGTTTGGTCTTAAACGAAGATTACAAAAGCCTTTATGAAAAATACAACCGGATTTGCGAGTTAAACGCCACGGAGGATAATTTGAAAAAGAAAAGAGAAGCGCTTTTAACTTACATCGGTAAATGTGTTACCTATACCAGAGCTGCCGATTCGGTTTTCCAGAAGAATCCGAGCAGCATAGAAGTTTTGGAAAATTACAAAAAAATAATTGCATTGGGGTGCGAAAATTCAGAATTGGCAAAATCCCGTATAGAAACATGGAATAACCAGTCTATCAATGACACTCGCCACGTATTTACTTACGAATACGAAAAGGATAACAAAATTGGGATTTCTTCGGGTAATTACAACAACAACTGGAACGTTAGCGGTTATTTTACACTTCACATCAATCCGAACATATTCGACTTGTCGCGATTGGAAGACAGCGATACCTTGCAGACCGAGGCGAATATTTCATTCGGATGGACACTGAAACTCTTCAGGCTGAAAGACATTGTTCCGAAAAACAGTGGTTTTTTCAACTCCGGCGTGTGGCTCTTTTTCGGACCCGGCGCTACGGCTATTTGTAAAGTCAACCCTAAAAACAGTTTTAATTTAGAAGGAAATGAATTAGAGCGGTTTTACTACCATTATGCATTTTCGCCTGAAGCGGGACTTCTGTTGAAACTTACCATACCCAAGCGAAGTGCGTCGCAGCGGGCGGGCGTAGGTTTGGTTTTGCGCTACACCTATCAATACAGGCACGCCTTTAAAAAGGAAGATGACCTTTTGTTCGGCGCTTCGAAAAATTTCTTGGGCTTTGGCCTCTGTTTCTAATAAAATGACACTTTATTTATTCATTATTAAATATTTATAAAAATGAAAAGTTTGTTTAAAATCATGCTGCTGGTAGCGGCAATCGTGTGCGTATCGAATGTTTCGGCGCAGGAAAAGGGAATGAAAGCGTTTGGCGGAGGTTTAACCTACCTTACTGACGAAGGTTACTCCAATACCGGGGTAAACCTGAAATTCCAGTACAACCTCACAGACCCTATCCGTCTGGAACCATCTGTTACTTTCTTTTTACCCAAAGACAAGGTAAATTCTCTTGATTTGAGCCTCAATGCTCACTATCTGTTCAGTCTGAACGACGATTTTATGGTTTATCCGCTCGTAGGATTCGGCGTAATGCGTTCTTCATCGGAAGGATATAGTAATTCCGATATGCTGCTCAACCTCGGCGCCGGAATTGACTACTGGATTACCGACAATCTGATTGGAAATTTCGAGATTAAGCTAAAGAGCGCAAACACCGAATCGGTAGGATACTCCTGGTACAATGTTTCGGTAGGCGTAGCGTATGTATTTTAAGCGATCATCCAATGACGCATGCAGCGAAAATTCCATGCGCATGCAGCAAAAACTGCGTGCGTATGCAATTTTTACCGCCTCGTACATACGAAGTTTCAAAACATCATTCAACGAAGGTTTTCGATTGGATAATGTTCTATTCCATATTCTTCCACTAAATCGGCGAGTAAATCCAACGCTATGAAATCAGGGTCATCCGGCGGAGTATCTTCTTTTACAATATTAATTTGTTTCTAATGAACAAATTGTTCAACGGCTATTGGGTAAAATCGTTTAATGTAGTTATCTTTGTATTCATAAATGAATAATTTTGAGTCATGAAAAATTTACCGATAGGCATACAATCGTTTAAGAAGTTAAGGGAAGAGAATCGCCTTTATGTAGATAAGACTAAGTATATTCTCCAATTGGTTACAACCGGAAGTGTTTATTTTCTTTCCCGTCCGCGGAGATTTGGAAAATCGCTATTGGTGAGTACTATGACTGCACTTTTTCAAGGTAAAAAATCGCTGTTTGAGGGGCTTGATATTTATGATAAGTGGGATTGGACGCAGACAAATCCTGTTATAAGGTTGGATTTTGCCGGTATCAACAATGATACTGCGGCGAATTTGCAAGCGGACCTCGAAAAAGTCATACTAAAAACAGCACAGGAATATGGTATTTCGCTAACAAGAGAGGCTGCGGGCAGCTTTTTCGAATTAATCTCCAAACTCCATCAAACCACCGGACGGCAAGTGGTTGTTTTGATTGATGAGTACGACAAGCCTATCATTGACCATCTGACGGATTTGTCCGTTGCCGAAGAAAATCGCAATGTATTGAAAAGTTTCTACGGTATTTTGAAACCCGCCGACGAACATTTGCGCTTTGTATTGCTGACCGGCGTTTCCAAATTTAACAAAGTATCCATCTTTTCGGAGCTGAATAACCTGAATGACATTACGATGGATGATCGGTATGCCTCTATATGCGGATACACGCAAACAGAATTAGAAACTTGTTTCGACGAATATATCGAACGATTGCAAGAGGAGTATCAAATGGAGAAAACGGATGTGTTGAATACCATTCGCAAATGGTATGATGGCTATTCGTGGGATGGAAGTACTTCCGTTTACAATCCGTTTTCCACTTTATTGCTGTTCGACAAAAAAATAGTGTCCAATTATTGGTTTGAAACCGGTACGCCTACCTTTTTAATTAATCTGATTAAGGAAAAGAACGGCATTCAATTCGTATTGGATTCGATAATGGTGGAAGATGCAGCATTCATAGGTTATGATATTCGGCAGATAGATATTGTCCCTATTCTGTTTCAAACGGGTTATCTGACGGTGAAAAGCAAACAAACACCGGCGATGGCTCCACCTGAATACATTTTGGGCGTTCCCAATAAAGAGGTGCATGATTCACTGATGCGGTTTTTGGTGAGCGGATATGCCAATTTTCCGGTTTCGCAAACCGACAATTTAAACAGCTCCAAGAATAATGTTCGCATCAATATTTAATTTCCGGTGCATTTTACAAGCTACTTGAAAAGTCGGTTCCGATTTTCCGGTAAGGTATTCGCTTACTCTTGGTGCGCTTATCCCAAGCAATTCGGCTAACGATTTTTGGGTTAAATCCATCTCGTACATACGAAGTTTCAAAACATCATTCAGCGAAGGTTTTCCGATTGGATAATGTTCTATTCTATATTTTCCCAAGTTAATAATCATATTTGAATAATAAATTTTGTTGTTTCAAATAAATATTGTACTTTCGTATTTGACTATTAAATCAGAAAAAGTCGTAAAATTTTGATTTTTTCTGACTTATTGGTGATTTGCAAAAAAAATACGAATATGAAGCGAAGAATTTCAGATCCGTTGTATGCTGTATTTTGTATATAGTTTGACTGTTTTCTCCCAAAGGGTATCGTCCTGTCAAGAGACTTTTACTCCTCATTATATATATGTAATTGGAAATTTTTATGTATTTTTGCTGAAAATTATAAACATTAATACTTCTGTGAAACGATTTATTTTTTCCGGCTTATTCCTGTTTTTCTCCTCATTCCTTATACAATCGCAGACAAACAGTGATTTGCAGGTTAGTTTACTGACGGTCATGCCCCGTTCGAAAGCGGTCTATACGATTTTTGGTCATACGGCTTTGCGTTTCTACTGCCCTTCCCGGTCGATTGATGCGGTTTTGAATTGGGGAACTTTCGATTCGGGCAAACCGAATTTTATGTATCATTTTCTTTTGGGAGAAACAGATTATTTTTTGAGCGAAGAATCGACTCGAAATTTCTTATATATCTATGAATTAGGAAACTCCACCGTAATTGAACAGGTTTTGAATATTCCCGACAGTTTGAAAGAGCCGTTGCTGCAGATGATGCAAACCAACCTCCTGCCTGAAAATATCGAATACCGCTATAATATTTTTTTCAATAATTGTACCACTCGTCCCCGCGATATTATTGAAAAGTTTTGCGGTGGAACATTAATTTATCCAAATCCGAATGAGGAAGTTACAATAAGGAAATTAGTGCACGGCTGTACGGGACATTATCCCTGGATAGAATTTGGGATTGATTTGGTAATCGGAAACGGGGCCGATTCGCTGATTTCCCGACGTACCGAGATGTTTTTACCCGAAAAGTTGATGAATCATTTAGACCAATCGGTTGTCAAAACGCCTGACGGAACGGAATTTCCCATCGTTCTTTCTTCAAACACAATGCTGCAACCGAGAAATGATATACATACAAAAAATATTTCACCATTTACAAAACCTATGCCTATAAGCATTTGTATATTCTTGATTTATTTTGGTTTAACGATTTTTGCTTGTTGGAAAAAACGAAACTGCCGCTTGCCTTTTGCCCTGTTGTTTTTGGTTGCCGGCCTTGGCGGATGTATCATTGCCTGCCTCGTTTTTTTCTCCCAACATCCTTGCACCTCGCCCAATTGGAACTTGGTTTGGCTACATCCTTTGCATTTGATTGGCTTTGCTGGATTCCTGTTTAAGAAATATTATCCCTTGTTTCGTTGGTATCATGCTGTAAATTTTGTACTTTTGTCCTGTTTTTTGCTGGGTTGGCATTGGGTTCCGCAGGAGTTGAACAGGGCTTTTATTCCGATTGTCAGTTGTTTATGGCTTGTTTCGGGATACCGGTATTTGTTTTTAAAAAGAAAAAATGTTAAGAATAAAAGGTAAATTACAATGGCTCACTTCCTTACTCGCTGTTTTGACAGTGACGGGAGTTCGTGCGCAACAAACTATCGAACCGCCCAAATTGGTAATCAACATTGTAGTTGACCAATTGCGAGGCGATTATCTGCAATATTTCAGTCCCACTTTCGGCGATAAAGGCTTCAAGCGTTTGATAAACGAAGGATTGGTTTATCACCGGGTGGATTTCGGTTTTCCCAATGTTGGGCGAGCATCTTCTATTGCAACGATTTACACCGGCGCTTATCCTTATTTTCACGGGATTGTCGCCGACAAAAAAATGGATTTCGAATCTCTGCGGGAAGTTTCTATTCTTTTTGACGATACCTATCTTGGAAATTACACGACCGACCGCTTTTCGCCCCTGGCTTTGTTAAGTTCCACGATAAGTGACGAGCTGAAAATAGAAACAGGTGGAGTATCAGATGTTTATGCGATTGCTCCCGATGCCGGAGAAGCGATTTTATCGGCAGGAAAATACGGCGATGCGGCTTTCTGGTTGGACGACTACAATGGGAACTGGGCGACAACGACTTATTACAAAAACATTCCCTGGTATGTTGACCGTTACAATTCGGCACAGGCGCCTGCGAATAGTCCCGACCGGGTTTGGACGCCGGCTTTGGTTTCCTACAACGGTTTTCCTTATTCCAAAGATAATGGAGCTTTCAGGCATACAATTTCCAAAAACGATAAAGATAAATTCCTGAGATTCAAGCAAACCCCTTTTGTTAATACGGAAATTACCAATTTGGCCGGCCTTTTCTTCGAATATGCCGATTTTGGGAAACGGGGTTATCCCGATTTTTTGTCAATTGCTTATTATGCAGGAGATTACCAATCAAATAATTCCAAAGAATTTGGTTGGGAAATCCAGGATACTTATTACCGCTTGGATAAAGAAATTGAAAAATTGTTGGATTTAGCGGATAAAAAAGTAGGACTTAAAAATGTTTTGGTCGTGCTAACGTCCAATGGTTATTATGATTACAAAGTTCAACCGTCGGAGAAATATAAACCGGACGGAGAATTTTATCCAAATCGCTGCACGGCTTTGCTAAACATGTATCTGATGGCCGTTTACGGTTCGGGAGACTGGGTAAAAGGCTACTACAACGAGCAAATTTACCTGAATAAAAAATTGGTTGAGGACAAGAAAGTCGATTGGAATGAAATTTTACATAAATCCGCCGATTTTATTTCTCAATTTAGCGGTATTCAGGATGTTACAACGGCCGGACAATGGTATGTGAACGATGCCGGACGGGCGGGTGATTTTCGCCGCGGCATGAACAAAAAAATCAGTGGCGATTTGTATCTCGAATTACAGCCGGGTTGGGCGATCGTCCATGAAAATCAAGCCAATAAATCGGATTACAAGCAGAATAATTCTGTCCTTTCTCCATTGTTTATCTGGGGTGTAAATGTCAAAAAACAAGATGTTTACCGGAAAATCAAGGCGACGGAAATCGCTCCGACTTTGGCGTTTATCATGCGGATTCGGCCGCCAAATGCTTGTCGGGAAGCGCCTTTGGAAGAAGTTATAAGATAACCCCCCAACCCCCTGAAGGGGGAGTGGGTGCAGTGGGTTTAATAATTGTGCTGCGGCAAAGTCCCCTTTAGGGGATTTAGGGGTAAAAAAATAAAAATTAATTAAAAATTTAGAATATATTATGGGTTTCAACGATATTTTATCCAAATTGTTTGGGAATAAGGCCCAACGCGACTTAAGGGAAATCTCTCCTTACGTGGAGAAGATTAAAGCGGTCTATCCCGACATTGAAGCGCTTTCGAACGACGAATTACGCGCTCGCACAGAATTAATTAAGCAAAAAATTGAAGACGCTGTAAAAACAGAAAAAGATAAAATTGCCGAATTAAAAGCCAAGATTGAAACGCTCGAACTGGAAGAACGTGAAACTGTTTGGGCGGAAATCGACAAGATTGAAAAAGAGGTTTTGATTTTGCAGGAAAGAATTTTGGACGAAGTGATGCCCGAAGTCTTTGCCATTGTCAAAGATACCGCGCGCCGCTTCAAAGAAAATGAACAAACGATTGTCACCGCTAATGATTTTGACCGTCAATTAGCTGTGACACATGATTTTGTGAGCATCGACGGCGACAAGGCGATTTATTACAATCACTGGAATGCCGGTGGAAACGAAATCGTTTGGGACATGGTGCATTACGATGTGCAGCTGTTTGGCGGCGTCGTTTTGCACAATTTCAGTTCCAAGAAATACGAAAAGGACTCGGATGATGCCAAACTCAGCAAAAGGGTGCGCGGATACATTGCGGAAATGGCTACCGGTGAAGGAAAAACCTTGGTGGCGACTCTGCCCGTTTTCTTGAACGCATTGACTCACAACGGCGTTCACCTCGTTACGGTCAACGATTATTTGTCGAAACGCGACTCGGAATGGATGGGACCTTTGTATATGTTCCACGGTTTGTCGGTGGATTGTATCGACAGACATCAACCGAACTCCGACGCCCGACGCAAAGCCTATGAAGCGGATATTACTTTCGGAACGAACAACGAATTTGGGTTCGATTATCTGCGCGATAATATGGCGATTAGCCCTAAAGACTTGGTACAACGGAAACACAATTATGCGATTGTGGACGAAGTGGACTCGGTGTTGATTGACGATGCGCGTACCCCTTTGATTATTTCCGGTCCGGTTCCGAAAGGAGAAGACCAGTTGTATGAAGAATACCGCAGCCGTGTGGAAAATTTAGTTTCCGTGCAAAGAAGCATGACCACCAAGTTGTTGGCCGACGCCAAACAAAAATTAAATTCTTCGAATCAAAAAGAAGCTGACGAAGGAAATATCTTGCTTTACCGCTCTTTCAAAGGGATGCCGAAGAACAAGGCTTTAATTAAATTCCTGAGTGAATCGGGCGTAAAAGCCGGAATGCTGAAAACCGAAGAGTATTATATGCAGCAACAAAACCGGGAAATGCACATCATCACCGATCCGCTGTATTTTGTCATCGACGAAAAAAACAATACCATCGAATTGACGGACAAAGGGATAGACCTCTTAACCGGAAATTCGGACGACCCGCAATTTTTCGTATTGCCCGATATTGGCGTTCAGATTGTACAAATCGAACAAGAAGGCGGTACGGATGAGGAAATGCAAACGAAAAAAGATGAATTGTTGCAGAATTACGCCGTTAAATCGGAACGTGTACACACCGTCAATCAATTGCTGAAAGCTTATTGTTTGTTTGAAAGAGACGACGAATATGTAGTCATTGAGAATAAGGTGAAAATCGTTGATGAACAAACAGGCCGTATCATGGAAGGCCGCCGTTATTCCGACGGATTGCATCAAGCGATTGAAGCCAAGGAACGGGTTCATGTAGAAGCTGCTACACAGACTTTTGCGACGATTACCCTGCAAAATTATTTCCGTATGTACCACAAACTCGCAGGGATGACCGGTACGGCCGAGACGGAAGCCGGCGAATTTTGGGACATCTACAAATTGGATGTGGTGGTTATCCCGACCAACCGTTCGGTGATTCGGAATGATATGAATGACCGGATTTACAAAACAGCCCGGGAAAAGTACGCCGCAGTCATCGAAGAAATTGTGAAAATGCGGGATGAAGGCCGTCCGGTATTGGTCGGTACGACTTCGGTGGAAATTTCGGAGTTGTTGAGCCGTATGCTTACCATGCGGAAAATTGCCCACAATGTTTTAAATGCCAAACTGCACCAGAAAGAAGCGGAAATTGTTGCGCAAGCCGGTCAGACAGGGACAGTTACGATTGCTACAAACATGGCCGGACGCGGTACGGACATCAAACTTTCTTCTGCCGTGAAAGAAGCCGGAGGTTTGGCAATTATCGGTACTGCACGTCACGATTCCCGCCGGGTTGACCGTCAGTTGCGCGGTCGTTCCGGTCGTCAGGGAGACCCCGGTTCGTCAGTGTTCTTTATTTCTTTGGAAGACGATTTGATGCGTTTATTCGCTACCGAACGTATTGCCGGAATGATGGACAAGATGGGTTTCAAAGAAGGTGAAGTGTTGGAACACAATTGGTTAAGCAAAACAGTAGAACGTGCCCAGAAAAAAGTCGAAGAGAATAACTTCGGTATTCGTAAACGTTTGTTGGAATACGATGACGTGATGAATTCCCAGCGCGAAGTCGTTTATACCCGCCGCCGTCACGCCTTGATGGGCGAACGCATAGGCCTTGATGTCTTGAATGTGATATATGACACTTCTTCCGCTATTTGTGAACAATATCTTGAAGCCGGTGATTTTGAGGGACTTAGAATGGAGTTGTTCAAAGTTTTAGCGATTGAAGTTCCATTTTCGGAAGATGAATTTAAAAGCCGGAAGCCGGAAACGGTGGCCGAAAAAGTGTTCGATATTGCACTTGAAAGTTTTAAACGGAAAACCGACAGGATGGCGCAAATAGCCAGTCCGGTCATCAAACAGGTTTACGAAGAACAAGGGGGCAGGTATGAGAACATTGTGGTTCCGGTGACCGATGGCAAGCGGGTTTACAACATCCAGTGCAACCTCAAGGAAGCTTATGAAACCGGCGGTAAAGACATTGTGAAGTCGTTCGAAAAAGCCATCATGCTCCATTCTATTGACGAATCTTGGAAAGAGCATTTGCGCGAAATGGACGATTTACGTCAATCGGTACAAAATGCCAGCTACGAAAATAAAGATCCGTTGTTGATATACAAATTGGAATCTTACGATTTGTTCCGGAAAATGGTTGATGACATGAACCGTAAATCGGTTTCGATTTTGATGCGCGGACAAATCCCGATGCGCGAACCGGAGCAAGTTCGTCAAGCTGCTCCCGAACGCAAAACGGATTACAGCAAGTACCGCACCCAAAAGGACGATATCGAGGAAAGCCGGCAACGGCAGCGGGATGTGGCTTCCCGTGATACCCGTGAACAACAAATTACAGCGCCGGTACGCGCCGAAAAGACGGTGGGGCGGAATGATCCTTGTCCTTGCGGTAGCGGGAAGAAGTATAAAAACTGCTGTGCAAAAAGCCTTTAGGCAATCCGCACTTTCACAATCGCTTTCTTCACCGGAACATTTTCTTTAACTTTCACGGCGGGGCGATGCGCATCGCTTGGGAAGAAAATAAAGAAATTTGATGTATCGGCAAGATAGTATTGCATATCGTTCGGCTGCATGAAATAAATATCTTTTTCTTCGCTGTAAGGCGTTGGATTTTGGGTGTTGGACAAAGGCGTCAGACCCATAAGTTCCTCGCCGGTAATCATGAATTGAATATCCGCGTATTTGATATGTGCTTCACATTTAGCATCTTCTGTGTTTTTTGTGTCGTATTCGTTGATATTCACAAACAAATTTTCATCATCTATTACCTGTTTTCCTTCGGGTAGATGCGGAAATTCCGGACTGGCTAAGAAGCGGAACGCTTTCTGCCAAAGTTTGGGATTAGCGGCGTATTGACGTATAAATTCTTCTTTATTAACGGTTTCATCCGGTTGCGCTTGCAAACCTTCTTTCCAATCGCCTTTTGCGTACCAAGCTAAATCGTAATTGTTCGCTGTATTACTCATATTTTTTATTTTTATTTTGTTAGACTGGGTGCAAAATTAGTAAAATTTCAGTATCAATGCCGAAATATTTAGCCTCAATTTAATATTTAGCCAAATAATTTATTCTTTGTATCTTTGTCGAAAATTTAAAATGTTCATGGACAAAGATACAATCCTCACTCACAAGGCAAAACCGGAAGCATTATTCATCTCCGACGTCAAATGGAAGTTCCTCAATTATTGCGTTTTACAAGGGAAAAATGTCTTAATCACCGGACCTGCCGGAAGCGGCAAAACCATCACCATCAAGCAGATTGCCGAAACGTATAAAGACTCGCATCCGTTTTTTTACATCAATTGCGGAAGTACGCAAGACCCCCGTTCAACGTTTATCGGAAACACTCACTATGATAAATCTTCGGGCACATTCTTCTCTCAATCCTATTTTGTGAGAGCCATTCAAATACCCAACGCGATTATTTTGCTGGATGAAATTTCCCGTGCGCATCCCGAAGCGTGGAACATCTTAATGTCGGTCTTGGACATCAATCAGCGCTATCTTCGCTTGGACGAGGAAGTGGACAATCCGACTATTTTTGTTGCCGACGGCATTACTTTTATGGCGACCGCCAATATCGGGAACGAATATACCTCTTCCCGAACAATGGATAAGGGATTGTTAGACAGATTTCTGCAAATTGAAATGGAAGTCTTGAGTTTGGATGAAGAATATCAACTGCTTCAAACGTATTTTCCGAACACAGAAAAACGGGGATTGAATGTCATCGCGCAGATAGCGGAACGGACGCGGAAAGAAGTGCAAAGCCACAGTCCCAAGATTAGTTTTGCCATCTCCACCCGAACCACCCTTGAAATGGCGCGCTTGCTCGAAAATGGTTTCACGTTAGCAGAGGCTGCCGAAATTTTGATTTATCCGGCCTACGACTCGGTAGGTGGGAACGATAGTGAACGAACATTTGTCAAACAATTGGCGCAACGTTATTTGTGACAATGAAAGAAAAAATCCGCGAAAATCCGAAAAATCCGCGTCATCTGCGTGCCAAAAGCCTGTCCGATTATTGGTTAGTCAACCGTGAGCCGGATTTGAATAACCTGTTCGATTTGTTGAAACTGCAAAGCGCGGTTGCTAATTTCGTAAAAATTGTTTCCGGTCGCGATATTCCGGTGGAATTTAAAGTGAATAACGAAAAATCGACCATTGATAAAATCATTATTTCTGCCGACCTGAGCAATATTGATGCAACGGTCGGATGGGCGATTCACGAAACTTTGTCCCTTATTTATACCACAAAATGGATTACCGCCAAATTGGTTATGTTGGTCAATAATGATTATTTAGCTCGTTTTCAGCAAGATAATATCAAGGATATTTACCGGACCAGAAAACGGATAATTACCGAAATCGAAAATATCTACCATTTGATAGAATATTGGCGCTTGGACGATTTTGCTATCCGCACTTCGCCGGGATACAAGGGTTATATTGCGGAAGCGTATCGTTTGTATTTCAATCCGAACGAAATCATCCAAATGTTTATTGCGGAAATTAAGACGTTGATAATTTCACATAAAGCCCCCGAACATCAATACACCTTTAATTCGGTATTAAATGCTTTGTTAGTGCAAGTTATCCATAGCGAAAATTATAAAGATATTTGCAAAAGAACGCTGAAAAATTTAGATAGGGTGGATGAAACCACGCCGATGTTTCGCATTTATTTAGAAATAAAAGCATTGATAGACATCAATCACATCGGGCGCTTGAAAGATTCCGAAGATAGTTTGAATTTGGCAATAGAAATCTGGGAATCCGTCCGCAAAGCACAAAGTTTGCTCGGGACTAAAATCCATTGGGAAAAAAGCAATATAGATAATCCCAACGATTTTGAAAAATCGGAATCGGACGATTTGACGGCTAAAGTGCTGAAAGCAGCCAATCTGGATGTGGACAAAAAAGCAATTTCCGTCAGTCACAAAGAAGAACTCAAACTCCTTTCCAACGATTCGTCCAATAAAAACCAGACTTATTTTGCCAATCGCCGCATCAAAGTGGTGGTGTTGAAAGACCTGAATCGCGACTTGATATATTCGGGAAGATATATTTTTTTTGATACCGAAAACACGCATCACACCACCCATGCGGTGTTGGAAGGAATCAATCTCGGCAATCAATTGGCGAGGCGCATTTCGTTTCGCAACAATGAACGGCAAACGCATTTCTCCCGCCTGCAACAAGGGAAAATTGATAAACGCCTGCTTCATTCGGTGGTTTGCGGGAATGATGCGATTTTTTACCGCGAAAAAGAAGAAACATTTCCGGCGGTCAACTTTCATATTTCGATTGACGGTTCGCATTCCATGCAGGGAAGTTGTTTTCTGAAAAGCCTGAAAACAGCGGTTGCGATAGCTCAAGCGGGATATTTAATCAGGAATATCAACGTTACCATTTCTTTGCGTTATCAAGTTGTGTCGGATGGGGCGCGATTGCCTTTGGTCTTGGTCGCTTACGACAGCAGGAAGGATAAAATCGGCAAGATAAAGCAGTTATTTCCGTTTTTGAAAGCATCCGGCTCGACTCCCGAAGGATTGTGTTATTCTGTTATTACCGGTTTAATCGAAAAAAACACGACCGAAAATGCAGAAAACTATTTTGTCAATTTTTACGATGGAATGCCCTGTTTTATCGTGGACGACAGCTGTTGCTACGAAGGAAAACCGGCAATGGAACACGTCCATGACGAAGTATTGCGGATGAAACGAAAAGACATTCAAGTATTGTCTTATTTTATTGTTTCCGAAAAATGGAAAATAGCAGAAGTGAAAACCGCATTTGCCGATTGCCAATATATGTATGGAAAAGATGCCAAGATGATAAATATCAATGATTTAGGAGAGTTGGCGCAGTCGCTGAATAATTTAATTGCGAAACCGCATAAATGTAATCATTTTATTTGAAATGAAATGTTACAAGCAACTTATCCAACCACCCAGCGGCTCAAAGTGCGTTCTTCTGCGCTGAACTCCGCACCGATTTTTACAATTGCTTTGTCGCCGGCATCAAGTTGTACATAAAGCCATATTTTACTTCCTCATTGGGGTAACCCAAACAATATTCATCCAATTGCCTGTCATAGTCCTTGATGGTCAAATAACCGCTTTGATACAATAACGGAACCGGCTCTTTGTAATCAATTTGATAATCGGTAATGGAACGTAGTGGAAACTGTATGTCATTTTCCATCGTTTTTACATCAAAATCCATGTTTTTCAGCATTTTAACCAAAAAAGTAGGCGTACCTGTTTCGTACCAGTAATGCCCGAAATCAAGTCTCTCAAACGTATTCAGCAGACTGAACGGATTGTAGATATCTTCGCTTTCTCTGGCAAAATGATAGCCGTCGTAGCGTTTTTTAAGTTCGGCAAGCGTTTCGTCGTAAGTCAGTTTTTGTTTTTTTGCAAGGTTTGCTATTTCCGGTTGAAAATTTCTGACAAGTTCGTCTTTAGAGATGCCGCATATTCCGGCATACTTTTCGTTCATACTGATGTCCTGCAACTGATTCAAATCGCTGAAAATGCTGACTTTTGAGAATTTGGTAACACCGGTCAAGAACACAAAATGCAGGTAAGCATCGGCGTTTTTAAGTACGCCATAAAAACCTTTTAATACTGTTCGGATTTCATCATTAACATCAAGCTTGTCCATTGTGCCGAGCAAGGGTTTATCGTACTCGTCAACCAATATGACCACTTTATGACCGGTCATTTCGTAAGCACGTTTTATGAGTCTGTCAAAACGCACAGACAACTCATCTGCAA
This sequence comes from Bacteroidia bacterium, assembly GCA_025996865.1. GTDB lineage: Bacteria > Bacteroidota > Bacteroidia > Bacteroidales > Azobacteroidaceae > Azobacteroides. Next base: position 16,996 of record BNTV01000032.1, read on the forward strand.
TGGTTTCTACTTCCCATTCTTTCTCATAATCGCTCAAAATACTGTCCAATACCACATTGAGGGTTTTAACATTAGTATATACGGCTTTATTGAAATCAATATAAATGACGGGATATTCCACCCAATCCTTTTCCAAACCGGCCATCGCCAATCCCTCGAAAAGTTCCTTTTTACCGAGAAAATAGGCTTTGAGCGTGGAAAGAAACAAGCTCTTTCCGAAGCGGCGCGGGCGACCGAGGAAATAGGGTGCATCGCTCTGTACAAGTTTATGAATATACATGGTTTTATCTACATATATATTATCACCTGTGCGTAACTTCTCAAAATCCTGTATGCCGATGGGCAATTTTCTGTTGATTGACATAATCTTGTTGTTTTTAATGGCTATCAACGACAAAGGTATAAAATATTCTTATAAGAATCAAACCAGGAATTTAACAATTTTTAACCTCGAAACATTTGCAGAATCAAATAATCATCATGCATTTGCAGTGTACTATTAAACTATTATACTAATAAATCATTATTTAATGTCGTTTAATTAAGGAATATGGTTGTTCGCTCTAAACGCCCATCAGGCGGAAATCTTTGTAGGCGGGGTGCGTAATCCCCCGTTGATGATGCATTCCCCCCACATGTCGAGCCGTATCAGCGGCGAGATCTTGTATTGTCAATGTGTCGCAGTTGACGCTGCTGCGTGATTTGCACAGGACTAAACACCGAGTGCCGACACACGCGGTTTCTACAAAGATGTTGGCGCGATGCGCCCTAAGGCTAACGGCTATTTTTGTTCTTGGCGATTCTTTTCCAATTCCAAGATTCTATAATTTTTTGTAATTCATGGAGAACCTCTTTTTTTGTTTCATTTTTCGCTCTACATGCCTGCCCTGTCTGATAACCTCACGGGTCTTTTGTACGACATCATCAAAAGCCTGGAGGGCTTTTTCATATTGTTGCCTTAAAAAAGTAGCTACCAGTATGTCCTGTGTCATGGACAAAGCATTGGTCCGGTTGATTTTCTGCCCGTGCTTTCTGATTTCATCCGCTTTGTATTCCGCCTTTACCTTTTCATCTATGGGATGGGCATAAATGGCACACAGACTCATTAAAAATATTTTTGCATGAAAATCCTGCTTGACAGCTGTCGCTGTTTTTCCTGAAAAATCTTCCAGTTCTATCCTGCATTTCAACAGTTTATACGCTTCTTCCTCATCCCGGCGGTAATGATACAACTCCTCAAACTCTTCTTGTGGATAGTTTTCCGTATCTAGCAGCGAGGTGCATAAAATCTCTTTCTTTCCATCGCCCAAGTCCACTGTAATCAAGCGGCAACTGATTTCCTTCCCTTTCACTTGATATTCCGGATAATCCGCCAGATGTCCCCTGCTTTTTCCGGGAAGTGTAAAACGAACTGTCCGTTCTTTTTCTCCTCCTTCTATAAAATCCTTTACCTGCTGCATCCCGTCCTCGTTGAGCCGTACACAATATTCTATCCCTTTGGCTTGCAATAAAAACAACAGCCAAAAGCTCGGATAGCCCCTGTCCAGCAACAGCAAGTCGCCTTGTTTTACATGCGACAAATGTAATTTCAACAAGGCTCTTTCACTTACGGAAAAGGATGCTATCTGTGAATCTATCGTCACTTTGTTAAACACATCGTAGAGCATCGAACAAATGGCCAGGGAACGGATACTGTCTGCTTTCGGACCGAATCCGTGTTCGCCAAACTCTTCTTTTATGCTTCGGTGATTGGGCAATACCAATCGGGAACCGTCAACAGCCAATACGCGATGACCTCCCCACAGGTAGTGTTCCGCCTCCTGATAAAACGTATCGACCGCTACTGTATTCAACCGCTTGAAGGCTTCCGGATTTAATTTTGACCGCGCCGTGGAAAAGGCGCCCTTGGTAACTGCCCGGATATTAAAATCCGCTTGTTTGACCGACTTGAAAAATTTATCCAAATCCCGTTGCAGGGAAGTCTTCATCGACATGATTAGAACAATTAAATTCTTGAGTGTCAGGATTCTATCGCGAACAAAAATATTATCGGACGCGCCTCGTGAGCACTTCCTAAACTCTTCATTTTCAATTTCATACACTATGTTTTTAGATACTTCTTCACGATAATCCGTTTTTGTTTGTTCGCTTGGGATACCCCCATTTATTATACGGTTTAAATGTACTGATTTTTTAGCATACAGCCAAAGATTTTATACACTTTTTTACGGCTTAATTTGAATTAAATCAAATAGCTAAGAATAGTGCTTTCCCTTAATTAAACGACATTAAATTATTATTGGGATTATTCATTGCGATTATTGTTGCGATAACGGTCAATACAATTTTGATTAATAATGCTTTAACAGAGGCGATGAACAACAGTGCGAGCCAAAAAGTTGAGTTGAAACAAGACTGATTTTTTTCAAATGTAGAAACCGTAAAATAAACTGTGTTGCCGGTTTTATAATTTTTCTTCTCTTTTGACACAGTTATTTTACAGTTTGTAACCTTTTCATAAAAATATAGTCATACATATAAAACGTGAATTTATGCAAAAGCTGTTTTTTTACATTATATTAGGGCTGATATTTCCCGGTATCTGTCAAGGTCAAAATCTACCCGATTCGGTAACCGTAGAATTGGAAAGAGTTATTGCGGGATTTAAAGACAGGTATCCATCGCCGTCGATAAGTGTGGCAATCGTTCACAACAAAGACATCATCTTCAGCCAATCGTTAGGATATGCCGATATGGACAGTAAAACGCCTGCCGGCATAAACTCAAAATATCCCATTTTGTCCATAACGAAAGCTTTTACGGCGACAATGTTTATGCAGTTGAAGGAAAGAGGCGCTGTGTCGCTTGATGATGATGTAACCCGATATATGCCCGAATTGAAGGGTTCTAAAACCGGCATAACTTCGCTGTTGCAACTGGCAACTCATACCTCCGGGCTTCCGCGAAATACGCAGGCGGATATTCATTTCGCGGAACGGGCGGACAGATGGATGGCTACCGGAACAGGCGATTCGACCTTGAGCATGTCCACAAAAGAAGAATTTCTGCAATCATTGAAATTCATAGAAACCGAATACCCGAAATACCAGTTGCGTGGCTATGGGGACAGGCGTTATTCCAATCTGGGATACTCCATATTGGGTATCGCGTTGGAAAGGGCGGCAGACAGTGATTTTGCCGCACACATAATCAACAATATATGTAAACCTTTGGGAATGAACAATACCGGTTTTGTAGATGAGCCGAAAATCCAATCTTCCATCGTTAAGGGCTACCGGTATGACGACAACTCGAAATCGTTTGTCGAAACGCCTGTATTTGTGCCCAACTCTGCTTTATACGCAGGCGGTATGTATTCCACGGCGGCAGACCTCGCAAAATTTATAAGTTTTCAGTTCACGGATAATTCCGCCATTCTTTCCGATAACCACAAAGCAATGATGCAAACTTTTAATATCGGATGGAAACCCTCCTATCCGTTTGTGTTACATGAAGGTTCCATGCTTGGGCATCGCAGTTTTATAGCATTCAATACCGAACTGAAGATTGGATGGGTTATCCTGACCAATACGACCGATTTCGAGTTTTCCCAAATGCACGATGCTGTCAATAAGCTGATTACTCCTCTGTACAACTCAAAAGTCGCTTTTGACATCAACGAACTTGCCGGTACTTATGAGTTAGTCGGAGGATACGGTAGCCTCGAAATCTACATAAAAGACGGAAACCTCTATTCCACCTATTTGCAGGATATATTTCCGGATTGCCCGTTGAGTCCGCAGGGATATAACAGGTTCAGTGTAAAGGGAAAAGCCGCATACAGTATCGGCTACGACTTTATAAGGGATGTTTCCGGCAGGATTGTATTAAATTTGGGGCAATTGATGTGGGTGAAAAACAGTCAACCGTAGTCATTGTAAAAAAGCAATATTCTTTAGTTTTTGAAATGAAAATACTATCTTTGCAAAACAATCAAAAACTATATAAAAAATCATTAAAAAACATGAAACTTTTCAATTTATTCTTAATTTGCATTGCACTATCAACTAATCTTTTGAGTGCAAATAATCCGCTTTGGCTCCGCTATCCCGCTTTATCACCTGATGGTAAACAAATTGCATTCGGTTATAAAGGAGATATATACACCGTGCCGGTTACGGGCGGGGCAGCCAAGCAAATAACCATGCATGTGGCTCATGATTACATGCCGGTTTGGTCGCCGGACAGTAAGAAAATTGCTTTTGCCGGTTTCCGTTTCGGGAATTTCGATATTTTTATCACTTCGGCAAACGGCGGAAATGTCAGCCGTCTAACTGCTTTTTCGGGCGCAGAATCTCCCTACGCTTTCACTCCTGACGGAAAATACCTTGTTTTCGGAGCGAAAATTCAAGCTCCCGCAGCCAGCGCCGCTTTTCCATCGCGGGTAATGAGCGAATTATACAAAGTACCTGTCGAAGGAGGCCGTCCGGAGCAGATGATTGCCACGCCGGCCGAAAATATTTCTTTCACGAAAGACGGCAAAAAATTTGTTTTCCAAGACCGGAAAGGACAGGAAGACCGTTTCCGCAAACACCACAAATCGGCTGTTACCCGGAATATCTGGATGTATGATACGGTAGAGAAAAAATTTACCGAACTCAATGCCGAAGCGGGAGAAGATACCGATCCCGTTTTAAGCCCCGATAATTCAACGGTTTACTTTTTGAGTGAACGTTCCGGCACTTACAACGTCCATTCTTTCCCGTTGAGTAATCCTTCGCAAGTGAAGCAAATCACTCATTTCAAGGTAAATCCGGTTCGCTTCTTGACCATTGCCAACGACGGAACACTTTGTTTCGGTTACGACGGAGAAATTTACACCTTGAAACCCAACGGAAATCCCCAGAAACTGTCTGTCCAAATTACGGAAGAAAACAAAAAGAATGACATCGAAGAACTTACAAATAAAGCCATTTTTACTCAAACCGTTTCTGCCGACGGCAAACAAGTTGCGTCCGTGATGCGGGGTGAAATTTTTGTTTCTTCCGTGGACTACAAATACACCAAAAGAATCACATGGTCCGAGGCGCAGGACAATATGCCTTCATTTTCACCCGACGGAAAATCATTGATTTACGCTTCGGAAAAATCCGGCGTATGGAGTTTGTATATCGCCAAAATACATCGTCCCGAAGAATCCTATTTCTTCAATGCGACGCTTATCGACGACGAACCGTTGTTCAAACCTTCCGATACGGAACGGATGTATCCCAAGTATTCGCCCGACGGAAAAGAAATCGCTTTCATCGAAAACCGCAGTAAATTAATGGTTTACAATATTGCAGACAAGAAAACCCGTCCAATCACCGACGGTTCGGGAAATCCCAATTCTTCCGGATCGGTTGATTACGAATGGTCGCCCGACGGCAAATGGTTTACCATTGTCTATACGCCCAACAAGCATGAACCCTATTCCGACATCGGTTTGGTCAGCGCTCAAGGCGGAACGGTTACCAACTTGACTAACAGCGGTTACACCAACGAAAATCCCCGCTGGGTATTGGACGGCGATGCCATTCTTTTCAGCTCCGAAAGATATGGAATGCGCAACCATGCTTCTTGGGGTTCACTGAATGATGCAATGATTATCTTCATGAATCAGAAAGCTTTCGATAAATATCGCCTGAGCGAAGATGACTTTAAATTATTGGAAGAAGAAGAAAAAGCCAAGAAAAAAGAGGATAAAAAAGACGATAAGAAAACCGATAAAGAAACCAAGGAAGACAAAACAAAAGACGAGAAAGTGAAAACCATCACCGTCGAACTGAAAGGCATCGAAGACCGTATTTTGCGAATCACGCCCAATTCTTCGAATTTAGGAGATGCCATTTTGACCAAAGAAGGTGATAAATTATACTATTTATCCTCTTTTGAAAAAGATTACGACTTATGGTCAATCAACACCCGTACCAAAGAAACCAAATTGGAAGTGAAAGGAGCGGGGAGAGCCTCCCTCGTGTTGGACAAAGAAGGCAAAAATGTATTCCTTTTGGGCAGAAGTCCGCAAAAAATCGGTTTGTCAAGTAGCAAAAAAGAACCAATTACGGTTGCCGCACGGATAGATTTGGATTTGGCCGCCGAACGCGAATACCTGTTCAATCATGTCTGGACGCAGGAATTGAAACGTTTCTACAACGTCAACATGCACGGCGTCGATTGGAATTTAATGAAAAAAACCTATTCCAAGTTCCTGCCTTATATCAACAATAATTTTGATTTTGCCGAACTTTTAAGCGAAATGTTGGGTGAATTAAATGTATCCCACACCGGAGGACGTTTTTCTCCCGACCCCGAAAATCCGGATGTAACGGCAACTTTAGGTCTCTTATTTTCATGGACTTACGCAAAAGACGGTTTGCTGATTGACGAAGTCATTGAAAAAGGGCCTTTCGACAATGCGGAGACGAAGGCAAAAGCCGGATGTGTCGTCGAAGCTGTCAATGGCGAGAAAATCCTCGCAGGGAAAGATTATTTCCCGCTTTTGAACAAACTCAGCGGTAAAAATACCTTGATTTCTTTGTACAATCCGGCAACGAACGAACGTTGGGAAGAAGTAATTAAACCGATTTCGCAAGCGGCGCAGAACAGTTTGTTATATACCCGCTGGGTCAAACAGCGGGAAGCGGATGTCGAACGATTGTCCAAAGGCCGTTTGGGTTACGTACACATTGAAAGCATGGGCGATCCGAGTTTCCGCTCGATTTATTCCGATATTCTGGGAAAATTCAACAACAAGGAAGCCATTGTCATTGATACCCGCTTCAATGGTGGCGGGCGTTTGCACGAAGATTTGGAAATTCTGTTCAGCGGAAAGAAATATTTCACGCAAGTCATCCGCGGCGTCGAAGCTTGCGACATGCCGAGCCGCCGCTGGGATAAACCCTCCATTATGATTACAGGTGAAGCCAATTATTCCAATGCACACGGTTCGCCTTGGGTTTACCGCCATACGAACATTGGAAAATTAGTGGGAATGCCTGTTCCGGGAACCATGACAAGCGTTTCGTGGGAAACTTTGCAAGACCCGACTTTGGTATTCGGAATCCCCATTGTCGGTTATCAATTACCCGATGGAAGTTATTTGGAAAACAAACAGTTGGAACCGGATTTCAAAGTGGCGAATGCGCCTGCGCTGATTGTGACGGGTAAAGACCAACAGTTGGAAAAAGCGGTTGAAGAATTGTTGAAACAACTTTAACGGATATTTATTTTATTGCAAACTTTACAGAAAACTTCAAAGCGGCATTGTCTTTCAAATTACCGTACCGGTAGTAACCCAAACGGTAAAAAGCTCCAATGCCGAATTTGATAGTGAAGAAACCCAAACAACTCACATTAAATACATTATCCATAATTTACCCTGTTTCTCGGAAAATGTGATTTTTGACTTGAAATTGAATACCGGCATGTTTGTTGAAAATGAAACTGGTTGTCTAAAGCCAAGCGAAGTATTGTATAGTTTTCCTATTTGCAAATTTCTTCGGCTGTAAGTCCGGTAATTTGGGTAATATCACTTAACGGATAACCCATCGACAACATTTTTTTTGCTATCGTCTTGGTTTCTTGTTGCCGTCCTTTTTCCAGACCTTTTTCCAAACCCTTTTCCAGACCCCTTTCTAAACCTTTCTTCAAACCTATTTCTATCCCCATTGCTCGTTCATACCGCCGGGATACTTTCATTTCTTCACATTCGAGAATGTTGGTTTTATATGCTTCCATTTCTTCTGTTTTTAAGTTTTTCAACGCCGTTACTTTAAATAATTCTTCAAATATTGTGCCGCTTATTTTCTCCGGCTGATTCGAGAGCTTTCCAAGGTTCCGGAAACAATACAACCATTCGTCAAGCGTTGTCTCCAAACCCTTTATGGTTTTCTTGAACTTCGGAAGTTCCACCACGATTATATTCATATTATCCATCGCCACCTGATTCGTTTCCCTGCGTACTATTTTCAAATGGCTCAAATAATAATCATCTCCTGCAAATTTTATAAAATCTAAAATCGAAATGCAATATATGGGTTGTAACTTAAAATCCCATTCCCCTTTTTTCGCTTGTCGCCGGATAGGAAAAGTCATATAATATAGCACTCTATCCAAAAAATACCATTGACTCGCAATCTGCAATTCGATAATAAATTCTTCTCCTGTATCACTTTTACAGAATATATCAAATATTGCTCGACGCTGCTTTTCTTCTTCCGGTAACTGTTCGGTCTGCAAGTATTCAATATCTTCTATCCTGTTTTTCTCCTGAATAATTACATTCAGAAAATCAATCAACAAGGCTTTGTTCTCGCCAAATACTTTTTTGAAAGCGAAATCGGTACGCAAATCCATGTACCGGCTTTCTTTCCATTTTTCAATCCTCTCCTTTTCCATTATTAAAGTTTATTCATATTTATTCGGTTTTAGCCAAGCCGCCGAAAATGCAACGGTCAGTTAAAAAATGTAAGGCAAAGGTAGGATTTTTTATGTGAAATAACAAGGTTTTTTTACCTGAATCGCTGATTTTAATTATGAAGATTTTATTTATCAAAGATTTTTTCCTATCTTTGCACGGTTTTTAAAAATAAAAGAATTGGGAAAGTTTGATTTATACAAAGTGGACTTGAAAGGAATGCAGGCAGATGTTCAGGAATATGAATATATGCTTGACAATCAATTCTTTATTAATATCGGCGGAGAAGACGTTCAAAAAGGACGAGTCAAAGTTGCTTTGACGGTAACCAGACACAAAGGTTTTTTCGACTTCGTGTTTGTTCTGTCGGGAGTTGCGATTATTCCATGCGACAGATGTTTGGACGACATGGATTTTCCCATCGAAACTGCGGCGCATTTGGTCGTGAAATTCGGCAAAGATTATTCCGAAGAAAGCGACGAAATTATTGTTATCCCCGAATCGGAAGGAATCATTAACCTGGCGTGGTTTCTATATGAGTTTGTTGTACTTGCGATTCCAATCAAACACGTACACGCTCCCGGAAAATGCAACAAACAAATGGCGACAAAGCTGAAAAAACATTCGGCTAAATCGGAAGACGAAGAGGACGATTCGTTTGATATGGGGATGGATAACATCATTATTTCCGGTGAAGATGATAACGAAAAAGGAACAGACCCGCGATGGGACGCATTAAAAGGACTCAAAGAAGAAGAATAATCAATAAAATATCTAAAAAATTAAAATAAAATGGCACATCCTAAACGAAGAGTTGGTAAAACCAGAAGAGACAAGAGAAGAGCACATGATCATGCGGTTGTTCCTCAATTAGCTATTGATCAGACAACGGGTGAATACCACTTGTACCACAGAGCGCATTGGTATGAAGGAAAATTGTATTACAAAGGCAAAGTAATCATTGACAAAACGGGAGCTTAGTTTTGAAATGTCGATATAAAAAAACCCTAAACAGTCGATAAATAATCACTTTTTAGGGTATTTTTATAATTATTTATTTTATCATTTAATTTCAATTTATGAACAAAGTTCACGCCGTAATAACCGGTATTGGCGGATATATCCCCGAATATGTATTAACGAATGAAGAAATATCTACGTATGTGGATACATCCAATGAATGGATTCTCCAAAGAATAGGTATTAAAGAACGCCGCATTTTGAAACCGGAAGAAGGAGTTGGAGTAACCTATTTGGCCGAAAAAGCAATCGAAGATTTGAGAAGCAAGAAAGATTTCGATCCTTTGGAAATAGAAGCGATTATTTTCGCCACATCGACTCCTGATTATATTCTTCCCAATTCCGCATCGCTGATTGCTTATAAAACAGGAATGACCAATGCTTTCGGATTTGATTTATCCGCCGCTTGCAGCGGGTATATTTATGCATTGGAGGTTGCATCGGTTTATATCAGTTCCGGAAAATATAAAAAAGTGATGGTCATTGCCGGCGACGTTTTGTCGGTTCTCACCGACACCTTAGACCGGAATACTTGTCCGATTTTTTCGGACGCCTGTGGAGTCGCCCTGCTGGAAGCGACTACGGAAGAAGAAGGAATTATTGATTCCATCTTGCATGTTGACGGAAACAGTTTGGAATACTTGCACATGCTTGGCGGCGGTTCTGTTCATCCGGCAAGCCACGAAACGGTTGACCAAAGAATGCACTTTATCCAACAGGACGGAAAAGTGGTTTTCAAACGCGCCGTGACCTCTATGGCTGAAGTTTGCGAAGAAATCATCCAAAAGAATCATCTGACCAAAGATGATGTCAAATGGGTAGTTCCTCATCAGGCTAACCTCCGGATTATCGAAGCCGTAGCCAGCCGCTTGGATATTCCGCTTGATAAAGTCATGGTAAATATTGACAAATACGGCAATTCAAGCGCCGGAACCATTCCCCTTTGTTTGTGGGATTGGGAAAAGCACATGCGGAAAGGGGATAATGTAATTCTTACCGCATTCGGAGCCGGTTACACTTGGGGCGCCGTTTATCTGAAATGGGGATACAATGCATAATTCCGGACATAAATCGGGATTTGTAAATATCGTTGGAAATCCGAATGTCGGGAAATCAACACTCATGAATCTGTTGGTGGGTGAACGAATTTCCATCATTACTTCCAAGGCTCAGACCACCCGTCACCGGATTATGGGTATTGTCAATACCGACGAGATGCAAATCGTTTATTCCGATACGCCGGGCGTGTTGAAACCGAATTACAAATTGCAGGAGAGCATGTTAGGTTTCTCCCAATCGGCTTTGGACGATGCCGACATACTGGTTTATGTGACCGATGTGGTGGAAAAAATCGACAAAAATGATTTTTTCCTGGAAAAAGTAAAAAAAACGACTTCGCCGGTTTTACTGCTAATTAATAAAATTGATTTGACACATCAAAAAGAATTGGAAAAAACCGTTGCCGGATGGCAGGCGGTTTTGCCGCAAGCGGAAATTATTCCTGTTTCGGCAACCAACAAATTCAACATTGATTATCTCAAAAAGCGGATTGAGGCTTTGATTCCCGATTCTCCGCCCTATTTTGAAAAAGATACTTTGACGGACAGGCCTGCAAGATTTTTCGTGACGGAAATGATTCGCGAGAAAATTTTGTTGTACTATCAGAAAGAAATTCCCTATTCGGTTGAAGTTGCTGTGGAACAATTCATCGAAAGCGCTGATTTGATTACGATTAAGTCTTTGATTATCGTTGAACGGGACTCGCAAAAAGGCATTATCATCGGTGATCAAGGGAAAGCCCTTAAAAAAGTCGGCACGATGGCGCGTAAAGACCTCGAAAAGTTTTTTGACAAGAAGATTTTTCTTGAAATGTTTGTCCGCGTTGAAAAAGATTGGCGGAATCGTGACAGTTTGTTGCGGAAATTCGGTTATAATTTAGAATAAATTAACTTTTAACTTTTAATTCAAATGAGTATAGTAGCCATTGTAGGTCGCCCGAATGTAGGAAAATCGACCTTGTTTAATCGCTTGACGCAGACACGACAAGCCATCGTGGATGAAGAAGCAGGAACTACCCGCGACCGCCAGTACGGCAAAGCGGAGTGGACAGGGAAAGAATTTTCCGTCATCGACACCGGTGGCTGGGTACTTCGTTCCGAAGATGTTTTCGAAGGAGAAATCAACAAACAAGTGCAAATCGCTATTGATGAAGCCGATGTGATTCTGTTCGTCGTTGACGTTTTAACCGGAATTACCGATTTGGACGAACAAATCGCCGGAATGCTCCGCCGCAGCGAAAAACCGGTTGTGCTGGTTTCCAATAAAGCCGATACGTTTGATCTTCATTCGCAGTCGGCCGAATTTTACGCTTTGGGTTTGAGCGAACCTTACAGTATTTCGGCGGTAAATGGTTCGGGAACCGGAGAACTGTTGGATTCTTTGGTTTCTAAATTCGACAATAAAGAAGAAAAAACCGAAGAAGACGTTCCGAAAATAGCGATAGTCGGCCGGCCGAACGCCGGTAAGTCGTCCTTGGTCAATGCGTTTATCGGTGAAGAACGGAATATTGTGACCGATATTGCCGGTACTACCCGCGACTCCATTTATACCTTGTATGATAAATTCGGCTTGAAATTTTATTTGGTTGATACGGCAGGTATCCGCAAAAAAGGGAAAGTAAGCGAAGATTTGGAATATTATTCGGTCATCCGGGCTATCCGGGCTATCGAAAACGCTGACGTCTGTATTTTGATGCTTGACGCTACGCGAGGTATCGAATCGCAGGACATGAATATTTTTTCCCTGATTCAGAAGAACCGGAAAGGTTTGGTAATCGTTGTAAACAAGTGGGATTTGGTGGAAAATAAAGACCCAAAAGTAATCAAAACGTTTGAAAATGCTATTCAAGAACGAACAGCTCCTTTCACCGATGTGCCGCTTATCTTCGGTTCTGCGCTTACCAAGCAACGGATTTTCAAGATATTAGAAACTGCCGGTACGGTTTACAAAACAAGGACTACAAAAATTCCCACACACCAACTCAACGAAGTTTTACTTCCGATTATCGAAAGAACGCCGCCGCCCATGTACAAGGGAAAAGTAGTTAAAATCAAATATATTACGCAATTACCGAAGACGGCTGTTCCGAGTTTCGTTTTTTTCTGCAATCTGCCGCAGTGGGTGAAAGAGCCTTACAAGCGTTTTCTTGAAAACCAGATTCGGAAGAATTGGGTGATGACGGGGACGCCGATTAATATTTTTATGCGGGAGAAATAATATTGGTTACTAATGCGCTAAATATTAATTCCCGCAAAAGATGCAGAAACTTATGTGTTTCCTCTATTTTCCTCATTTTTCACCAACATGGAGTTGTAATATCTTACATCTCCCGTTACTTCTTGCCCCAGCCAGAAAGGCTTTTCAAACGCTTCATCTTCCGAGGACAATTCAATTTCGGCAATCGTTAGACCTTTATTTCCCCCGTAAAATTCATCGACTTCAAAAACGTGATTTCCCGCAGGAACCAAGTAGCGGGTTTTGTCGATGACGCCCGGTTCACATATTTTCAGGAGTTCCTGCGCTTCGGACACCGGAATTTCTTTTTCCCATTCAAAACGGCTGATTCCACTATTATTCGCTAATCCTTTGACGGTGATATAGCCGGTATCGCCTTTCACCCGCACGCGAACGGTTCGTTCGGACACGGAAGATAAATATCCTTGCGTGATACGGATGCACTTGGAAGCAAAAGGTTTGAAATTTCCTGCAACTAAAAACTTACGTTCTATTTCTTGTGGCATGATTTTTTAATTTTTAGTGAAACAAAGGTACACATTTTTCATTGAGTAGATAGAAATATAAATCTGTCATTTTTTGAAATTTTTTAAAAATAAATTAATATATTTGCAAAAACAAATATTTTATAATTATTTATTTGCCATGAAGAACTTTTTGACACCCTATCATTCAATAGACTATCATTGTTTTGAAATCCGCATGGTTGCTGATTCCGATGTAGTTTTCGATGCATGGGCGGGAGCCATTCTCCGGAATAATCTTTTGTATGCAGCCGGTAAAATCAGTGTTGAAGAACAGACTTGTTCCCTTCGCGAGTTAATTGATAAATTTCCGTTAGCGGAAACTCATCCTCTGTATAAAGAACTCAAAGAAGGTTTTCCGAAAGGATATGTCTTATCTGGTTTCTCTCACGCTAATTTTGAATCCGAAGCCGTTCTTGTCCGCAAAGGTGAAATTTTTATTTTTTCGCTCAAGCTGATTGGCAATTTCAACGATTACAGGTTTTATTTTTTCGAAGCCATCCGCCTGATGTGTAAGCGAGGTATCGGTAAACCGTTGACGTCTTTTACTTTGCTTGATATTTCAGAGAAGCCGGTTGTTCGTTTGGCAGATTTTTTAGCGTCCGGCGTTGAGGATGAATTTTCGGAGATAACGCTCCGTTACAAGACGCCGGTGATTCTTTTCCGGTTGAAAAGCAAGAAGAATACCCAACTGAGTTATCAGGACAAAAGCAATCGTTTTCCGGGGTTTTACCAATTGGTGCGTTCGGCGTTTTTCCGGATGCAGAAACTGTATGCAGTATATGTGGAACCGACCACTTATACTCCGCCGCTTTTTGAAGAAACAGTAACAGAAACCTACTTGGAGAAAGCCGGTTATCCGCTGTTGCAGTCGGCCGACATCCGGTATGTGTCGTTGCAAAATACGCAAAAGAAAGAGAAGAAAAATGAAATGCCTTTGAGCGGGTATGTGGGAGAACAAGTGTATTCGGGGTATTTTCAAAAATATTTACCTTTGTTGAAATTTATGGAAGGATTGGGGGTTGGGAATGAGACGGTTTATGGGATGGGGAGGTATGAAATTGAGAATGAAATTATTAATCAATTAAAAATAAAATAAATTATGGATGAAAGAAAAAAATTAGTAAAAGAATGGGGAGAAGATACTGCTTATGCAGCAAAATCTCATTTTAAATCTGCCGACTTAAAAAAGAATAGTATTTATATTCTCGTAGTAGTTAATATACTATTTGCAATATTTTCAATTCTTCAGTTGGATATATTGCCGCCGGAATTATTCCGTTTGTTTGGAATTATTTCTTTGGTTGCTTCTATTTTTGTATTAATTCATGAGTCTCAAGAAGGAAAAGATTCGGTAAAAAAGCACATGGAGTGTGGCGAAAAGTATTTATCACTTCATAAAACATTGCATAGTTTATATCGTCGTAGTGCTGCAATTCTGGAATCTGAAATCAATGACGTTAAAGGAAAACTGGATGAATTAACAAATGCAGAAAAACCAATTATCTCACAAATTGCAAAAGCATTGGCAGAAAGAGCCATTGAAAAAAAAGGCGAAATGAATACTTGGTGGAAAGATGCCGATAATTGATTAACTTATTAAAGCATAGTGTTATGTACAAATTAGAAGTAAAATTAAAACAGCACACCCCGTTGATCCATTTTCAGCATGACCAGGAAGGGGCGACGCTTCGGGCTTCGGAGGTGAAGCCGAAGCTGGATAGGTTTATTTTGAACCAATTAGGAATGAATAAGTTGATTTATGACAAGTCATTAAAAATTGCGGTTAAAAAGAATCCGACTATTACAAGTATATCTAATTATGAAGCAGGACAGATATGCTTGAATAAATTGAAGTGGTTAAAAGGAGAGTCAGCCTCCTTAGATTATAAGTTAAAAATATCACCCATGAGTAATTATCAAAGATATTTATTAGCAGCATTTCTGTCAAAAAAGAAAAAAGAAATATTAGATAGAGAACAAAAAAAATATATAAGTCCTTGCCCTTGTTTTGGAGATGAAGAAATTTTTGGTTTATTATCTAATGATTGTATTAGTTTGACCTTTTCTTCTTTTGAATCTGAACTATTAGATTGTATAAAAGAGAACATCATTTCTTTTTTTGTATATAATAATTTTGGATTCAGGCAAAGTAAAGGGTTTGGCTGTTTTTCCGTTATTAAAATAAATGATGAAGATATTGAAGAAACAAAAAAAATTACAATATTAAAGAATAGTCATAAATATGTATATTCTAAATCAATAACTAATGATTTAAAGAAAATTTTTAATACTATTAACTCTGATTATCAACTTCTTAAATCCGGAAGAAATTTTGATAAATACCAAAAATCAAAATTATTTGAATATATGAAAGACGAACATCATCTAAGATGGGAAAAGAGAAAAATCAAACTGTTTTTAAAAAATAATCACTCGGATGTTTTTAATGACTTAAAATATGAAATAGTAAACTACAATTGCAATAGAATAGAAGGTGGTGATGAGCAAGAAAATGAAAGATTTGTTTTTGCAAGAGCATTGTTAGGACTTGCAGAACATATTGAATTTACAACTTTTGAAAATCGAGGTTATAATAAAGATAAAGTAAAGATAAAAATGTCAGAAGTTTCGGGTTTGATTGACCGATTTAAATCACCCTTAACTTTTAAGGTATATGACAATAACATTTATATTATTGTAGACGAGATAGATGAAGAAATGTTTAATGCGAATTTTTCATTCACATTGTCTTATGAAAAAAATCAAAATAGATTCGAAGAATACTTATTTGGGTTAAACACGCCTACTTTTAATCAATTTGATTTAATAGAATTTCTTGATAGCAAATTAACCCTTCTGGGATGGAAAAAAATATTATAAATTATATGAAATATTTAGGAATCACCATTGGTCCAATTCACGCGACCATATTGCAAGCCCAAAAGACAAGGGAGTTTTGGTTGGGCAGTTACTTTTTCTCCCATCTGATGAAGCTTATTTTGAGAGAAATAGCGAACAATAAGTATGGAACTATTTTAGCTCAAGACATATCAACGCTATTTGAAGATGAAAAACTGCACGGAGCCGGAGTTTATTCAGACAGGTGTTACATCCGGTTAAACAAAGATTTCGGACAGGATGATTACAAATCTTTGATTAATTCAATAATAGAACAACTCGAAGCCAAAGACAAAAAAGCATTAAGAGAATATTTGCAGATTTATTGCACTGTTCAAAACATCTCTGACCGTGATAATTATATGCAAATTCTAAATGACCAACTGGATGTTATGGAATTACAAGCAAAATATTATCACAGAAATATTTACGCATTAGCTTCCGGATACGACAATTTGAAAAAACTAAAACGAGACACTGAAAAAATTATCTTACCAACGAATGTTGATGATGAATTAATCAATAAATGGTATAAACTTGGATTTGATAAAAAAGACAGGGACGATTTAATATTCTACAAAAACATCAAAAATGGCGTTTATTCATTCCCTTCCCTTCTCGAAATAACAACCAAAGGTTTGGAAAGATTTAAGCCGAATATTTACAGAGACAAAATTCATCCGTTATTTGAAAAATCTTTAGGGGAAGAAATTGATGGTAAAAAAGATAAAACGGCAGAGGATAACGAAATCTTAAAAGAAATAAAAAAATCTTTCCCTGACAATTTTCAAACTGCTCATAAATACGCCGTTATTGTAACAGCCGATGGCGATAATGTAGGAAAACTTATCAGTCATGTTTCAGAAAAAAATGATGATGATTTACTACAAAGCCTCGCAACGAATATTGCTGACTTTGCCAAAGAAGCATCTAAATTGATTTACATATATGGTGGTAAACCTGTATATATAGGTGGCGATGATTTAGTGTTTTTTGCCCCTGTTGTTTCACATTCCGGAGAGCATAAAGAGTCTTGGTTTCAAGGTGATGGACACATATTTCAATTAATATCCGTTTTGGATAAAACATTTAACGATATTTGGAAGCAATGGCTCACGGATAATAAAATTACCGATATTCATCCAAGTTTATCTTATGGAATGTCTATCACTTACTATAAGTTTCCGTTAAATGAAGCAATGAAGTTATCCGGTGATTTGCTATTTGAAGTTGCCAAAAAATACCCAACAGAAGCAAATCCTTCAAAAAATTGTATTGCAGTTCAGCTGATGACGCATAGCGGAAGTTATGATAAAGTTGTATTTGAAAAGCAAGACCCCACAGACTCTACATTTTATCATTTACAGAACTTATTGGAAAACTTTGGTGATAAAGAAAGTACTATCAGTTCTGTTCTACAACGATTGCGGGGAGACACGGAATTAATTCTATCTATTGCCAATGATGGAGATACTTTCGATGCTTATTTTACGAATGAATACAACCTGCATGACATAAAAGACCGGAAAAAAGAAGCATTCATTCGACATTCAATAAGTTTGTTCAATAAAATCTTTGCTCAACAGAAAGATAAACCCAAAGAAGCATTAAATCAGTTGTGTTCAATGTATCGATTGTTAAACTTTTTAATTCATAAAGAAACAGGAAATGGAAGCGAAATATAATGTAAGTGTGACGTTGACACCTCTGGAACACTATTTTTTCGGAGATGAAAATTTGAATACCGATGGAACGGAAAAATATTATCAACGTTCCCTTCAACTTCCCCAACAAACAACGGTGTTGGGCGCTATGCGGTTTTTATTATTGCAAACTGCCGGTAAAAACATTTTTGATGGAGATAAAATCATCAATAAAGTTGAAGCCAAAAAGCTGATAGGGGAAAACAGCTTTAACATGTTAGCAAATCAATATGGAAAAATAAATTCTATTTCGGAAGTATTGCTATGGCATGAAGAAAAAGGATTTTATTTGCCTCTGTTGGCATGGAAAAACGAAGAAAACAAAATTGATACAGTTGTTAAAAAAGATAACAACAAATATTTTTTCGGCGATGATTTGGAAAAATCGACTTTCTTGCTTTCTCATTACAAAGTAAAAAAAGGGGTTAATCAATATTGGATAGGAAAAGGCGGTAACCCGTTTGAAAAAAATATTTTTGAGGAATACCAACATGCCGGAAATTTTAAAAATAAAGAAAACAAAACGGATGATGACGATGATGCGTATTTCAAAATGTGCTATTATCGTTTGGATTCTAAGTTTTCTTTTGTATTCAATATGAATATTCCCGATAATGAACTTGTTGAAAAATTGATTGGAGAAAAACGAATCATCAATGTAGGAGGAGAACGTTCCAAATTTACTTGCGAAATTGAAAGAATTGAAAAGTCGAATCCCAAACAGATAACAGAAGATATATACGATAATGCCTATTCTTCTTTTGCCGACCCTCAATTTACGAAAGTAATCTTGACTACGGATGCCTATACTGAAAGTAATCCCTATCAAAATTCACTATTGGCTGTTACTCAAATTAAGAAGATGCGATTTATGCAAACCAATATTGATGCGACAAACGCATATAGCAACATGGTAAAAGACGATGTAGCGGTTTATGACAACAAAATTATAAGAATCGGATTAAAACAAAGCAAGCTATTTAATTTATTGAAAAGAGGCTCTGTTTTTTATTTTGAAAAAAACACCGATGTCGATGATTTTCTAAAACATACTGCTTTTGAAAATATAGGATATAACAAATATTACAAATTATAAAATAACAAAAAATGGATACACAAGTTTATTTAATTAAACCATTTACCAATATGCACGTTGGTAGTGGAAAAGAAAATTCAGGTATTGTTGACAACACCATTCAACGGGATGTTTTAACAAATTTACCGGTAATTAATTCAACAAGTTTAAAAGGCGCTTTACGTGAATACGCCGACAAGAAACTAAAGCAACCGGAGGATATTATTACGTATGTTTTTGGAAAAGGCAACAAGAAGCAAGACGGCAAGGAACAAGAAGATAAGGAAAATAAAAATAGCCCCGGAAATTATATTTTTTATTCGGCTCATTTGCTTTCTATTCCTGCCCGTAGCGATAAATTTCCATTTTTAAATGCAAGCTGTCCTCAAATCATCAAAGATTTTTTGAGACAAGCAGAACTCATCGGAAAAGTGATTGATGATAAAGAAAAAGCAGCGTTTACGGAATTGTTAAACATAGAGTTTAATGAAAAAGCAATTTGTTTTGATGCTGCAATAGAAAAAGCTGTTGTTGAATTTTACGATGTTACGGCTGTGCAAAAAACAATTTCAAAAGATAGTTTAGCTATCCTCAAAAATTGGTTGGGCGATAATTTTGTTTGGGTAAAAGACGATGTGTTTAAGAAGAATATAACAGAAAAATTACCAGTCATTGCCCGAAATATTCTTGAAAATGGGCAAAGTACGAATCTTTGGTACGAAGAAATTGTTCCGCGTGAAACCATCTTCTATACATTTATTTCCGTGCCTGAAGGAAACAGGAAAATCGAATTTGATAAGTCTGTTTTGCAAATCGGCGCAAATGCTTCAGTTGGATACGGCTTTTCGGAAATGTATATACCTAAAAAATAAAGGAGGAAAAAATTATGATTAGAGGTATAGCAGACAATCTTTTACCTGTTGCAAGGAAACAGATAAAAGAAGTTTCAAAACAAAAGCGATACGAAGCAATGTTTGAAGTGGATAAGGAAGACAAAGAAAAATTCAAAATAAAGGGAATTTATGAAAGTTATACAGCCGCATTCGGTATGGTTGTGAATCAATCGGGATTTCAGTCGGCTTTTGCTATTTATAACGAAAAAGGCACAAATAGTGATGGAGATAAAAAACTGATAACTAATTTATTGTATGATATGCTTCGCGATATGGATTTTGTTCGTGGATACAATCAAGTTATTGATGAAAACGATTACGATCTTTGTAAGGAAAATATTTTCAACGCACAACATAACCACGATCAGTATGAACTATTTTTCAAAGAAGCCAGCATTGCATTGAAACGAGCAATCAGAACTTTTGAAATTGTAAAAAAATAAAATTATGGAAGGAAATATAGGATTACATTTTTATCGTGGATATTACCATGATTATTTTGGACCGAACAAAATTCTCGAAAGATTGAAAGGTAAAGAGAAAGAGCAACAAGAAGAAGCGAAAAAAATGAATAAGAAATTTACGCTGTATAAAGATATTATGTATAATAGTAACATAAAAACAGATGCAAAGCCGGTTTCGCTTAAAACAGTTTATCCCGGATTATACACCGGAAGCGGATATACATTCGGAGCCGGTTTACAGGGTGAATTTCAACAGGGATTTCTTTTCGACTACACTACCGGGTTGCCGTACATTCCCGGCTCTTCAGTTAAAGGCGCTATCCGTTCGACATTCCCAAATGGAGCCGGAAAATTGAAAACCAGGGTTCCTGATTATCAGAATGAGCACACCAATTACATTTGGAATATGATTACAGCAAAAGAATTTTTGGCAAATGAATTGTATTATACGCCGCAATTAACAAGTTTGTCGTCAAAACCGGAAATAACAGTATCGCAGATTGAGTTGGAAATATTTGAAGGACGAGATATTACTCAAGAAAAGGAAGAAAAATACTATTCTATTTACAAACGTGATATTTTTCATGATGCTTACATCTCGGAAACTGTGAGTAAAGGAGCGACCAAAGGAAAATTTTTAGGATTGGATTATATTACACCACATGGGAAAAATCCTTTAAAGAATCCTACACCTTTACCATTCTTGAAAATTCTGCCAGGAGTGACGATTAATTTCCAATTTCAGTTACATGACGGATATTATTTGACGGCAGAAGGAAAGAAGGAGCTTTTCAAACGCATCCTCCTTGATTTCGGCATCGGCGCTAAAACCAATGTCGGTTACGGACAATTTTCAGAATAAATAAAAGATATGAACCCGAAAAGTTCCGACATAAACAAGCGCCTCATCAATCACAAAAAGCGAGAGTACCGGCAACGGGAAGATGAAGCTTCCGAATTGATCATATCTTCTTTTGGCAGTTTCATCGGAAAAAACAACCAGGGCATTACGGTAAAAGTTGCCGGAAAATCGGTGAAAAAAACCTCTTCACGGGCGTTAGGGCACATAACCGTTGTTACGCGCGGAGTCAGTATTTCGTCCGATGCCATCCATTATTGCATGGAAAACCGCATCCCCGTTGATTTTTTCGACCATAGCGGAAAATGTTATGCTTCCATACTTTCTCCGGTATCTGTCGAGCAAAGCTTGTGGCAAAAACAAACCGAAATGAGTGTGGAAAGCAGGTCTTATCTGGCTTCGCGTATTCTGTACGGCAAACTGAAAAACCAGTTGTATTTAATCAAGTATTTTCACAAATATCACAAAACGGGAAATACCTCATTAGAAGAATGTTACAACAAAACGACAAAACATTTGGATGAATTAATCAAAAAAATCAAAAATTTTCATTCGGAAAGCAGCGATTATAACGAGAAGCTGATTGCCTGCGAAGCATCGGGCGCTACGTTCTACTGGGAATATGTCCGTCAATTGCTTGTGGACGATGAAGTGGCATTTGAAAACAGGGAAAGGCATGGTGCTACCGATTTGTTCAACAGCATGTTGAACTACGGTTATGCGCTGTTGTATTCGCGGGTGTGGCAAGCAGTTTTGGCGGCAAAATTAAATCCGGCCATCGGCGTACTGCACGCTTATCAACCGGGCAAACCCACATTTGTGTATGATATTATCGAAATCTTCCGCGCCCAGGCAGTGGACCGAGTGATAATCAGCCTTGTACAAAAGTCGGAACCTTTGGGCATGGATAAAAAACTGCTTGATGAGGAAACACGCAAATTGCTTGTACAAAATGTATTGGAACGAATAAACCGGTATGAAAAATATCGTAAGAACGAAATAAAGTTTATTGATATCCTCAGACAACAGGTACGGGAAATTGCAGCCTATATCAGTGGTAAGGAAAAAACGTTTAAACCCTATATTGCAAAATGGTGAAAGCAAAGCGAATATTGCAAGTTATTGCCTACGATATTGAAGATGACAAGACACGGAATAAAGTGGCGAAACTGTTGGAAAAATACGGGGCGCGGGTAAATTACAGCGTATTTGAATGTATGTTCACTTCGGTGCAATTGCAAAAAACGAAAGAAAGCATCGCCAAATTGGTTGACCGGAGAACGGACAGTGTGGTATTTTACCCCATCTGCGTTGACTGTTATTCCAAAACGGTGTATATGCCTGAAAATAAGAAAGAATACAATGTAGTTGAAGTGATTTGACAGGTTTTTAATTGAATAAAAACATTTGCGAAAAATGATAAATTGGTAATTGTTTTATTTTCAACCATTTACCAAAAACAAGTATTTTTTCAAACTTGGAAATATTTCGCAAAGCCACAAAAACCGGCTTAGAGAACGGACATTTGCGAAAAACAGGCAAAAGCCGGTTTGCGTTCTTTGACGTATTTATTTGATAATAAACGAAATAAAATTTTGCAAAAACAAGAGATTTTCGAAAATCCATGCTTTTGCAGGAAAGCGCTTGAGGTTTGCGAAAAGTTTTATTTGTCTAAACTGTTGACAATTAAAAGACAAAGCAAATAATTATCTCCAATTTTGCATCGTTTGAAGATTTTTTATTCGTACATTTGCGAAAAATTGAAGGAAAGAATCTAAAGTACTGGGATTGAATGGGCTATTTTTTGAATGTGAAAAGAATCAATTTCGTAATGGATTAAAAATGAGATTGATTCTTTCTTTTGCTGCGAGAGCGGCATTGAGACTATATTATACATAGGCATTACGTAGTTTTTGCGAAGATTCTTTCTTTTGCTGCGAGAGCGGCATTGAGACAGATGCGTATCCTGCTTTCGCGCTCTCTCTATACTTGATTCTTTCTTTTGCTGCGAGAGCGGCATTGAGACCAGAGCTATCTAACAACTCCAATGAACACATATGATTCTTTCTTTTGCTGCGAGAGCGGCATTGAGACTTTCAAGTGTTGCTTCTGAGACTTCTTGAAGTCTGATTCTTTCTTTTGCTGCGAGAGCGGCATTGAGACGATTTTCCAATAATCGCCGGCTTCAAAGGATCTTTTGATTCTTTCTTTTGCTGCGAGAGCGGCATTGAGACTTAACATACTGTATCTTCTTTTTTAGTCCTGTTTTGATTCTTTCTTTTGCTGCGAGAGCGGCATTGAGACTCAACAACATATCCCGTGAATGGTGCGCGTACGGTCTCGATTCTTTCTTTTGCTGCGAGAGCGGCATTGAGACTCGATAATCTGACATAAATTTTATTATTTGCATCTTCTGATTCTTTCTTTTGCTGCGAGAGCGGCATTGAGACTAGTCTTGTAAAGTTATTTTTTCCATTTCTTAGTGTAAGATTCTTTCTTTTGCTGCGAGAGCGGCATTGAGACGCGGCTTCGTATATGTCTCCGCTTTCCTTAGCGAGAGATTCTTTCTTTTGCTGCGAGAGCGGCATTGAGACCCTTTACAGCCTCTTTAATAATAATCACTTGACTGGGTGATTCTTTCTTTTGCTGCGAGAGCGGCATTGAGACTTCAATATCGATGTCCACTCAGCATCTGAAATATTTTTGATTCTTTCTTTTGCTGCGAGAGCGGCATTGAGACCTTTTTCTTTTCGATACGCCTTTAATGTAGCAAGATTCTTTCTTTTGCTGCGAGAGCGGCATTGAGACAAGAAATTCAGACTCTACGAACTTGCAGTGCAGCGATTCTTTCTTTTGCTGCGAGAGCGGCATTGAGACGCCAGTTTGCCAACCAGACAAAGTAGCATACACCGGAATGATTCTTTCTTTTGCTGCGAGAGCGGCATTGAGACATCTCTTCCGATTCCGGAGAGTCTGCTTCTTTTAACTGATTCTTTCTTTTGCTGCGAGAGCGGCATTGAGACATTCTCTTAAAAGAGCAACCTGATCAACAACAACTGATTCTTTCTTTTGCTGCGAGAGCGGCATTGAGACATAGTAAACGTCGTTGAAGACGAATTGGCATCCGGATTCTTTCTTTTGCTGCGAGAGCGGCATTGAGACGGAAGATGTGCTTATGAAAGTCAAGAAATCGGGATTCTTTCTTTTGCTGCGAGAGCGGCATTGAGACGTCGGGAGCATTTCAATTTTTGCAATCAAAGCAATGATTTTTTCTTTTGCTGCGAGAGCGGCATTGAGACTAGTATGGACCCAATAAAATAAAAAGAATTTTCCAGATTTTTTCTTTTGCTGCGAGAGCGGCATTGAGACACGTTTTGGTCTCCGCCTGAAACACCAAAATTTTTACTTGATTTTTTCTTTTGCTGCGAGAGCGGCATTGAGACACCAATCCATTCTACACCACGAACGACCAACAGGGATTCTTTCTTTTGCTGCGAGAGCGGCATTGAGACCCACTTTCGTAATTTCTGACGATCTTGCCTTTTTTTTCGATTCTTTCTTTTGCTGCGAGAGCGGCATTGAGACCTGTTATACAGGGATAGCCAAGAGATTTAATGAATGATTCTTTCTTTTGCTGCGAGAGCGGCATTGAGACAACATCGTTAAGCCAAATAAGAAAACGTTGCCGATTTGATTCTTTCTTTTGCTGCGAGAGCGGCATTGAGACGAAGGAATCGCCTGTCATATAGCCAATATTACTACTTTGATTCTTTCTTTTGCTGCGAGAGCGGCATTGAGACGGCAATACCTTCTACAGACAAATAAAGCTCTTCGAAGATTCTTTCTTTTGCTGCGAGAGCGGCATTGAGACAACTAGTCCAGCCCCAATAAAATAAAAAGAATTTTCGATTCTTTCTTTTGCTGCGAGAGCGGCATTGAGACCCAATGATTGTTGCTATACTTTCCATTTTGTTTATTTGATTCTTTCTTTTGCTGCGAGAGCGGCATTGAGACTCCCGCGATATGTTAGGCGGCTTGATTGGTTCGGGATTTTTTCTTTTGCTGCGAGAGCGGCATTGAGACCCAATGATTGTTGCTATACTTTCCATTTTGTTTATTTGATTCTTTCTTTTGCTGCGAGAGCGGCATTGAGACTCCCGCGATATGTTAGGCGGCTTGA
>BNTV01000033.1 GCA_025996865.1 Bacteroidia bacterium
CGACCAACCGGGGGCGTATAGACGCGGTATTGCAGCAAGACGGAGTCGTAATCGTGGCAGAATTAAAATACCACGCCACCACGAAAACCGATACCTTGCTCAACCAAGCCATTTCACAAATCCGTGAAAAACGCTATTATGAGCCGTTTCTTGACCGGAAAGTCATTCTGCTGGGGCTTGCATTTAGTGGAAAAGAGGTCGCTTGCAGGATAGAACAATTGATGTTTTAAAGCCAAAGATCATGAAGAAATTACATCGATATATATTAAACTGCTTATTGTAAACGTTGCGGACAGGATTCGGATTGCAATCCGGCGTCGGCAGCAGGGGGGATTTTTGGAACTATATTGGGCTACGGCAATATTCCCGAATACTGGATGAAAAACCTGAAATTAGTCGAAGACAGAGATTTTGCCTATACAACTATCTCGCTGAATAAAGCCTATCAAATGGAATTCAGGCAGGTGGAAAAAACTAAAAGCGGCACGACAAACAACCACAAGCCATCCATGAAAATGAGTGGCTGATTTTAATTTAGTGGAACACGTTTGGAACACAACTTCAAATTAAAATCGTATTGCTTGCATTGTCTTTGATATTTATATCAGTATCTGTTTTAAGAGATATTCACGGATTTATTTTTAGATTCTTCTTCGTCCTGTTCGTAATCAAAATCATCTTCCACGTCGGCGAGATGAATCTCCATAGGTTTATGCACAATGCTTTCCACATCGTGAAACGGTTGTTCGTTCAAAGTTTTCCAAAGCAGGTCTTTCAAAGTGATAATTCCTTTTTGAGTAAACGATGAAATAAATATATGCGGTATATCTTCCGGCAAATCTTCGGACGAGGCTTGTTCCAGTTCGTCGTCCAGCATATCGGATTTTGAAATGGCCAAAATACGTTGTTTATCAGCCAATTCGGGATTGTACCGGATTAATTCGTTCAATAAGGTTTCATAATCTTTTTTAATATCATTCGAATCGGCAGGAACAAGAAAAAGCAATATGGAATTTCGTTCGATGTGTCGCAAGAATCTAATTCCTAAACCTTTACCTTCACTGGCGCCTTCGATGATTCCGGGGATATCCGCCATCACAAACGAACGCCCGTCGCGAACGTTCACAATTCCCAAACTGGGTTCGAGCGTAGTAAAAGGATAATCGGCAATCTTGGGTTTGGCAGCCGAAACAACGGAAAGCAAGGTTGATTTACCGGCATTGGGAAAACCCACCAATCCTACGTCGGCCAATAATTTCAATTGAAAGATAACTTTTCTTTCCTGATAAGGTTCTCCGGGTTGCGAATAACGGGGCGCTTGATTAGTAGCCGTTTTGAAGTGATTGTTTCCTTTGCCGCCTCGTCCGCCTTTCAGCAGTATAAATTCCTGCCCGTCGTAACTGATATCGGTAATAAATTCGCCGGTTTCACCGTCAAAAATAACGGTTCCCAACGGGACATGGATTGTTTTGTCGTCGCCGTCTTTCCCTTTGCTCAGCCGTCCCGATCCGCCTTCTCCGTGACCGGCCAGGATATGACGTTCGAATTTAAGATGAAGTAAAGTCCAGTAATTCCGGTCTCCCCGTAGAATTACATTGCCGCCGTCACCGCCGTCGCCGCCATCGGGACCGCCGAAAGGAATATATTTTTCCCGCCGGAAATGCGTAGAGCCTCTGCCCCCTTTTCCCGAACGAGCATATACTTTCAAATAATCTACGAAGTTAGACTCTCCCATTATTTATTTTGATAAATGAGCCGGTCTAAAATTTCCCGGATGTTTTCAAAAACATCATTAACGGGCTTGTTCCCTTTTACCGTGAAATGTTTTCCCTGTTTTTTGTAATAGGCAATCAAAGGTTCGGTCTGGACTTTATACGTTTCCAGACGTTTCCGGATGATTTCAGGGTTATCATCGCAACGGCCCTGCTCTTCTCCCCGTTTCGACAGACGTTCTGTTAGAATTTCTTCTTCAACGTCAAGGTTCAAAACAGCGATGATACTTTCATTTTTGTCACGCAGCAGATGATCCAAAGCTTCTCCCTGCGTTATTGTCCGGGGGAAACCGTCGAAAATAAACCCTTTTTCGTTCGGATTTGATTCTAAAATATCAGCTAACATTTTAATTATCAAATCGTCGGGAACCAAATGGCCTTTTTGGATGTATCCCTCAGCCAATTTGCCCAGTTTGGTCTGTTTTTCCATTTCCGCCCGCAATACATCACCGGTAGAAATATGGTGCAACTGATATTTCTCGACAATCAATTCGCTTTGTGTGCCTTTCCCGCAACCGGGCGCCCCAAAAATAGCAATGTTCAACATATTTACTTTTCTTTATCCTAAACTAACTTTTTATTTTATAGATATCCTTCAAATTTCTTCCTAATCCGTCATAATCCAAGCCATATCCGACAATAAAATCATTCGGTATTTCTAATGCGCAATAATCCGGTTTTGTGTCTGTTTCCAAGGCATTAGGCTTAAAGAGCAGACAGGCGATTTTCACAGATGCAGGATTTTCGGCTTTGAATTTATTCACCATATAAGACATGGTGTGTCCCGTATCAATAATGTCCTCAACAATCACAACATGACGGTTTTCAACGTCTTCAACAAGTCCTTGTATTTCTTTAATTGAGCCGGACGACTGCTGTCCCTGATAAGATTTCAAGCGGATGAAACCGATTTCGCAGAGAATATCAATCCCTTTTATCAAATCGGAAGCGAACATGAATGCGCCATTCAACACACAAATAAACAAAGGATTTTTGTCTTTCATATCTCGCGCAATATCCTTGGCCACCCTCTCAATCTCTTTTATTATAACCTTTTCAGGAATAAAGAGTTCAAACTTTTTATCTTTCAGTTGGACTTCAATCATTTTTTGCAGTTACAATTAAGTGCAAAAATAAGAAAAAAATGTGGAATAAGAAAAAAATTAAGAAATTTCATATAAATTTGTTCACAAATTAATTACACATGAAAACCCAATTAATAGTAGTCGGAAAAACCTTCCAGGATTTTATCCTGAAAGGCGTAAATGAGTATTGCACCCGGTTGAAACATTACCTCCCGTTTGAAATGGAAGTAATTCCCGATATGAAAAATACAAAAAACCTTTCCTTTGACCAATTAAAAGAAAAGGAAGGCGAATTGATTCTCAAGTCGTTTCAAGCCGGCGATTTCATTGTTTTGTTGGACGAGCGCGGTTTGACTTTCACTTCCCTCGAATTTTCCAAATACATCGAAAAGAAAATACAGACGGTTCCGAAACGTTTGGTTTTTGTCATCGGAGGACCTTACGGCTTTTCCCAAAAAATTTATGATGCTGCTCGGGAGAAAATCGCGTTGTCGAAAATGACTTTTTCCCATCAATTGGTTCGGCTTGTTTTTGTGGAACAACTGTATCGTGCGATGACGATAATTGGAAATGAGCCTTATCATCATGAATAGAGGTAAATTTCCGGATTTTTTTACTTTTCGGTATTTGTCATTTCAATTTTAATCAGTAATTTTACGCCCACAATAAATTGCTTTTATTATGAACAAACGCATCTTTTTATTTTTGATTGCTGTTGCAAGTTTTTTCACAGTTTCGGCTCAACAAGAAGCCCGTTTACTGCGCTTTCCCGCTATTCACGGAAACCAATTGGTATTTACTTATGCCGGTGATTTATACACCGTATCTTCGGAGGGAGGATTGGCCCGCAAGTTAACCAACGGCAATGGTTACGAAATGTTCGCTCGCTTTTCGCCCGATGGAAGCCGCCTCGCTTTTACGGCTCAATATGACGGCAATACCGAAATTTACAGCATACCGGCCGAAGGCGGCGAACCCGTCCGGCTGACTTATACGGCAACCTTGGGACGCGATGATATTTCCGACCGCATGGGTCCGAATAACATTGCTTTAACTTGGAAAGACAATGAAAAAATCGTTTTCCGTTCACGGATGCATTCGTTCAACGATTTCAAAGGGAAATTGTATTTGGCTTCCGTTCAGGGTGGTTTGCCGGAAGAACTTCCTTTGCCGGCAGGTGGATTTTGTTCTTACTCGCCCGACAAATCCAAACTGGCTTACAACCGCGTGTTCCGCGAATTTCGTACCTGGAAATATTATCAGGGCGGAATGGCCGATGATATTTGGATTTATGATTTTGCATCCAAAAAGATAGAAAACATCACCAACAATCCCCATCAGGATATTTGTCCAATGTGGACAGGAAAAGAAATTTATTTTATTTCCGACCGTGACCGGACTATGAATCTATTCTGTTACAATACAGAAACCAAACAAACACAGAAAGTGACCGATTTCAAGGAATACGATATTAAATTCCCAAGTCTGGGCGATAAATCCATTGTTTTCGAGAACGGCGGATTTATCTACAAATTTGACATTGCAAGCAAAACGGCGAAGAAAATTACCGTTTCCCTGAAAGAAGATTTCGTCGGAGGACGGACTAAATTGGTTGATGCTTCCCGCAGAGTTGGCGGCATGGACGTTTCGCCCGACGGCAATCGCATTGTAGTAAATGCCCGCGGCGATGTTTATACCGTGCCTGTAAAATCGGGAATTACCCGCAATCTGACTGAAACTTCAGGCGTTCACGAACGCAACGCGCAATGGTCGCCCGACGGAAAATGGATTGCCTATATTTCCGATGCTACCGGTGAGGACGAAATTTACATCCAATCTCAGGACGGTTTGCAAAAACCGGTTCAGATTACCACGAACAGCGATACGTATAAATATGGTTTCGACTGGTCGCCCGACAGCAAAAAAATCCTTTGGAGTGATAAAATGCAACGCTTGCGCTATGTGGATATTG
Organism: Bacteroidia bacterium; assembly: GCA_025996865.1. Lineage (GTDB taxonomy): Bacteria > Bacteroidota > Bacteroidia > Bacteroidales > Azobacteroidaceae > Azobacteroides. The sequence continues at coordinate 4,830 of BNTV01000033.1, forward strand.
ACTCTAAAAAAGTGACCGACGTCGAACAAACGCGCGACGGGGAAATCCGGAGTTTCGGATGGGCGCCCGACAGCCGTTGGATTGCTTACACTTTGCCGCGTTTCAACACCACAAACGTAGTGGTTATTTACAACCTGGAAAACAAGGGAAAGCAAATCGTAACCGACGAATGGTTCGACTCTTACAATCCTTCTTTCAGCAAGGACGGAAAATATCTGCTGTTTGCTTCTTCCCGCAATTTCAGCCCGACTTACGGCAGCACCGAATGGAACTCTGTTTACAACAACATGGATAAATTGTATTTCGTCACCTTGAAAAAATCGACGCCTTCGCCGTATGCTTATGAAAATGACGAAGTAAGCATTAAGAGCGATACAACAAAAAAAGCAGATGATAAAAAAGAACCCGACAAGAAAAAAAGTTCGGATGTAGAAATTGATTTTGACGGAATCAAAGGCAGATCTTTGGAAATTGACGTTCCGGCAGGCAGGTACGGAGGTGTTGTTTGTATCGGCGATAATGTGTACTACAATCGAGGTGGAAACATGTATTTGTACGATTTGAAAAAGAAAAAAGAAACCGAAACAGGCGCTTTACAAATGGTTGCGCTTACACCCGATGCGAAAAAGATTCTGGTACGTTCCCAGGGAGGTTATGCGGTCATTGATTTGCCTCGCGGGAAAGCGAGTGTAGATGAGACGATTAGCTTGTCGGATGTAAAGACTGTCGTTGACTTTCATGCCGAATGGAATCAGATTTACAATGAATGTTGGCGTCAGATGCGGGACTTTTTCTATGATCCCAATATGCACGGTGTGAATTGGAAGAAAATCCGCGAAAAATATGAACCCCTGGTAAAATATGTCAACAACCGGAATGATTTGAATTACATTATCGGTGAAATGATTGGCGAACTGAATTGCGGCCATGCCTATATTTCCGGCGGAGACAAACAGGAACCGCAACGAATATCCACCGGTTTACTGGGCGCTCGATTGAGCCGGGGTGCATCGGGATTTTACCGGATCGATAAAATTCTGGACGGACGGAACTGGTCGCCGGAACTTCGTTCTCCATTGACGGAAATGGGTGTTGACGCTAATGTTGGCGATTTTATCACCCATATCAACGGGAAATCCACAAAAGACATGAATGATATTTATGCCGCGCTTTACGACAAAGCCGGAAAACAAGTTGAATTAACGCTGAATAAAAACGCATCGGCTTCCGGTGGACGGAAAGTACTCGTTAAACCGACTGCCGGCGAATCGGCTTTGTATTATTTCGATTGGGTACAAGGCAATATTGAAAAGGTGGATAAAGCCACCGGCGGTAAAGTGGGTTACATCCACATTCCGGACATGAGCGCCGAAGGTTTGAATGAATTTGTGAAATATTACTATCCGCAACTGAACAAGAAAGCGCTGATTATCGACGACCGGGGCAATGGCGGCGGAAACGTGTCAACGATGATTATCGAACGTCTGCGCCGCGAACTGGCGATGATGGCGATTCCCCGCAACGGAACTCCCACGTCGAAACCCGACGGCATGATGATTGGTCCGAAAGTCCTTTTGCTGGATAATTACTCGGCTTCCGACGGAGATTTATTCCCTTATCAATTCAAGTTTTACAAGTTGGGAAAAACCGTTGGCGTTCGCTCTTGGGGCGGCGTGGTCGGTATTCGCGGCCCGTTGCCGCTGATTGACGGAGGTCAGTTGAATCGTCCGGAATTTGCGCATTTCGATGCCGAAGGCAAACAGTTCATCATCGAAGGACATGGCGTTGACCCCGATTATGTGGTTGATAATGATCCTGCAAAGGAATATATGGGTATCGACGAACAATTGAATAAGGCCATTGAATTGATTTTGGAAGATTTGAAGACGAATCCGGGGGTTTATCCTAACCCTCCGGCTTATCCGAAGAAATAAGATTAATCTTTGCGAGAATTGATAACTCTAAAAAAAACAAAATATGTCATCAAAAGTCTATTTTACGGATATGCGCGCCAAACCGGGGCGCAATCTATTGGATAAATTGGAAATCCTGATTAAAAAAGCCGGTATCGAACAAATCGACTTCAAAGATAAATTCACCGCTATCAAAATTCATTTCGGCGAACCGGGGAATCTGGCTTATATCCGGGCGAATTACGCTGCCCGTCTGGCCAAATTCCTGTTGAGCAAACAGGCCAAGCCTTTCCTGACCGATTCGGGAACGCTTTATTTGGGACAACGCTCGAATGCGATTAATCACCTCGAAAGCGCTTACGAAAACGGATTCAATCCGATGGCCGTACCTTGTCCGGTAATTATTGCCGACGGTTTGAAAGCAATTGATTATCAAGAAATTCCATTGGGATTGAAGTATTGCAAGACGGCAAAAATCGGTGCCGCCATCGCCGAAGCGGACATCGTTATTTCAATGACCCATTTCAAAGGGCATGAACAAGCCGGTTTTGGCGGAACGCTCAAAAATCTGGGAATGGGTTCAGCTTCGCGGCAAGGCAAATTAGAATTGCATTCTTCGTCGCAACCGATTATAGATGAAGCAACTTGTACTTCCTGCGGACAATGTGTAAAATATTGCGCATCCCAAGCGATTCACTTGGACGAGAAGAAAAAAGCGAAAATCGACTACGAAAAATGCGTGGGCTGCGGACAATGCGTTGCCGTTTGCCAATTCGAAGCGGCTCAGCCGGTTTGGAATAATTCAACCGAAGTGATGAACTACAAAGTGGCTGAATATACGTTTGCCGTTCTGAAAGACAAGCCGAATTTTCACATCAGTTTTATCATGGATGTTTCACCGGATTGCGATTGCTGGAATTGCAACGATGCGGCGATCATCCCGAACCTTGGGATTGCGGCTTCTTTCGACCCGGTTGCTTTGGACAAGGCTTGCGTCGATTTGGTTACCCAAGCGGGCGCGAATACCAATACGGTATTGAATGCGCACGAACAGGGCGAGTTGCAGAATACAGATAAATTTGCCATCATTCATCCCAATACCAATTGGAAAGCGGGATTGCAACATGGCGAGGAAATCGGGTTGGGAACGATGGCTTATGAGTTGATAAAAGTATAAAATTTATTTGACAGGAATAGCAGTACAGATATTTAGGCGAAAGCCTGTTTCTACTTTGACGGCGACCAGAAGAAAATAGTATATCTTTGGTATCACAATTATCCGGATTCAATTATTAAAACAAGCAGGTAAATTCGTTAAAGTAATCAATATGAAAAGAATAAAAGTATTTATCAGCAGTGTTCAGTCCGAGTTTGCCAGCGAAAGAGCCGCCCTTTGCGATTATATTCGTGGCGATGCCTTGTTGGGCAAGTTCTTTCAGCCTTTCATTTTTGAAGAACTGCCTGCTGAAAATTGTTCTGCACCGCAAGCATTTCTTGCAGAAGCGGCGGCTTGTGATATTTATGTCGGTCTGTTAGGCGATTTGTATGGTTATGAAAATGAGGCGGAAATTTCCCCAACCGAACAAGAATATGATGCAGCTACGCAAAACAAGAAACATCGGCTGATATTTATAAAGAATAGAGACGCGGCGCGCCACGTCTCTACAAGACAGGACAAAGAAACGGCTTTTATTGCGAAGGTTGAAAAATCGGTAGTGCGAAAGACTTTTTCGAGTTATGAAGATTTAAGAAATGCGGATTACCAATTCCGCGCTTTTACTTTTCGGCAAACATCCTCAATGGTTTTTTGTTACATCGGAAAACAGACTTTCATATACAACAGCCGGTATTTGCCTGAAAAAGTGACAAGCTACACCAATGATGGCACAAAAAAAGTTTCGGAAGAAACATTTCTGTATGATACTTTTGGAAATGTAACTACCCACTCGTCCAAGGCCTTCACTTCTGCCAATACATTGACGACAAGTTATGAATATGCGAACGGGATATTCCTGACGAAAGTAACGAATCCCCTGTCGCAGGCCACTACGAGTGTATATAATGCATCAGGTCGTTTGGAATCCGTCAAGGATCACCGGAATAATACAACAACATACCAATACGACGACATGGGAAGGTTAATCAAGAAAAATTATCCCGACGGTACATTCTCGTCCGTTACCCTTGCCTGGGGTGGATCGCCGGCAAACAGCGTTTACTGTGTGACGGAACAAACAACGGGCAAGCCTGTTGTAAAAACTTACCATGACGCATTTAACCGTGAATTGAGAAGCAGTATATCAAGGTACGACGGTTCCGAAATGCATTGCAACCGGGAATACAACAGTGCGGGCAGGCTATACAGGGAATCCATGCCTTTTAAAGGCGCTTCCGCTTCACTGTGGAACACATATGGATATGATTCCTACGGCCGGATAAATTCCGAAAACAAGGCATCCGGAAAAACGACAACATACGTTTACAGCGGCAGGAACGTGACCGTAACGGAAAACGGAATAGCTTCTACACGCTATTATGATGCGCAGGGGAATCTGACTTCGGTTACAGACCCTGCAGGAACCATTACGTACAACCTCCGACCGGACGGGCAGCCGGCTTCCGTTGTAGCGCCCGGTAATGTTACCACTTCGTTCCACTACGACATGTATGGCCGGCGGGATACCATTACCGATCCCAGCGCAGGAAAACGTTCTATTGAATATGATGCGGCAGGAAATATATACCGCGAAAAAGATGCCGACGGACGCACTAAAACCATGTATTACGATGCGTATAACCGTCTTTCGACAAGAGTATTGCCGGAATTTACGACAAACTGCTCCTACAATCAGGACGGACTGATCGCTTTGGAAGCATCGACAAATGGAACATCCACATCCTATTCATACGACAATCTGATGAGACTTTCGATCGTAGAGGACAATGCGCCGGACAGTAAATGGTTCAGGAAGGCGTTTAGCTATGCAGGAAGCAATGTAGCATCAGTCCAATACACTTCGCAGTCGGGTACACTCGGAACAGAGACATATACTTATGAATCCGGTCATCTGTCCGAAATCAAGTTCGGCTCAACTTCCGTATGGAAACTCAATGAGGAAAACAGTTTCGGACAACCCAAATCGGTAGCGACCGGCCCGCTGACACGCACGTATGGATATAACAGCTACGGCGTACCAAACGGACGGACGGCGGCGCTTTCCACAGGCAGCACCGTACAGAACCATACGTACGATTTTGATATGGTGAAAGGAAATCTGAATTACAGGAAAGACAACACAAGGAACATTCAGGAGAGTTTTACCTACGACGGCCTGAACCGGTTGAAAACGTTTGCAGGGAAAAACATGGAATATGACATAAAGGGGAACATTAAAGAGAAAAGCGATGTGGGGGCAAATTTCCTGTATAATACGCCTGGCAAGCCTTATGCAATATCGGGAGTTGATGTTGGGAACAATACTGCCATTCCGTTGCGTGAACAGCAGGTAACCTACACTTCGTTTGAACGTCCGGCTTCTATTTCGGAAAACAACTATACTGCCACGTTTACGTATAATGGCGGCGGCGACCGCGTCAAGATGCAACTGCTGAACGGCAGCAGCAACTACCTGACACGCTACTATCTGGGCGGCAACTATGAGGTGGACGAAGGCTCGTCAGGTGCAAAAGAGAGACTGTACCTTGGTGGCGACGCCTATTCCGCGCCGGCCGTCTATGTCAGGCAAAACGGAACTTGGTCGCTGCACTATATCCTGCGCGACTATCTGGGTAGTATTACCCACATCACCAACAGCAGCGGCTCGGTGGTGCAGGAGTTGAGTTACGATGCATGGGGACGGTTGTGGAATCCGACTAATCAAACAGCCTGTACGCCGGGTAATGAACCCGTATTGTTCCTTGGTCGCGGTTACACAGGCCACGAACACCTGACACAGTTCGGACTGATAAACATGAATGCTCGACTGTATGATCCGGCGGTGGGGCGTTTTTTAAGCCCCGACCCGTATGTGCAGGCACTGGGATTCTCGCAATCGTATAACCGGTATGCGTATTGCTTGAACAATCCGTTGAAATATACGGATGAAAACGGTGAATTTTGGAACTATGTAATTGGAGGAGTCATCGGAGGAGTTGTTAATTGGGCTACACATGGATGTAAATTTAATGCAAAAGGCTTAGGCTATTTTGGCGTTGGAGCCGTAGCCGGAGCTATTGGGGTAGGAGTCGGCAGTCTGGTTGGTGGAGCTGTCAGTAGTGTTGGAGCTATTGGTGGAGGAATAACCGGTTCGGCTAGTGGTTTCGCAAGTGGTTTTGTTGGTGGAGCCGGTAACGCTTGGATTGAAGGAGCAAATTTTGGCGCTGGGTTAAGTTCAGGTTTGACGGGAGGCGGTTATGGTGCTTTAACAGGAGGAATAATTGGTGGAATTTCCGGAGGTATAACAGCATACAAACATGGTGGAAATATATTTACAGGAAAAGGCGCTATATATGAAAGTGTGTTGAGTGCGTCGGATGTAGATATGAGTAATCCGGTTACAGTTGGTGAAGGGATGGAATATTCCAATAACTATGCTGCGAAATTTTCAAAAAGCTATTTTAGAGCAGATGATGTTGTTGGTGTTACAAATTTATATGCCGATGGAAGTATGCCAAGTGGATATGAAAGAGTAGGAGATTATGTTAAAAATGCCCAAACCGGGGAATATGTTGGAGGCCTTACAAAAAATTTAGGTACAAAATGGTATGGTGCCAGTAAAGGTTCTAACGTATATATATTTAAGAGTGCTTTTACATCTAAGGAAAAGTTGTTTCTAACGATGGGACATGAATATATTCATGCTGCTTTTAATTTTGGAGGTCATTTAAATATTAACAGACAAGAAGCTGTTGCGTATAAATGGAATTATAATCAAGCTACAAAATGGAATTTTTCTGCTTCCGTATATAAAAACATGATGGATTATTATGCACCATTTAATAAAGGTTTTTATCCATATAATTTAAACAGAATAAGAGAAGGTTTTATGAATCTATACAAGAAGCCGTGGTAAATTTTAATAATATAAAAGTTATGAAATACATATCGTTAATAGCTGTATTTTTTGTCTTGAATACAAAAAGTGTGATTTCACAAAGACTGGAATCTGGTATGTATTGGGATACAATTAATGAAATTATTTATAATTATTATGAATTTATTCCTCATGAAAATTATTCCAATGATACGATTCTTTTTCCGGAAGTAATGAATTCCAGTGAAAAAACATATAGTTTTTCGGATTCGTTGTTTTTAGGTATGGATTATTTAATAAATATGAAATTGCCGAAAACAGTTTCAAATAATATTTTTAATATTTTGTATATGCAGGATGTTGTTAATCGATGGCAGGATTATGAATTTAATTATAATGATACTGTTATTGTGAGCGATGTGGTTTTACCGGATAATTTCAAGCCACCCTATAAGGATCGAAATGATTATTTAAAAAAAGCGAAATCAAATTTTAAGATGTATTTACTCGGAAATATAAAAATCAATGAAAATTTTTCGAGTAAACTTGTCTTGGTTATTATGAAAAATAACTTTAGTTTTATACGAAGTTTATTTTTAGTAAATATAAAAGACAATTATTTGAAATCAATAACTGAAATTTCGGAATGTTATAGTAATGCAGATAGGCGTTGCATTTGTAATATAGATTTAGATATACGGATATTAGGAAATGGAAACTATTCGCTTATGAGTGGTCTCGCTTATGCAAAAAAGCAAGATAAAGAAGATACGAAGCAACTTTATTATTATCCGGTATTCTATTATGATGATGAAGGGTATTTACATATCTTGAAAGATTGCTATCTTACGCCGTGGTTGACCGGTATAAAAGATAATTCCAAAAAATGACAAGAATGAAAAAATACCCCACATCTATTGAAGAGTTGGCGGAAATCATTCAGATTTTTTATATGTATTTGGTAATACCATACAAATAAAAAATTAACTCGCGACTATTGGGGAGATTGCTGTGAAATAGACGACCGAAGTGTTGGCGGATTGAAAGAAAAGTTGTATCTTGACGGCGATTATTATACCGCCCCGGCGGTATATGTAAAGGAAGGCGCGGGAAGTTGGCAGCTTTACTATATTTGCCGGGATTACCTGGGCAGTATTACCCACATCACCAACAGCAGCGGCTCGGTGGTGCAGGAGTTGAGTTACGATGCATGGGGACGGTTGCGTAATCCTGCAAACCAACAAGCGTATGCTCCGGGACAGGAGCCGGAATTGTTCCTTGGCCGTGGTTATACCGGGCATGAACATCTGACGCAGTTCGGATTGATTAACATGAATGCTCGATTGTATGACCCGGCGGTAGGGCGATTCCTGCTACCCGACCCATACGTGCAAATGCCGGATTTCAGCCAGAGTTTCAACCGGTACACTTATTGCCTCAATAATCCGTTTGCTTACACTGACCCTTCAGGTGAAAACCCTATTTTAATCGCGGCTATCATAATTGGCGCGGCGGCAGGTGGCTACACAGGTTATAAAATTGCCGATGCAAAAGGTTACGATTTTGGTAATTGGCAAACTTATGCTTATATGTTGGGAGGCACAGCAATAGGTGGGGCTTCGGGCTATTTAGGCGCAACAGTCGCGGCAGGAGGCGGTTTTATGGCAAACACAATGGGAATAGTGTCAAGCTCTTTTTTCAACTCGATGGGAATGACAGCGTTAAGCGGTGGAATGATGTCGCCAAGCGTTAGTTTTGGAGTTGCCTCGTATGATTTTGGAAGTGGCGAATGGGGTTATCTCGGAAAGAAAGGCAACAAATGGTATCAAAATTTGGGGTATGGGTTTGGGGCTTTGGCTAATTTGTCTGATGCTGTTTCGCTTTTTAGAGGCGGAGGGCAGAATGTTAAAGTCAATTCTGCAAGTACAAAAGACGGACACGAATGGTGGGGACACAGTTCTATTACCGATGAAAATGGAAATACATTAGTATCTGTTGGTCCAGATAGTCAAGTTCAAAAAGCCGCAAGTTTATCAGAAACTTGGCGAAACTCGATTAAGGGTGCTGATGTTGCTTGGGATACATATTTAGGGGACAAAGGTACTTGGTCGGTAGAGCTGAATAATGTCAGCACAACCGCTATAAGTAAATATGCGTCAGGTGTAACTCGATGGGATTTACTTCTTAACAGTTGCGTAGGACATACTTCAAGGGCTTTATGGTCGGCAGGAGTTCCAAATATATATTTGTTTCACCCGCACTTGCTGAATTTTCAATTAATGATAAGACAATTAGGAATTTATTCAAGTCCGTATCTTTATCAAATACGATAAAAACAACAAGATAATGAAACATATACTAATAACAATAATGTTACTTTCCTCTGTGAATTTGTTTGGACAGATACGAAATTTCAAGGACATTCCAAAGGATATTTTGGAACAGTTGGATAAAATGGGAGTTGATAACTCGCCGTTGTTGAACAGTTACGAAAGTGCTTATTTCAATGTGATTTTCAAAGACAGTTTGAAAGGTTTTGATTTTACAGGGAAAAAAGTAGGGTTTATTTATAGCGGTGCAAAAAGTAACAAACAAGAATACTTTAAGTTAGAAAAAGACAGATTTAATCGCAATTATACCCCTAATAACGGAACTTTGTACATTTTCAACGCCGAGCAAAAAGCGGAAAGCGGCGGTTATGACGCGGCGATTGTGTATTGGAGTAAATTTTTAGTGCCAATAGAAAAAGTAGTTAAAAGATTGAAAGAAAAGCGTTAAAAATATCATTCAAAAAAAGCGGGCGTAGATTTTGCAAATCTGCGCCTTGCTTTTTTCGTTGCTTTGCAGTCGGGCGTTCCATTGCCCGCGTTGCTGTCGGTAAATCCGTGCCTGCGCAGGAAAACCGCCCCGCCGTCCGCCGAACAGTTGCCAAGTCCGCCGACTGACTGACACGCCGAACTGCACCCGCGCCCCGCTGTCGCCCGCCCAAACGACACAGAAACGCAAATAAACCCTCGCCAAACACAGCCCAAAAGCGTAGCCGCACCCTACCTCACGCCGCAAATTGAATTGTTTTTGCGCGGAAAAGCCGCGTTTTTTGCCCCCCTTTTTTTGCCGCTTTGCGGCAACTATTTTTTGAGTGTCCCGCTTCGCGGAAAGTACAATGCCTTGAAAATTTGAAATTTAAGCATATAAACATTATTGCTTATTGCTGACCAAATGACATATCAACACTTTTTTATCGGATTCCCTATAAACCCCAAAATTAGGACTTGGCGGAATATTCCAAGAGGCGAAAAATAAAATTCTGCGAAATTAGAAATAGCGCAAAACTTCACTCTTTACATTAACCCATATTGCAGCCCTTCCCTTACTAAACGTTAAAATTTAGTTAAATATTGGTGAAAAAATGACAAAATCGCCTGTTTTGGTAAGTGAAAAAAATGTAAAGATTTGATATTCAGTTGTGGTGTTTTTTGAAGAGCGTTTGTAGTCCTAATCAATTAACATATATTGACATTTATATTTGCTATATTTGCACAACTACTTGATAGCAAAAAGGATTAAAAATCCGTAGTGCCAAAAACCGAATATGATTTCCATATAGTTATGAAAATCAGCACTTTAAAATTTTGGTGTTGCAATGTGGGTTAAGTAGGGTCTGCTGAAAAAGCGATAAGTATAAGAATAATAAACCATATAGTACTCACGATATTTATTGGACAGAACGACGGGCAAACAACAGAGCAGCAAAATATTTTGGGAAACATTATGGTGTAAATTGGGATTATATCAATAATCGCTTGTTTTGGGAGTATCCACTTAAAAAATAGAAAGTTATTATGAAACAAATAATAAAAATAGTGAGTTTTATCATTATTATAATGATATGTCAGGGATGTCCATTTTCAATGGAACCGATAAGATATTCCTTATTTTTAGATAATAAATCTAACCATAATATAAATGTTCTTATAGGGAATTTGCCTCCTGCAAAAAATTATCCTGATACGGCATTGCCTGATAGTATGCACTATGGTAATATAATCAAAGTCACATGTACAGGACAGACAAAAAATGGTGCTTGTCGTGTATGGAGTAGAGAACTAAAATGGACAGAGTGGGTAGAGTCATTGCCCTTAGACACATTTTCTCTATTCTTATTCGATACAGATACATTAGCATGTTATTCATGGAATGAAATTAAGACAGAATACAAAATTTTGCAGCGTTATGATCTGAGTAGTGAGGATATGAAGAAATTATTAGATGAGCATGAAAGAGTAATTATCCCCTATCCACCAACAGATGTAATGAAAGATATGAAGATGTATCCACCGTATGGGCAATGAAAAGGTCAATAAATAATCAAGGAGTGATTTTAAGCCACTCCTTAATTAAATTAAATATAATGATGTTGCTTTCAGTAAGAATTACGATTATTTACGAGGCATCTATGAAGAGGAATTATTTCATTCTAAAGATTATTTAACTTACAAAAGCAAAATGCCACAGGGTATCACTCCTGTTAAAAATGCAGGTTATTTCATAGCTACCCCATTTGCAAATTACGGTAATTATAAAAGCGGAGGAAAATTATTATGGGTAAGAAGATAAACATTAAGTTCTTATTCTTGTTAATATTTATGTTATCAAATATGGATTCTCATTCTCAACAGTTGTTTACAGAAAATTTGCATTGGAAAGAAAAAAAAGAGGTGGTAACTGAATTGTATGAATCAATGCAACATTTGGTAAATGATACAACACCTGTCTTCGTGAAATATAACAAGTTTAATTTTTCCGAAATGAGTTTGTTTGATTTATTTTACAGAATTTTCAAAAAACAGAAAATTGACAAACAACTCACTTTGCAAAAACAAATAAGGCAAAACGAAACGAAAAACTATCTTGATTCAAATTTTGTTTTTATTAATGATTCTGTTGAGGGTTTTGGTTTTAAAAATAAAAATCAAATAACAGAATGGGGTAAGAGTCTTAATTTTTCTCCTTTTATACAAAATCCATCTGTTCACTCAGCTGAATTTTGTATAAAAGACAATAATATTTTTATCTTAATGGTTAATGGTTGTTCAGGTATTCCTTGTATATCTTTCTATGTTTTCAAAGAGAAAGGCAATATATGGGAGCTACAAACAACCTCACAAGCAAGATTAAAGGAACAATTAAAAATCAGAGTTGATAACGAACAAGATAAAATAGTATTTGAAACAGAATCAAGAAAAATAGGGGAATTACTGTTTTGCTTTTTTGTAAGCCCTCGCTCCTCCGCATCTTGCCCGGTTTGCACGCTCAGCTCACCTTAGCCAAAAAAAAGAAATGCACAAGCCAAGTAAATGCAGATTAAGTAGGGTCTGCTGAAAAAGCGATAAGTATAAGAATAATAAAAAAATATGCGTAAATTTGCAGGAAAAAAAGCAAGGAAAAATGGCAAATACCCGCAAAAAGCATGCAGTACCGCAGTATGAAAGGGTGCAAGGAGCGGTTGTTGGTTTTGCACTTGGCGCAGCCTGGCAGTTTGCACCATTCGTTCCGTATATAGGCCGGGGCGTTCAAACGATAATGACTTATTATGCGTACGGTCAGGTTGGATTAGGTGTTTTGGGAACTGCTGCCGGAGCATTCAACGATGGATGGAAAGGCGTTGGAAATGGAGCGAAAACATTTCTCTGTAATTTTTATATGGATGAAAACAATTGGTTGGGAGGTACATGGCAGGGATTTAGCCGACTGGACAGAAACAAGAGCGAACAGACTGCTGAAAAATATTTCAGAAAGCACTATGGCGTAAATTGGACTTTCCAAAGATATCCGTTAAATTAAATTTAAAAATATAATATGAAAAAGATTAATATATTCTGTATTTGTTTTTTGCTTTTATTGTTTTCTGGTTGTGATTATTTTGCTTGTTATCGTTTTGTTGTTATAAATAACACAGACCATGAGGTAGTAATTAAGACATCAGCAAAAATTTCTGATAATGGATTCTATTTTGCCGATTCTATTCATACAATAAAACCGGGAAGGAAAGTCGAATTTTTTCAAGATTTAGGGTTATGCAATAAATCTTATATTCCTGAGGACAGCTACGCTGTAGAAGATACCATACCCAAAACTTCTATATTTGATGTGTTTGTTGACGGAGAATTGAACAGAACCCTGAGATTGCGATTAAATTGGGAGTATGAATCTAAAACACAAGTGGGTATTTATACATTGCGTATTACTCCGATGAAGGAATGAAAGACATAAAGATGTATCCGCCGTATGGGCAATGGAAAGGTCAATAAATAATTAAGGAGTGGCTTAAAAGGCGGTTTGATAGGCTGGAGTACGGAGCATATATGACCAATATACTTAGACCAGCAACAAATACTACAATACAGAAAGTGTTTAATATTTTGGTAAATGATTGGATGATAAATTCATCTACTTTGTGGGAAACAATCTTAAATATTTATCCGTATGGACCGATACCGTAAATTTTTATTGTATATCATAACAATTTTATTCATAAATTGTTCTCATATCTGTGGACAAAATATATCTACACCTCTTAAAGATAGTGTATTTTGTTATTTGACTACAAACAAAGAAGTTAGAGAGCATAATGCTTATAACTTGTTTATGTACAATGGCAGTAAGGATACTGTTTTTATTGAGGATTTTAATAAATACATAGTTCATGAAACATCTTTTTATTATAAAAGAAAAGAAAATAGAGCATTTTTTTGGAATTTTTTGACAGTATCCAATCAGAAACCAGAAAATGTATTAATGCTTTTTCCCAATACTCTAAATATTAAGACACCCAAAAAACAACAGGATGAAAAGAATAAAACTATAATTATCCCACCGGACAGTCTGTTCGTTTCTGATGTGTATATGTTACATTCTTCATTTGCAGCCTATCCGAAAGGATATTACAAGTTATGTTTATATTATGAAGCAAATCAATGTATAGCAGAAATGATTGTTAGGAATGATTAGTAGCACTTATTATTTTGCACTTGGTGTGTCATGGTGTAACTTTTCCATCGAATGCTTCGATGTATGGAGGAGAAACACATTATCATTGGAATGGAAATTTGCTTAGATTAGATATTAATGGAAATTTTTAGAAGTATGTATCCGTTTAAGTATTAGATAAATATGAATAAAAATATAATTCTTAATAAACAAATTGGAAAGAATCTTAATTCCTCTTTATTAGAATGGTTCTATTTTGAACAAGAGCCTGTATCTATCATTCGTCTATACTTATTGTTTGATGAATGGATAAGTGTTATGTGCTCCGAAGAAACGATTAAAATTTTGCAATTGGCAGACAAACCGTATGATTGGGCAGATGGAGATTATAAGTATATTATGGTTGCCCAAGATATTAAAAACATTAATAAATCAAAATTAAAAGATATTAAATATCTTATAGATAAACATGATATTAAAAGAGGAATTTTGTTTTTATTTGAAAATGGGAATAATTTGTGTTACTTTAACAGAGGATATGAGTTTAAAGAAGAAACTATATTCAAAATTAACATTCAAAGTAATGAAATTACATCGTTCGCCCGTCATTTTTTGTGACAATCTCGCTCTTCTTTAAACTATCGAGTTGGAACATCAGGATTATCGAAGACACAAGCTCGAATAATGGAGCAAAATTACATTAATCAATATGGAATGCAAAAAAAATGGAGGTATGTTATTCAACAAAATAAATTCAATAGCACCCAAATATTGGGAACGGTACGGTATAAAATAGTAATAAGTTATGATTAAGAGAAGTATAATAAAATTGGGAGATATATTCGTTGTCAAATTGGGAGATTATCAGAAATATTTCCAATATGTAGCGGATGATATGTCGCAACTAAATAGTCGCGTGATTAGGGCTTTCAAAGAAAAATATCCGATAGGAAGCATTCTTGATTTAACACAAATAGCGAGCGGTGAGATAGAATTTTATGCTCATACCTCAATTAAATTAGGAGTAAAAATGCAATTATGGGAAAAAGTTGGAAATACCTCTGTATTAGGCAATGTAGATGTAATTTTTCGTGACAGTAAAGATTATGGGGAAAACAAGGTAGCAATTTCTGAACGATGGTATGTTTGGCAAATCAATGAAAATTTCCGATATGTTGGTAAACTGAAAGGAGAAAACAGACAAGCTGAAGTAGGAGTTGTTATAGCACCAAAAGAAGTTGTAGAACGAATGAAAAATGGAAAATACGCCTATTATTATCCCGGATTTGAGTGAATTAATATAGATTTATTTTTAACAAAAAATCAACTGAGTAGTTTGGTGGAAATGTTTTGGTTTCCGCCATTGAAGTTCAGAACGGGCATAAAAAATTCAAGTATGTTGATAAGTAGTGTCTGCTGAAAAAGCGATAAGTATAAGAATAATAAACCATATAGTACTCACGATATTTATTGGACAGAACGACGGGCAAACAACAGAGCAGCAAAATATTTTGGGAAACATTATGGTGTAAATTGGAATTTTCCACGTTATCCACTAAATAAATAAAACACAATATGAAAACATTAGTAATAAATATATTGATATTATTTGTATTTACAAGCTGTTGTCATTATCTAACTAATTATAGTTTATTTATAACAAACAATTCTGTTGATGCGCTTGGTTGTTATTATTATTTGGTTTGGGAAGGAGGCAAAGAAGGTATTGTTTACCCGGACACAACACTTGTATCATTAAGAACAAATGAAGTGATAGGTATAAAAGCAGGACAGACATTCCATGACTCTCGACCTCTTTCTCCTATAACAGAATGGATATCATCGCTTCCTCACGATACGCTTTCCGTCTTCTTTTTCAGTAAAGATACGTTAAATGCATATTCATGGGAAGAAATTAAACTTGGATACAAAATATTACAAAGATATGATTTAAGTATAGAAGACATTTATATCCTTTATAATAAATATGATGTTCCAGAAATTCCTTATCCACCAACAGATGTAATGAAAGATATGAAGATGTATCCACCGTATGGGCAATGAAACCTCAATGTTTCAGCGATAATACCCCGCCAAAACATTATCATAAATCTTCCGCACTTTCAATCCCGCGTCCTGCCAAGTGATGGCATCGACCTCCCGTTTTCCTTCCGTTTTCAGGTATTCGTACATACCCGGATACGTAATAATGGAATACATGGCATCGGCCATCGCTTCAATGTCCCAGTAATCGGTTTTGATGGCCATGTCAAGAATTTCGGCGCAACCCGATTGTTTGGAAATAATCGTCGGCACTCCGCATTGCATGGCTTCCAAGGGTGAAATCCCGAAAGGTTCGGAAACGGAAGGCATGACATATACGTCGCTCGATTTCAGGACTTCGTAAACCTGTTTCCCTTTCATGAATCCGGTAAAGTGGAACTTGTCGGAAATATTTCTTTGCGCCGCCAGACGAATCATTTGATTCATCATGTCGCCGCTTCCGGCCATGACGAAACGCACGTTATCCGCTTTTTTCAAAACACGCGCAGCCGCTTCGACAAAATATTCCGGCCCTTTTTGCATCGTAATCCGGCCTAAAAAGGTAATCACTTTGTCCTTTGTGCCTTTTTTAGACGTAAGCGCTTCAATTTCTGTGTCCAAGGGTTCGACGGCATTGTGGACGGTTGTTACTTTTCGCGGATTCTGGTGATATTTTTCAATCACCGTATTCCGCGTCAAATTACTGACGGTAAGAATATGGTCGGCATGATCCATTCCATCTTTCTCGATCGCATAAACCTGCGGATTCACATTGCCGCGGCTCCGGTCGAAATCAGTAGCGTGAACATGGATAACCAACGGTTTTCCGGTAATCGTTTTAGCATGGATTCCCGCCGGATAAGTCAGCCAGTCGTGGGAATGAATGATGTCCATCTCGACGCTGCGTGCGATGACGCCGGCGACAATGGAATAATTATTGATTTCCTCCATCAGATTGGAAGGATAACGTCCCGAAAATTCGAGACAACCCAAATCATTTGTAGGATAATAACTGAAATCCTCATAGATGTGATTTCTCAAATCAAAATACAGTTGGGGATTCATTTGTTTGCCAATCCGGTGGTTAACATATTCCCAAGAAACATCTTTCCAGACAAGAGGCGTATTGTTCATACCGATGATGCGGAGAAAACTTTGGTCTTCGTCGCCCCAAGGTTTTGGAATCACAAAGGTAGTTTGCATGTCTTCCTGCATGGACATACCTTTGGTTAAACCGTAACTCGCTGTACCCAAGCCACCTAATATATGCGGGGGGAATTCCCACCCAAACATCAATGCTTTCATGTGATTAAATTGTTTTTTTTATGGAACCGGTGCATGTTCATACATTTGGATGATTTTTAATCATACCGGTTTCATAAAAATTTAATTATAGTTTTCCAATAATTTTAAAACTCTCAGGATTGCCGCCACATTCATAGCGAACGAAATCGCCCCGCGGCTCTGGAACGGCGGATTGCCATCGAACAGTTCCGAAAGCGTACCGATACAATGCCGTCCCATTTCGTCTTCCAAACCGATTAACATTCTTTCCACAAAGGAAATCCCGCTCATCTGGTACAACCGCAAATAAGCTTCCAAGTAAGTCCCTAACAACCAAGGCCAAGCGGTTCCCTGGTGATAAGCCAGATCCCGCTCTTTCTGCGACCCCACATAATAGGGACGGTAGCCTTCACTTTTCGGACTCAACGAGCGAATCCCTTTCGGCGTCAACAATTCTTTGGTGACAATGTTCAAAACCGCCCGTTTTTGTTGGCGATCCAAAGGCGAATAGTCCAACGATATGGCAAACAGCATGTTGGGACGGACACTCCAATTGACATACGAACCGTCGATATAATCAAACAGGTAATCGCAACCATTGACAAATGTTTCGACAAACGAACGGCCGGTCAGGCTTGCCATTTTCTCCAAAGATTCGACTCGTTCGATATTTTCACTTTGTTTCGCTAATTCGGAACCGAATTTCAAAAGATTATACCATAAGGAATTAAATTCAACGATATATCCCGAACGCGGCACAATCGGTTTTCCTTCGATGGTAGAATTCATCCAGGTAATCGCTTTTTCTTTTCCGTCGGAATAGAGCAAACCGTTTTCTTCCAACAACAAATTCGGATGCTTATTTTCTTTGATATAATCAATGATGTCCTGAATCAATTCCCCATACAAGGCATTGCCTTTTTCCAAACCCTCCGATTTGGCATATTGCTGAATAGCCCAGGTTGCCCACAAAAGCACATCCGGTAAATCAATATCGGTAATTACCGAATCGGTCGAACCGTCTTTCATGAAATTACAAAGTGCGGGAATGGCCGTTCTTGCAATTTTTTCAAAACGCACCGGATCGTTAATGGACAAAGTACAACCGGGCAAAGCGATGAACAAATCCCGCGCCCGGACTTTGAACCATGGAAAACCGGCAATCAAATACGCATCATTTTCATTGGGCCGGTGATAAAACTGTTGGGCTGCGTTTTTCAAACAATTGTAAAAACTGTTTCGTGGTGTTCTACCCTCTTGTTCTTCCTTGAACTTTTGCTCTAAAACAGAGGTATTTATAAATGTATCGCCTCCTGAGAAATAAATGGATTCCCCTTTTTCGATGTCCAATTCGAAATAACCCGGAACATACAAATCTTCCCGGTAAGGATAACCGCGTTCCATTTCTTTGGAATATTCGATATTTTTATTCCAAACGGGTTGGAAAACAAAGGCGGGCGATTTACCGAATTGCATGTATAAATCGGGATAACCGTCATACATACAGGTCTTTATTCCATTCTCTATTTCCGTATAATTCTTATTAACTTGCCCGTTTTCAGCAGTCAAGTCATTCACATTCCGGAAAGCCATGAAAGGTCTGAAACGCAAAGTCGTAGGCGAATGGGCATCCAACAAAGTATATTTAATCAAAATCCGGTTTTCAAAAGTGGAGAACAATTTTTCTTTGGCTAAAATGACTCCGCCAACCCGGTAAATCGTCCGGGCATTCCGATCTACATCATATTCCCGAACGTATTTATGTCCGTTCGGATTGAACTGATTATTGTCGTATTGATGCAAACCGAGATTAAATTCCGCGCCGTGTTGAATCACAGTCACATCCAAAGACGAAAGGATTACGTGATTGTCTTCGTCCAACGAGGGAACGGGTATAACGAGCAAACCGTGATATTTACGGGTATTGCAATCCACAATTGTACCGGAATGGTAAGCACCTCCGCGATTTGTTCTTAGCATCTCTCTTTGAAGTGATTCCTCCAGATTTATCAGCAGGGTTTTATCGAATTTCAAGTATCCCATATTACAAATAATTTATGTTTTTAATTTTAATCACGAAAATTACAAAAAAAATTTAATTCTACAAACGAAATTGCATTTTTTTTGCATTTATTCGTCTAATTCTTGGAAATTTTATATATTTCTTCTATACTATTTTTATATGTCTGTGAATTATATAGAAATTTCATATAAATTTGCAGTCAAAATAATAATCACCGTGCCGAATAATAAATCGTTTGAAATAAAGCAAATTCTTTACGCATTCTTTTTTCCCGCGATATTCGTGTTTGCGCTGTGGTTAGTCTGGATATTAGGGAAAGGATTTGACATGGATTGGTACCGGTTCGGGATTATTCCGCGAACTTGGGAAGGGCTGCGCGGCGTTTTGCTCAGTCCGTTTATTCACCGGGATGCCGGTCATCTTTATTCAAATAGCGTTCCGATGCTGGTTTTATGCTGGTGTTTGTTTTATTTCTACAAAGATTTGGGTTATTGGGTTTTCCCTTTTTTGTGGATTTTATCGGGCTTATTCACTTGGTTGATTGGCCGGGATTCCAGTCATATAGGCGCCAGCGGGTTGATTTATGCCTTTTCGCTTTTCCTGTTTTTCAGTGGGATTTTGAGGAAATACATCCCTTTGATGGCTGTTTCATTAATCGTGGTATTCCTTTATGGCAGTACGGTTTGGAGCATGTTTCCGGTTACGGAAATCGTTGATCCTGCTATTTCCTGGGAGGCGCATTTGTCGGGAGCGATTAGTGGGATTATTTGTGCGGTGGTTTTCAGGCATCGGGGACCGAGGCCGCCGGAACCGGAACCTGAGGAGGAGGAAGAAGATATATAATCAAAATTTGAATTGTACGTAAAGGAATGTTTATTAACGATTATAGATTAAGTCCAAACCTTGTTTTCTGTATTTTGGAAATTTGGTGTCGCTGCTGATAAGCGGTATCTTTATTTATTTACGGCTCTACGGTCAAGTACTTTTATAATACCGCCGGGGTGATTCTCTAACCATCGTCCTGCTTTTGATAATTTTTTTGGTTGTTCTACTTTTTTTGTAGCGCCTGAATTTTTCTACCTGTTTGAATTGTTGCAGTTTGCATAATTATTTCTTATTTATTTGGTTTATAAAAAACAATACAAAAGTAATAATTATTTTGCAAAAAATCAAAGTGTATTTTTTAATCTTATTAAGATGATCATATTCCCGGAAATGATGAAAATATAGTATCTTTGTAACCACAAAAAAACAAATTAATCACATGAAAATGAAAAGTATTTTAACAACAATCGTATTGCTTTCATGCATAACAATGTATGCACAGGAAAGCCAGGTCTTTGAAACCCGCACGCTGACAAGCCGGATATTAAAAATGGAACGCAAATACGCCATTTATTTACCGCCGAATTATAACAGTACGGACCTCAGCTATCCGGTATTGTATCTACTGCATGGCTCAGGCGACGACCAAACAGGTTGGGTACAGTTCGGACAAGTTCAACACATTGCCGACAAAGCCATCTCCGAAGGGAAATGCGCCCCCATGATTATTGTCATGCCCGATGCCAATACAAAAGTAAAGGGCTACTTCAATCACCCGGACGGAAGTTTTAATTACGAAGATTTTTTCTTTCAAGAACTGATTCCGCATATCGAAAAAACCTGCCGCGTGCGTAGCGACAGAAGATACCGCGCCGTTTCCGGTCTTTCCATGGGTGGTGGCGGAACGATTTATTACGCCTTGCATCATCCGGAAATGTTTGCCGTTGCCGCTCCCCTGAGCGCTGCGACCGGGTCTGCCTGGTTACTCAAAGACTCCAAAGCTTCCGACAAGCAACTGTCGGAGTATGCTCAAAAATATTCGGTCGATAGTATAATAGCGAATGTAACGCCTGAAGACATGGCGAAGCTAAAGCAAGTGCGCTGGTATGTGAGCGTAGGCGATGACGATTTTCTTTACCGCGACAATAGCGAACTGCATATTTTGTTTCGCAACAAGCAAATACCACACGAATACCGTGTGAAAGACGGCGGACATACCTGGACCTATTGGAGAATGGAATTACCGTTGGTATTGGAATTTGCATCGAAATCGTTTACGCAATTTTAGTTTTATAATTTGCCAATTTTTCGTAATTTGCCAATTTATTGAATCAATAATTTTGTCAATCTAAAAAAATTGACTACTTTTGTCCTCAATTTTATCGGACGGTTATAACGATGACTAAAAACACAATAATACAGTATATGAAGAAAGAACCTATCAGAAAAAGAAAGGGTGCATTCGCTTTGCTTTTTGCTTTATTTTCATTAACACTTATGGTAACTTCCTGTGGATCAAAGAAAGACATTCTCTATTTCCAGGATATTGAAAGTTTTCCTATTAACACAGCGGACAAAGCAAAATATCAATTACGAATCGTCCCGAATGATAACCTGTTGATTACTGTTTCTACCCCTAATCCGGCAGCTGCCGAACCTTTTAATTCGATAAGCCTAACTAATTCATACACAACCGGCTTAGAATGGAAAGGTTACCTTGTTGATGGAAGAGGCGAAATTAATTTTCCCGTAGTCGGGAAAGTTGCCGTAGGAGGTTTAACAAAGGCTGAAGCGGAAAAATTGTTGGGAGATAGAATAGCTAACTACATTTCTAATCCTGTAGTTAATATTCGTGTTATGAATTACAAAATCAGTATTTTGGGTGAAGTAAACAGACCCGGTACTTATACGATCACTGATGAAAAAGTATCGCTTCCCGAAGCGATTTCTTTAGCCGGTGATCTTACTATTTATGGACAAAGACAGAATATACACATTTACAGGATGGAAAACGGAGAAAAAAAGTATTATACGGTTGATTTGACGAGTCCTTTGGTATTTTATTCTCCTTATTATTATCTGCAACAAAATGACGTAGTGTATGTAGAACCCAATAAGGCGAGAGCCGGCGCTTCTACTTATAACCAAAGTTTACCGTTGATTTTCTCTGCCGTCTCGATTTTGGTTACAGTTGCATCTTTAGTCATTACCCTCAGCAAAAAATAAACCATTATGGAACAGGATAATTTATTATCGAACAATACCGATCAGAATGAAATCTCCCTTGTTGAAACTTTTTTCCATTATCTTAGTTATTGGAAAGTTTTCATAGTTTTTATTATTGTTTGTTTCGCATTAACTTGCGCCTATTTATTATACACAACTCCTCAATACCGTGTGGCTTCGCGGGTGATGGTCAATGATAATCAAAAGGGGCAAGCAAACATGGATTTCAATACATTCAGCGATTTGGGAATCATTACCCCAAAAAGTAATTTGGACAATGAAATTGAAATACTTCGTTCCGAAACCCTCATGCGGAGTGTGTATGACAGTCTTCATTTAGGAGTTAGCTATTTTGTGGAAAAAGGCATCAAACAGGAGGAAATCTACAAAAACTCACCTTTCTTTGTTTCCATAGGAAATGTAGAAAAAACAGGTTATTTTACCGTTGAAAAGGCGGACCAAAATACTTTGTCTATTCATTCGGGAAAGGAAAATTTCAATCAAATCGTAAAAATGGGTGAAGATGTAATTTCACCATGGGGTCTGTTGAATTTTAAAGAAAATCCCTTTGGAATGGCTGAATATCCGATTACGGTTGTTATTAATAATCCCGTTTTTCTGCCTCGTCTCACCATCGCTTCTGCAAACAAAACTTCCAATGTAGTGGAAATAGCTATCGTAATTGCCAGTCCTCTAAAAGGAAGAGATATTATTAATACTTTGATTGGCATTTATAATCAAAATGCCATCAATGAAAAGAATTACGTGGCCAACAATACCATTAGTTTTATCAATGACCGCCTGAGTATTATCGCAAAAGAATTGGGCAGCGCCGAAAAAGAAGTGGAAAATTACCGGAAAGAACAGGGAATTACCGATTTAGGGGCGCAAGGGCAAATGTTGCTGGCTTCTTCGGGTGAATACAATCAAAAAGTCAATAATGCAGAACTTCAATTAAATATTCTTTTGAATATCAAGGATTTTCTATCCCAAGCATCTAATGCAGGAAATTTATTACCCACCAATATGGGTTTAACCGATCCAACCATTCTTTCTCTTATTACTTCCTATAATACCGCCTTGTTAGAGAGACAACGCAACACGGCAGGCATGAATGAAAATATGCCCAACGTGATTGAATATAACAAGCAAATCGCTCAGATTAAGGATGACTTATTGAAGGGGATTAATTTTGCCGAAAATACGAGTAAATTAACCATTCGTGAGTTACGCAAACAGGAAAGCATGTACCTTGGCCAAGCCCGTGGTTTATCCACGCAAGAAAGGGAGTCCCGCGAGCTGATGCGCCAACAATCGATAAAGGAACAATTATTTATTTATTTGCTGCAGAAAAAGGAAGAAACCGGTTTGTCTTTAGCCATGGCAACTCCCAACGCTAAAATAATTGACGAAGCGTCCTTAACAGGATTGGTAAGTCCCAAAAAATCAATTTTATTACTGGCAGCATTGATCTTAGGCCTCATCCTTCCCATCGGGATTATTTATATAAAGGACTTATTTGACAATAAAGTACATACCAAGGAGGATATAATACACACGGTGAAAGCGCCTTTCCTCGGCGAAATACCTGTTGTTAAAGATCCCGTCAACGAACCGTTCCCCGTATTGAAAGTTCGTTCCGGAGTAGCGGAAAAATTCCGGATTATTATTTCCAATTTGGGATTTGTTGTAAGCGGACAACGGACAAAAGTTATCAGTGTCACTTCTTCTGCTCCTTCCGATGGAAAAAGTTTCTTTGCACGGAATTTGGCATTAAGTTTGGCTACGAACGGAAAGAAAACTTTACTTATCGACTTGGATATACGAAAATCGGTATTGATAAAAACTTTGGATATTGATGCCCAGCATGGCAGTGTCTATTATTTATCTAATCTGACGGCAAAACTTTCGGAAATTGTACACATCGGTAAATATCATAAAAATTTAGACATCATTCCGGTTAAAATATTTCCACCCAACCCGGCCGAATTATTGGCATCCGATCGTTTGGAAACGCTGTTCAGGGAAGTTGGCAGACTGTATGAATACATTATTGTGGATACCGCTCCGGTGGGCTTGGTTGCCGACGCTTATACCATCAATCAATTTGTTACGACTACGATTTGTGTTATAAGGGCAGGCCATACTTACAAGCAGGCTTTGCAGGATATCCAGGAAATATATAAAGAGAAAAAATTAAATAACCTGACATGTATCCTGAACGCCGTACCAATGACATCACGGTATGGATATAACCATGGTTATGGAAGTTACAAGCATTCGTATTATACTGAAGGGTAAAGAAGCTTGTCCATTTGCTGAATATTTTCAACAAATTTATGACTAAAATAGCTGTAATAGGATTGGGTTATGTCGGTTTGCCTTTAGCAATCGAATTTGGTAAAAAATACCACGTAATTGGTTTTGACATCAATAAAACAAGAGTTGAGGAATTACAAAACGGCAAAGACCATACTTTAGAGGCCGACCTCGAAGGCATGGAACAAGCCGTAAAACTGCATGAAGCAAACCCCGATAAAGGACTTTCTTTTTCATACGACGAGAACGATCTGAAAAGTTGTACTGTTTACATTGTTACGGTTCCAACGCCCATCGACCGGTTTAATACGCCCGACTTACGTCCGCTCGTCAGTGCATCCGAAATGCTTGGACGAGCAATCTCGAAAAACGATATAGTCATTTACGAATCAACAACTTACCCCGGTTGCACCGAAGAAGATTGCGTACCGGTTATTGAACGTATATCGGGTTTGAAATTCAATGTCGATTTCTTTGCCGGATATTCGCCCGAACGGATCAATCCGGGCGATAAGGTAAATACATTGACCTCGATCAAAAAAGTAACTTCCGGTTCAACGCCTGAAGTTGCGGATAAAATAGATAATTTGTACCGTTCGATTATTACGGCGGGAACACACAAAGCGCCTTCGATAAAAGTAGCAGAGGCCTCAAAAATTATCGAAAATGCACAACGTGATATTAATATTTCGTTTGTCAATGAATTAGCGCTGATTTTCGACCGCATGGGAATTGATACCAATGATGTGATTGAAGCGGCCGGGACAAAATGGAACTTTTTGAAATACCGTCCGGGATTGGTTGGTGGACATTGCATCAGCGTTGACCCTTATTATCTGGCTAAAAAAGCTGAAATTTTGGGTTATATTCCACAGGTTATACTGTCCGGAAGGCAGGTAAATAACTGTATAGCGCCTTTCATAGCCAACAAAGTGCTGAAATTAATGATCCGGAAAGACCATAAAATCAAAGGCGCCAGGGTATTGATATTAGGAGTAACGTTCAAAGAAAACTGTCCGGATATCCGCAATACGAAAGTGGTGGATATTTATCACGAGTTGTGTGGATTCGGCATTGAGGCGGATATTTGTGATCCTTGGGTAGATGCGGAAGAGTTAAAGCATGAATATGGCGTTCCGGTTATGAAAACAGTGGATGTAAACAAAAAATACGAGGCGATTATTCTCGCTGTTGCGCATGAAGAATTTAAAACATTTGATTTTGAAAAATATTATAACCAAAAAACGGTGATTTTTGATGTAAAGGCTGTTGTGAATAGACAGTGGGTAGATGGGAGATTATAAAAAAAGAAATAGCTTATGAAAATATTAGTTACCGGAACAGCCGGTTTCATCGGCTTTCACGTAGCCCGAAGATTATTGGAAACCGGACATGAAGTGGTCGGTTTAGACAATATCAATGACTATTACGATGTTCGGTTGAAATATGCACGTCTGGAAGAAACCGGTGTGGCAGAAAATCAAATCGAATACGGAAAATTAATTCAAAGCGGAAAATACCCGGAATATCGTTTTATCCGTTTGGATTTGGAGGCAAAACCGCTTGTGGAACGTCTTTTTGCAGAAGAAAAATTCGACCGCGTATGTCATCTGGCTGCCCAAGCCGGCGTCCGGTATTCGATAGAAAATCCCGGCGCCTACATAGATAGCAACATTGTCGGTTTCATCAATATGCTGGAATGTTGCCGGCACAATCAAATTGAACACCTCGTTTATGCCAGTTCGAGCAGCGTTTACGGAATGAACGAAAAAGTTCCATTTTCCGAAGATGACCCGGTTGATTATCCGGTCAGCTTATATGCCGCCACCAAAAAAGCGAATGAGTTAATGGCTCACACTTACAGCCATTTATATCAATTGCCCACTACCGGATTGCGATTTTTCACGGTATATGGGCCTTGGGGAAGGCCGGACATGGCTCCCATGCTTTTTGCGAAGTTTATTCTCGATGGAAAAACGATTAAAGTATTCAACAACGGTGATTTAAGCCGTGATTTTACTTACATTGACGATATTGTCGAAGGCGTTATCCGGGTTATGAATCACGTTCCGGCAAAAGAAGACGAACATCCCTATTACCGGATTCTAAACATAGGAAACTCCCAACCGGTTCCGTTAATGGATTTTATCCGGACGCTTGAAACGGAAATCGGCAAAAAAGCCATCTTGGAAATGTATCCGATGCAAAAGGGCGACGTTTATCAAACGTATGCCGATACAAGTAAATTGGAAAAATTGGTTGCTTACAGACCGCAAGTAAATCTGGAAACCGGAATAAAAAATTTCATCAACTGGCGGAAGAAATTCAAAATGGAATAACATTAAAAAATGACATCAATGCAAAACAGAATTCACCTTTCTATCGCCCATTTAAGCGGAAGAGAACTAAAATATATTCAGGAAGCGTTTGATACAAATTGGGTTACAACCGTCGGACATAATCTGGATGCCTTTGAACAGGATTTAGAAACCTACTTGGGAAATCAATCTCATGCTTTAGCATTAAATTCGGGAACTGCCGCCATACATCTCGGTTTGGCTTTACTGGGAGTCGAACCGGAAGACGAAGTGATTTGTCAGAGTTTTACCTACACCGCTTCGACCAACCCCATTTATTACCTCGGAGCAAAACCGGTTTTCGTGGATAGTGAACCGGATACATGGAACATGTCGCCCGAATTTCTGGAAAAGGCAATCGAAGACCGGATAAAAAAAACCGGCAAAAAACCGAAAGTAATCATCGTCGTGCATCTTTACGGAATGCCTGCCAAAATGGACGAGATACGCAAAATAGCCAGGAAGTATGAAATAGCCATCCTGGAAGATGCCGCCGAAGCTTTGGGTTCGATGTATAAAGGGATTCATTGCGGTACTTTCGGAGATATTGCTGCTATTTCGTTCAATGGGAATAAAATTATTACCACTTCGGGCGGAGGGGTTTTGCTGTCGAGAAACGAAGATTATGTCAAACAAGCCCGTTTCCTGGCAACCCAGGCGCGCGATGCCGCCCCGCATTACCAACATTCTCATGTAGGCTATAATTACCGGATGAGTAACGTTTTAGCCGGAATCGGCAGAGGACAAATGGAAGTTTTGTCCCAACGAGTCGAACAACGGAGAAAAATCAATCAATTTTACCAAAATCATTTATCCGATAGAGAAGGTATTACTTTCCAAACGGAACCTTCTCCGGATTTTTATTCCAATTACTGGATCACTTCCATCGCCGTTGATCCTCTGAAAACCGGCGACATTACCCGTGAAGACCTGCGTTTGGCATTGGAAACCGCAAACATCGAATCCCGTCCGCTTTGGAAACCCATGCATCTGCAACCGGTTTTCCGGGATCATCCTTATTATGGAAACGGGGTAAGCGAACAATTGTTCAAAAACGGTTTGTGTTTGCCTTCGGGTTCGATATTGACGGAACAGGATTTGGCCCGGGTTGTGGAAAATATACGGAAAGTGATTGTTTAAACGTAAAAAAGTATTATCTTTGCAGCTGTTAATCAAGAAAATTATGATTACTGTTAATGTATAAATACTTCCTCAAACGCCTTATTGATTTTTCCGCCGCTCTGTGCGGCCTGATTCTTCTGTCACCACTCATCGGAATTATCATTGTCCTTCTGTACTTGACCAACCGGGGGAAAGTTTTTTTCTTCCAGGACAGACCCGGGAAAGCGGGTAAAATTTTCAGAATCGTCAAGTTCAAAACCATGAACGATAAAAAAGACAGTCATGGAAATTTACTGCCCGACATGGAACGTTTGTCGAAAACCGGACGTTTTATCCGGAGCGCTTCCTTAGACGAGATTCCCCAACTGTGGAACGTACTGAAAGGAGACATGTCGCTGGTAGGTCCTCGTCCCTTATTGGTCGAATATTTTCCGTTATACGACAAAAACCAAATCCGCCGGCATGAAGTTCGTCCCGGGATTACCGGTTTGGCGCAGGTGAATGGCCGCAACGCCATTTCATGGCAGCAGAAATTCCAGTGGGATGTTTGGTATGTAGATCATCTTTCTTTGAAATTAGACATTAAAATAATCTATAAAACGATCCTGAAAGTTTTCCGTTCGGAAGGCATTAACGCAGGACAGGCAACTACCATGGAAAGATTTACCGGAAATAGTTGATTTATATTATGAAAGTAATTAATTTATTCATTTTTATAGCTTTGTGGCTTACACAATCTGTTCTTCCCGCTTTTTCCGGAAATCCGGATACAACCAACTACATCAAAGTCGGGTACAAACTTGAGATGTTCGGTTCGGCAGCCTATCAATCTACAACTCCATTCCTGATGCACAGCAATACCTACGGAACCGTTCCGCTTGATGCAAATAACGGCGGCTTGCGCGGAGGCGTAAACGGTTTTTACCGGTTTAATCCAAATCTAAGTCTGGAAGCCGGCGTGGATTACTTGGTTCGAAACACAGATGGGATTAATTACAACCGGGGGAAAATAAATCCCTGTTTCCAGCAGTTATATCTTTCTCTCGATTTTCATGCCTTCCGGCTAAAATTCGGAAGCAAAGAAGATTATCACTCCATACTCGACCCGGCATTGAGTTCCGGCGACGGGATGCTTTCCACCAATGCCCGTCCCATTCCCGAAATAAATTTAAGCATACCCGAATTTACGGCGGTTCCTTTTACCCGTGGGTATTTACAGGTAAAAGGCGATTTTGCCGCAGGAAAATTTATGGACGACAAATATGTTTTGTCTTTAGTAAATGAAAAATCATCTTATGTGCAAAGGCGTTTACTGCATCACAAATCGGTTTACCTGATGCTGAAAAAAACGCAGGCTCAGTCTTTTTTCCTGATTTTGGGCGGTGAAGATTACGCTCAATGGGGTGGATGGCATTCAAAGCTTGGGGATCAACCCCAAACTCTTTCCGATTTTTGGCGGATAATTAAAGGCTCGGAAGGGGATGACCGTGCAACTGTGAGTGACCAAATCAATGTATTGGGCGACCACTTGGGAACGTACAGCCTCAAGACCGGTTATACACATTCGGATTGGGAACTGTCTGTCTATAAGCAACATTTTTTTACAGACAAATCGGGGATGGAGTTCGCCAACTGGCGAGATGGAATCTGGGGAATTGAATGTACTCTCCCTTTACCCTATCTGAAAAAATGGGTTTTTGAGCATTTCAATTCGACGAACCAAAGCGGCCCTTTCCACTTCCCGTTTTCCATTCCGGGCCGGCCTGATTTGAAAACACGCTACGGAGGGGGCGACAGTTATTACAACCACGGTTTATACAACACGGGCTGGTCTTATTTTGGCCGGGCAATCGGCAATCCCTTGATTACTTCTCCGGAATACAATACCAATGGCAGCTTAGGCTTCAATGATACCCGCATCAAAGCTTATCATGCAGGAATCAATGGAAATATTTCCTCCAATTTATCATACAGATTCATCGCTTCTTATACAGAAGGTTATGGTACTCATGGAAATCCTTATTTAAAGAAAAAACAAAGCTTTTCAAATTTATTGGAGTGTAATTATGTGTACCCAAAATGGGGAAACTGGACATTCACTATTCAATTCGCCGCTGATTCCGGAGATATATACACGAATAATCTGGGTTTTTTGCTAAAAATTGAAAAAAACGGCAATTTTCAACTAAAAAATAATACTTATAATGAAAAAAATTATTAACTTTGCACGCAAATAATCAATAATTGAAACACAAGGATGATAGAGCATTTTTTGAAACTATTCCCGAAACTGAGGACGTTTCCTCATTTGCCGAGAAAGATTATTTTTCTTTTTGATCTTTTTTCTGCTTTGTTTGCTTTTTTGCTTACAACTTTTATTTATGTGGAATTAACGTCAATTCCAATTAATTGGAACCGCTTTTTGGAGAAAGCATTGATATGTGTGGGGATTACAGGTTTGTCTTTTTTTGCTTTTAAAACCTATTCCGGCCTTTTGCGTTATTCTACTTTTAAAGACGCCTTGCGGATATGGTTTGCTATATTTTGCGCTAATGTTATATTAGCGATTATTTATTTTATCGCTTATCAAAGATTTTTTATTACATTATCCATTTTTTTCATTAATTTTTTGCTGACATTTATTTTCATTTTCTCTTTCAGAATGTTGGTTCGCGTGATCTTCGATTATGTAAACAGAATTCACGATAATAGAATCAAAATGTCGCCCATGCTGGTTTATGGCGTAGAACCATCAAACATCAATTTAGCTAAAATGATTGAGACCGGTGATAATTCCAATTATAAGATTATCGGCTTTATTTCGACATCCAATATTTCCCATCAGAAAATAATGGGTAAACCGATTTATTACAAAGATGTTTTTTACAATAACATCCATAAATTCAATCAGGTCAAAGCGATTCTTATCCAGCCGGAAGATATAAACCGACTTGAGAAACAAGTACTTGCGGAAATTTGTTATCAAAATAAAATCGAATTGATGGCGGCTCCGTCCATACAAAAATGGAAAAGCGACAGGAATGAAATAAACAATTTCAATATTGAAGATTTGCTGGGACGCGCTCCCATTGAAATTGATACCGACACCATCCGAAAAAATCTGGAAGGGAAAAGAGCGCTGGTCACAGGCGCCGCCGGTTCTATCGGAAGTGAAATTGTCCGCCAGCTCTGCCAATTTAATTTAGAGTTGTTAATACTCTGCGATATTGCAGAAACTCCGCTTCACCAATTGGGTTTGAACTTAAAAGAGGCTTTTCCTGATGTGAAATTTGTATCTATTATTGCCGATGTCCGGAATAAGGGCAAAATGGAACACATTTTCTCAGCCTATAACCCCCATTGTGTCTATCATGCAGCAGCTTACAAACACGTTCCCATGATGGAAAATCATCCGGGCGAAGCCATTCTGACCAATGTATTAGGTTCTAAAAACGTAGCGGATATGGCTTTGGCTTACGGCGCTGAAAATTTTGTAATGATTTCAACCGACAAAGCCGTCAATCCCAGCAATGTAATGGGCGCTTCCAAACGAATTGCGGAAATTTATATTCAGGCTTTATTCGGTCATTTGGAAAAAGAAAATACTGAAAATTCACCTTCAACCCGGTTTATTACCACCCGGTTCGGAAATGTATTGGGTTCAAACGGCTCAGTAATTCCTATATTTGAAAAACAAATCAAAGAAGGCGGCCCGGTAACGGTAACCGATCCCGATATTATCCGTTATTTCATGACGATTCCCGAAGCTTGCAGCTTGGTACTCGAAGCCGGTAATTTCGGAAAAGGCGGGGAAATTTTCATCTTCGACATGGGCGAACCGGTCAAGATAAAGGATATGGCTGAGGAAATGATTCGTTTGTCAGGCTTTAAACCGTATGAAGAAATTAATATTGTATTCACAGGCCTCCGCCCCGGAGAAAAACTCTACGAAGAACTATTGTACGATAAAGAAACCCATAACCCAACTCATAATAAAAAAATTATGGTTGCAAACGTATGTAAACAGGATATTAAGAAAATATCACCCTTGTTAAACCAACTGATTGAAATTTCATACTCTTGCGACAATATGAAAATCGTAAAAATCATGAAACAAATCGTACCGGAATTTGTCAGTATCAATTCGGAGTTTGAGGTATTGGATGAGCACTAATTTTTTTTATTATATATATGTATAACTACTTTTCGAGGTAATCAAAACAAATTTTTAGGTTTTCGCAAATACCCTATAAAATAGCAAATCCCGCTTACTGAAAACGAAGAAGCGGAAGTTCCCGAAAGTTATAAGTGTCCGTTTTTGGAAAAATTGAATTATGTAAGAGTTGTAATATGCGTAAACCAAAACGATAATTGCAGTATAACTGCGTTTTATATCAAAAAATGATGTTTTTTGCAGATGTAACGTAAAAAAACTGTATCTTTGCACTTATAAATAATTTTCAAAATGGAGCAATATAGTAAAGTTAGGTATTGGATTGAAGATCTGCCGAAAAGAGGCAAAATTGTATTTTCGCAGCAAGAAGTAGAGAAACAATTTCCTGATTTGTCGCTTGCAAACATACGAAATTCATTGTATAGACTTGTGGCAAAAAAGAAAATACAGTCTGTTTGGCATGGTTTTTTTGTAATCGTGCCTGTTGAGTATGGCTTAAAAGGGATTGTTCCGCCGATAGAATATATCGACCAACTAATGAAGCATTTAGGGAAAGAATATTATATTGCTTTATTGAGTGCGGCGGCTTTGCAAGGGGCTTCACACCAACAGCCGCAAGAATTTACGGTTATTACCAATTCCGGCAATCTTCGCGACAAACAAAAGAAAGATGTAAAAATTAATTTTGTTACGAAGAAAAATATCCCGACAAAATATCTCACTAATCTAATGACAAGCAGCGGATATGTGAATATATCCATACCTGAATTAACGGCTTTTGATTTAATTAATTATAAAAAAAATACAGGAGGATTAAATCGAGTTGCAACCGTTTTGAATGAATTGGCTGAAACGATGAATTTTGACAATTTAGAGGCAGTTTTTTTTAAATTATTTAATAGCCAAGCCATACAGCGTCTGGGTTATCTGCTTGACTTATTAGGATACGAAAAATTGGCTGACACATTAGAACAAAAAGCGAAACAGACAGGTATAAAATTTAAAAAATGTCCCTTGTCGTTGGCATCTAAAAAATTAGAATTATCTGAATATAAGACAGATAATAAATGGAAAATAATTATTAACGAAGAAATAGAAATTGACGAGTTATGATACCAAAAAATGCCATTTCAGAATGGACGAATACAGTTCCTTGGATTGATATTAACAATGTGGTAAAATGTTATCGCGACTATATTTCTTTTTCCGATGGGGAATCGCCATCGAAAGCGGTGTATTTGGCAAATATGGAAGAGAAGATGCAGGAAGAAATCTTTTTGAATGATACGCAGGGGTTGCTTCGTCCGAGTTTGGGTTTTGAGCCGCAGGGGGCGTGGGAGGTGGTAAAAGAGGGATTGATAGAAAAATTATAAAACTAAAATAGCTAATTGTCTTTGTTTCTTCTTACCGCCACCATACTTGTCCAACAATTTCATATTCTCAATTTTTGAATAATTTTGCATGTTATTAAATAATGTTTTAATTTTGTCGTGAGTTATTTGAAAAACAATGGAAAAACGCAGCAAACAAAAG
This sequence comes from Bacteroidia bacterium, assembly GCA_025996865.1. GTDB lineage: Bacteria > Bacteroidota > Bacteroidia > Bacteroidales > Azobacteroidaceae > Azobacteroides. The sequence continues at coordinate 38,672 of BNTV01000033.1, forward strand.
TAATTCGCTCATTTCTATATCGTTACCCATTCATACTTCTCTTTCGGGTAAAATTGTGTTTTTTAGAGGATTGTACGGAAATTTTTCGTACTTTTGCAAAATAAATTCTAATTACTTTCTATGAATATAGCAATTGTTGGCACCGGCTATGTCGGTTTAGTTACAGGAACCTGTTTCTCCGAAATGGGTATTAACGTAACGTGCGTGGACGTGGATTCCGCTAAGATACAAAATCTCAATCAAGGAATTATTCCTATTTACGAACCCGGTTTGGAAGACTTGGTAACAAAAAATTTCAAAGCCGGAAGATTAAAATTTACAACTGATTTGACATCTTGTTTAGAGGATGTTGAAGTGCTTTTCAATGCGGTAGGAACTCCACCCGACGAAGACGGAAGCGCTGATTTGCGTTATGTATTGGATGTAGCACGCACCATTGGACAAAATATTAACAAATATCTTTTAGTCGTCACTAAAAGTACAGTGCCTGTCGGTACTGCCGCCAAAGTAAAAGCCGTGATTCAGGAAGAATTGGACAAAAGAGGCGCAGCCATTTCTTTCGATGTAGCTTCCAATCCCGAATTTCTAAAAGAAGGAGCGGCTATCACAGACTTTATGGGTCCCGACCGGGTTGTTGTCGGTACGGAAAGTGAAAAGGCGAAAAATTTGATGGAACGTTTATACAAACCTTTCACCCTGAATCATTACCGGATGATATTCACCGATATTCCTTCGGCTGAAATGATCAAATACGCTGCCAATGCCATGCTGGCCACCCGGATTTCTTTCATGAACGATATAGCCAATCTCTGCCAATTGGTTGGCGCAGACGTAAATATGGTTCGTAGCGGAATAGGTTCGGATTCGCGGATAGGGAGTAAATTCCTGTATCCCGGATGCGGTTATGGCGGTTCCTGTTTTCCGAAAGACGTAAAAGCCTTGATAAAAACCGCTGCTCAGAATGGTTATGAAATGCAGGTGCTGAAAGCCGTGGAAGCGGTAAACGAAAATCAAAAATTCATTCTATTCAAGAAATTACAAAAAATATTCAACAACGATCTTTCGGGAAAAACCATTGCTTTGTGGGGATTGGCTTTCAAACCGGAAACCGACGATATGCGAGATGCGCCGTCATTGGTTGCAATTGATTCGCTCCTGAAAGCCGGTTGCAACATCCGGGTTTATGACCCCGTAGCAATGAACGAAAGTAAACGGAGATTGGGCGATAAGGTGATTTATGCACGCGACATGTACGATGCGGTTTTGGACGCAGACGCCTTATTGCTTTTGACCGAATGGAAAGAATTTCGCCTGCCGGCTTGGGAAGTTTTGAAAAAAGTGATGAAAAATCCGGTAATCGTTGATGGACGAAATATTTACGATAAAAACGAAATGAAAGCCAATGGCTTTACTTACGAAAACATTTGAATTAATTTTATTTCTATTATGATTAATCAAGAACTAATCAATCCGAAAAGCATTGTGGTCGTAGGTGGCTCCAATAAAACATCCAAACCCGGCGGAAACTGTCTCCGCAATCTATTGAACGGGAAGTACAAAGGCGAATTGTATGCAGTAAACGCAAAAGAAAGCGAAGTTCAAGGAGTGAAAAGCTACCCAAGTGTTCACGATATTCCGCAAACCGATTTGGCGATTATTGCCATTCCGGCAAGCGCTTGTCCGGAAACCATCACGGTTTTGGCACAGGAAAAAGGAGTGAAAGCCTTTATCATGTTCACGGCCGGATTCGGGGAAGAAACTTCCGAAGGCGGCGCTGCGGAACAACAAATTGTAAAAACAGTTACCGAGGCCGGCGCCTGTCTGATTGGCCCGAATTGTATCGGAATACTCAATCGCAATCACCACAGTCTATTCACTTTACCGATTCCGGAAATGGATCCGAAAGGCGTGGATATGATATCCAGTTCGGGTGGAACAGCCTTATTTATCATGGAATCTTCGATCCGGATGGGCTTGCGTTTCAATTCCGTTTGGTCTATCGGGAACGGCTCACAGGTTTCCGTCGAAGATGTCCTGGAATACATGGACGAAACATTCGATCCGGAAAAAGACTCTTTAATCAAATTGTTATACATCGAAAGCGTTAAAGATCCCGACAAACTCCTCGAACATACCAGTTCGCTGATTCGCAAAGGTTGCCGGATAGCAGCCATCAAATCGGGAACTTCCGAATCGGGCATGAGAGCGGCTTCGTCTCACACGGGCGCCATGGCGAATCCCGACTTGGCCGTAGAAGCTCTGTTCCGCAAAGCCGGAGTAGTGCGTTGTTACAGCCGTGAAGAATTGGCGACCGTAGGTGCGGTGTTCACTTTGAAAGAGTTAAAAGGGAAAAATATCGGTATTGTGACTCATGCCGGCGGCCCGGCGGTTATCCTGACGGATGCTTTGGCCAAGGGGGGCATGGAAATTCCGCAACTATCGGGAACCACTTTGGCCAACAAGTTGAAAGCGCAACTGCTTCCCGGCTCGTCCGTCAGCAATCCGATTGACATTATCGGAACCGGCGGCCCCGAACATTTGGCCATCGCGATTGATTATTGCGAACATAAATTTACCGATATCGACGGCATTGCGGTTATTTTCGGCAGTCCCGGATTGACCCGCGTTTATGAAGCATACGAAGTGCTTGACCACAAGATGAGAGCTTGTTCCAAACCGATTTTTCCCATTCTTCCTTCAGTGAGTACGGCTTGGGATGAAACCGATTTCTTTGTGAAAAAAGGGCATGTGAATTTCAGCGATGAAGTAGGTTTGGCCGATGCATTAATTCGCGTGTTGAAAACCCCGAAACCTTTGGCTAATAACTTAGAACTGAAAGGAGTAGATGTTCCCCAAATCAGAAGGATTATTGATGGAATTGAAGGTTCGGGCTATATTTCTTCCTCATCCATTCAGGAATTATTCAAGGCGGCAAG
>BNTV01000034.1 GCA_025996865.1 Bacteroidia bacterium
CGAAAACGCACGGACAACCGGCTTCGCCGACTCGTTTGGGAAAGGAAATAAAAGTATTTGTAAGCCGGTTGCAACAGCAAACCGGTTTGTTGAAGCAAATTCCTGTTTCGGTTAAATTCGGCGGTGCAACAGGTAATTACAATGCGCATCATGTAGCTTATCCCGGAATAGATTGGAAGTTATTCGGCGATAAATTTGCCGAAGAAAAATTAGGTCTTGTGCGAGAAGCATATACCACGCAAATATCGAATTATGACAATTTAAGCGCGCTGTTTGACGGATTAAAGCGAATTGATACCATTTTAATCGACTTGGTAAGAGATTTTTGGTTGTATATTTCGATGGAATATTTCAAGCAGAAAATCAAACCCGGAGAAATCGGTTCATCGGCTATGCCGCACAAAGTAAATCCCATAGATTTCGAAAATGCAGAAGGAAATTTGGGGATTGCGAACGCTGTCTTGGAACATTTATCGGCGAAATTGCCGGTTTCCCGTTTGCAGAGGGATTTAACCGAAACAGGAATTTGCTTCAACAAACCGGTTTGCTGTTGCAACCGGCTTACAAATACTTTTATTTCCTTTCCCAAACGAGTCGGCGAAGCCGGTTGTCCGTGCGTTTTCGCCATCATAGGCGTATTTTCCCATTCGCGGGCATACTGTTCCAATACTTCTATTAATTGATATAATTGCGGAAAATATTCGTTCTGCAACGCATCTTTAATCGACAACGGAATAGCCGTATTATTGATATCCTGTGAGGTTAATCCGAAATGAATGAACTCTTTGTATTCCCCCAGACCGATTTTCTCAAATGCTTCTTTGATGAAATATTCGACCGCTTTTACATCGTGATTGGTTATCTTTTCTATTCCTTTGATATGTTCGGCATCTTCCAGTGAAAAGTTTGCGTAAATCTTACGTAAGGACTCAAAAACATCCGGTTTGTTTATCGCGGATAATTGTGGAAGCGGCCATTCACAAAGAGATATAAAATATTCAATTTCAACTAAAATCCTATACTTCATCAGCGCATATTCCGAGAAATAAGCCGCAAGATTAACTGTTTTATCTCTATACCTGCCATCAACGGGAGATATTGAAGTCAATGTATCCAGTCTCATAGAATTGAATAATACTTATTTGTGAATTTCCGGTGCAAAGATAATACTAAAATTTTATATACAAAATAAACGGACATACTTATGTGAAATAATTTGTATAAAAAAATGGCTGCCGCGAATATTTCGCAGTAGCCACTTCTAATGTATAGTCAGGATGTAAAATTATTTAAGAAACAAAACGACACGATTTTTGTCGTTTACACTGAAAGGCTGTGTTTTATCGCCACCCGGTGCAAATATCAAACGATTTTTGTTGATGCCATATTTCTTAACCAATACATCAGCAACCGTATTGATTCTGTTCTTGGACAACGTCCAGTTATGAGAATGACTTCCGGTTTTAACATCTGCAAAACCTGCAAGTACCAATATAGCTTCTTTATTGTCTTTCAAATATTGAGCTGCTTTTTCAATTTTCGCCATTTCGGAGTTATCCCGGATATCATATTTATCCAAGTTGAAGAATACCGGTTCTAAACCTACCGGGTGTTCCGGTGTGACGGGAACAGGAGTCGGAGCCGGTTTTGAAAGACAGTCATTCAACCGTTGTTTCAAATCGTTAATTTTGTCGTTCAATGCCTTTATTTGCGATTGATCCGGAGCAGCTTCAACTGTTTGAACCGCACCAAAAGGAGCTTTAATAAAATTGTTGAAACCAAAATGGTAGGTCAATCCTAATTTAGCAGAAAGCACCTGGTCTTGTTCTCTGTTACCTCCGATTTGACGGTCAAATAATTCGGGAACCATCATATCCTCTACTGCCAGATACAAGTCCCACTGTTTCGCCAAACGGAAATTAAATTGCAATCCGAATCTTTCCATCATGACATTAACGGCAGTTCTTTCTCCATCCATGAAAGTATGAGCATATCCGATACCTCCGTAAATAACCGGATTGAAGAAAGTATTCGGGTTGTATGGAGTAAATAAATTCTTCAGATTAACCATCAGGTCAACACTGGCGCCGGCGTATGTGAAATCACACAAATAACCATTTTTATATTTCTTCCCGTCATTAAAAAAACGGTCTTTCCAGAATTGACTGCCATCGGCTTTCCAATACGATTCCGGTGTTTCTTTACCTTGCGGATTCGTGTGGTTTTGTCCAATATAAAGCATAGAACTTTCCCCCATGATCGTTGATAATTTTGCTGCAGAAACATCCAAACGAATTCCCAGAACAGGATTGAGCCATCTACCTAAAGCAAATCCACCTGTGAGTTTCAGATTGTCCGCCAAATCAATCTCTCTGAAACCTTCAGAGCCCAACCATGCCAACCCACCTTCCAGTGAGAAGAACCAATTGTTAGCCGGTTTATTTGCCAGCCAGGTAACTTTCGATGCCGGTGTTGCAGGATCTACTTGGCGATCCACGGCAGCCTGGTAAACTTCCAAGGCTTTGCTGTCGTCAGGATACTGCTTTTCTACGGCTAAATCATTGAAATTTTGCGCATTAACAGTAAAAATAGCTAAAAGCGCTGTTAGTACAGTAAAAAAACATTTCATACACTTATATTTAAAAATTAATAAATGAAATTGGGTTAGGCGCTTAAAGCGCTCATCATATTTTTTGTAACTAATTATTTTCGCGAAAAACAGTACAAAGTTATCAAAAAAAAATTAATAAACGACAAAAAATGACTTTTTTTTATTGTAATGGAGAAAATTGTCTTTTAATCATTCGTCATTTATAATTATTTTATCAATAAACAGTGCAAAGTTATCAAAAAAAATTAATAAACAACAAAAAATGACTTTTTTTTTAATTGTAATAGAGAAAATTGTCTTTTAATCCTTACCGACGGCTTCACTCAAATGGAAGCCGTCAGTTTATGTCGCTGTACATGACTATTAATGTAAGTGGTGCAAGTCCACTATAGGGGTCGGTAGTATCCAACCATTAACTCAAGGCAAGGGTGTCCATCGCGAGGTGGTACGGGGGAGGTCGAAACGGGAAATAATCCCGTTTCTCCTACTCGATTATACAAAAAAAATGGCAGGATAAATCCCGCCATTTTTATATCCAAAGTTTATATAAATGAAAATATTTACTCGCTTACTACTTCGAAAGGTATTTCGACCGAAATGTCTTTGTGAAGTTTTACCAAAGCTTTATAACTACCGACTTCTTTTACAGATTCTTTGATGAGAATCAGTTTTCTGTCCACTTCAAAACCCTTTTTTGCCAATTCATCGGCAAGTTGGATATTGGTAACCGAACCAAAAATAGTTCCCGAAGAACTTGTTTTAGCGCCAATCGTAAGCGAAACACCTTCCAATTTAGCGGCTAAAGTCTGGGCATTTGTCTTGATTTTCTCCAATTTGTGGGCGCGTTGGCGAAGATTTTCCGCCAAAACTTTCTTTGCCGATTCGGAAGCAATAACTGCTTTCTTTTCAGGAATCAAATAGTTCCTTCCATAACCGTCTTTAACGGTAACAACATCATCTTTATATCCAAGATTGATAACGTCTTCTAACAAAATTATTTGCATAATTATTCCTCCTTTTTTATTTCATTAAATCGGTTACATAAGGAAGCAAGGCCAAATGGCGCGCGCGCTTCACGGCTTGAGCGATACGGTGTTGGAATTTCAACGAAGTACCGGTAATCCGGCGCGGAAGAATTTTCCCTTGTTCGTTCAGGAATTTCTTCAGAAATTCCGGATCTTTATAATCAATAAACTTGATGCCGCTTTTTTTGAACCGGCAATATTTTTTCTTCTTAACATCAACAGTTGGAGGAGTTAAGTAACGAATTTCGGAATTATTGTTTGTTGCCATGATTTAGTTCTCCTTTACAGTTTCTTTAGTTTTATTTCTTCTCTTAGCTGCGTAAGCTGCAAAATTTTTATCCTGACGGAAAGTCAGAAATCGAAGTACTTTTTCATCGCGACGGAACTGGGTTTCCAGTTTGGCAATAACAGTAGGATCTGCTTGGAATTCTATTAAAGTATAGAATCCGGTGGACTTTTTCTGAATCGGGTATGCTAATTTGCGCAGTCCCCAATTCTCAATGTTCACAATCTCGGAGCCTTCGGCAGCAAGAATGTCTTTGAATTTTTCGACCGCTTCCTTCATCTGTGGATCAGACAAAACGGGAGTCAAAATGAAAACGGTTTCGTAACTGTTCATTGATCTTTTTTTTAATTAATAATCGTTTTTTAATTCGGAGTGCAAAGGTAATGCTTTTATTTTAAATATGAAAATTTTTTTTCCAATTCTTCAGAGGTTTCAGGCCTGCTGTTTGTGCAAACATACAACATATTTTAAAAATCACACGAAACCACAATGGATTTTCGATAATAATATGTTCAAATTCAGAATAAAGTTATACTTTTGTATTCAGAATATAGATATACATAAAATTATGGCAACACCAATTAAATCGACACCGATTCTTACAGGTAAGGATTCTATTCGCTTTGCAAAGGCAATGGAAATGTGCAGAAAATTTCGCCCGAAGAACGCGAAGAACAACGCCAAGCATACGAATGGTTTAAACGGGCAGCTCAATTTCCCCCTTATGAATCCTATACTGGAGAAAATTAAAATTGTTCGTTTGGAGGAAGATACCCCGGTTTCTTCTTTCGATTGTGGCGACACTGATTTGAATGGATTTTTGCTCAACGATGCAAAAAACTATTTGAAATCAATGCTCGCAATTACTTATTTGGCAAAAATTGACGATAAAATTGTTGCATACTATTGCCTTTCATACGATAGTTTGATACGAACCACTATTTTAACCGAAGAGGAAAAAGCACTTTGGAACAAGGTCGGGCGTAAAATCCCAAACAGTAAAAGACGCAAAACATACCCCTCTGTAAAAGTAGGACGATTAGCTGTAGATAAAAAATGTGCCGGTTTAGGCATAGGCAGACTTTTGCTTTTAAGTGTGCGCGAAATGTATCTCAACGAACGGCACCACGCTGCTTGTCGTTTCATAACCGTAGATGCGTACCGCTCAGCATTACCATTTTACGAAAAGAGCAAATTTAGATACCTGACAACCAAAGATTTTGACGAGGATACTCGCGCCATGTATTTTGATTTGAAAGCAATATAATTAAAAATTACAGGAAAGCCTCTGGTCGGAAAGTAGAAGTCCAATGATTAAGGATTATTCGTAAAAAAATGAATTTTTCCTCAATTTTTTTAATCGTAAACATTTTGCAAAATATGAATAAAATAGTTACCTTTGTGTTTTGTAATCATCATGTTGAATGTCATGCATAGTATAATAGCAAATAATATTGATAAAATCAGGACAGTGTGCGACCAACACCATGTCCAAACACTATTTGCATTTGGCTCGGTCTGCACCGACAAGTTTAACGATACGAGCGACATTGATTTATTGGTTTCTTTCAAACCTTTGGACTTTGGCGATTATGCCGACAATTATTTTCAAACAGCCGATTTATTCGAAAAAATTTTCCACCGCCCTGTTGATTTGGTAACGGAAAAATCGCTTAAAAATCCATACTTTATTTATTCTGTCAATCAAACAAAAACGCCTTTGTATGGATATTGAAATAAAGAAATACATCTTCGACATACAAGAAGCTGTTCTTTCGATAGAAAATTATCTTGGCGAAAAACGCGATTTTAATGTTTATGCGGAAAATAAGATGCTTCGGCGCGCTGTTGAAAGAGAATTTGAAATTATCGGGGAAGCCTTAAATAAGATAAACAAAATTATGCCTGATGTTCAAATATCGAGTAAACAGCAAATTATCGGTATGCGAAACAGGGTAATACATGGATACGACAAAATTGATGATGGTATCATTTGGGGTACTATTGTACGACATCTACCTATTCTAAAAGAAGAAATTGAAGTTATTTTGAAATCCTATTAAACATAAATTTAATTCGGTGTCGACGGTTGGGGTTACGATATCGGCTTCGGCGGATTAGACCACGTAATCGCTTCCGGTCAGAACGTGAATATCTTGGTGGTTGACACCGAAGTATATTCCAACACCGGCGGACAATCGTCGATTATGTGTATGTACTCTTGCTGAAAGCCCTCATTTTTCGTGTTATTTCCGAAGGAGATATTTTATATTTGACGGCAACGTTTTTCCAATTTACAACCGCGTTAAGCACTTCTGATTTTATTTCTAAACTTCGTGTTTCCGATAAAAGATAGTGGGGTGCAGTATTCATAACCAATTCTATATCCAGCGAGTTATTTGTTTCGTCAATATTCAGTTTCAAGCCGGCACCGTTTTTGCCAAAAGGAGTTCACGCCGTTTCATCAGCAATTGCCCCCAACGGTCGGGAGAAGAATCCTTGAAAATTCCGAAATTATCGTTCAAGGCAGCATACTGTTTCCCTGCAAAAAGCGGTAATTCGGGGTCAATTGAAATGCCATTTTTCAACCATTCACTCTCATACTCAAAAGAATACACAGCCTTTCCTCACAACTGATATTTCGGCACAAATATATATATTATTACTGAAATATCATCTATTATGGATAAAAAATTGCTCTAACTTATTAAATTGCTCTGATTTTTTTAATGAATACCCGCATAACGTCCTAATTGGGTTATTTTTACCCCAATTTAAACCGCATCACCACTTCGCCCGTTTCCTTATCAATCTCAATTTTCTGATTTTCCAACCCAATATCTTTCCCTGTGGACATTTTGAACAGACCGGCTAAGAATTGCATTCCGCTATTCATCACTTGTTCTATTTCGGCGGATTTCTTTTCGGTTTCTGTTTGTTTTTCAACCTGTTCCGTCGGTGTGCTTTCCTGCGCAACGGCGCTGTCCGGTTTTTCGCGGTCATCTTCCGGCTCTTCAAACAACTCCAATTGTTTAATATCCGGAGAATCTTTAATATCTTTGGTTGCTGTTTCAATGATTTGATTTTCAATCAAATCGCCTTTTTCCTGTTCTGAAAGCCTTTCCTGCTCCTTAATCATCGCTTCTATCTGCTGAATAAACTGCGAACGCCCTTTGCTGGAAAAATCGACGTAATTCGTTGTATTTTTATCCGAAAGAACACCGTCAAACAGGTTTTGTTTTACCAACAATCCGGCGGCAATATTTTGTTCTATTGAGAATCGGGTAATAAAATTGTAAATAGTCAGTTTGTGGCTCTTTTGCCCCAGGCGGTCGATGCGTCCGATGCGTTGATTTTTCTTGGCGGGATTCCAAGGAAGTTCAAAATTAATCAGAATATCAGCTACTTGCAAGTTCAAACCGGCGCCTCCGGCTTCGGTCGAAAGAAAAATTTTACATTCGGGCGTTGTTTCAAACTTGCGAATGAGTTCGCCGCGTAAATGGACGGGAATTTTCCCGTTCAATTCCACAAAACCAATATTATTTTCCCGCAAAAGTTGTCCTATCAACTTGTGTACTTTTACCCATTCCGAAAAAATAATAATCTTGCGGTTGGTATTTTGAATATCCAATTTCTCGAACAAAATATCGCGCAATTCTTCTAACTTGGGCGATTCATTGGTTTCATCGTCAATCAGATAAGTTGAATCGCAGACCATTCGGGCGCTGTTGAGCAGTAAAGTCAGTTTTTGCAAATCGTAAGGCGTCAGGAATTTCTTACGGATAATTTGAGAAATGCCTTGCATATAACCGGCATGATATTCGCTTTGCATGGGCGACAGTTTTACCGGAACATCTATTTGTTGAACAGCAGGCAATTGACTCAAAACGGCGCTTTTTTCCCGGCGAATAAGAATGTGAGAAAGTTTTTCATTCAACGGATTTAAATCATAATAACCGTTGATTTTATTCGGTTTTTCGGGGTCGAAAAGGCAGTGTTGATAGGAAAATTCCCACAATGGCCCCAAGAAATACGGGTCTATCGTACTGATAATGGAGAAAATATCTATCAAACGGTTTTCAATCGGCGTACCGGTTATTACCAATATGTGCTTGTATTTCAAACGGTTGACCGAAGAAGCCGTTTTCGTTTCGTAATTCTTTATTTTTTGCGCTTCGTCCAAAATCAGGAAATCGAAATCCGCTTTGTTGATTGCTAAACTGTCGCGTAAAATCGTTTCGTAATTGATGATGAAAAAGAAATAATTATCGTCCTGATATTGCTTGGCGCGTTCTTCCGGCGTTCCGGAAAGTATCAAGGCTTTTTCGTCCGTAAATTTTTCGATTTCTTTTTTCCATTGCGATTTCAGGGTGGCGGGACAGACGATTAATGTTTTGCGGAAACCGAAAACCTGTTTCTTTAAAGTTGCCGTAACAATGGCTTGAATGGTTTTCCCAAGTCCCATTTCATCGGCGATAATCGCGGCTTTGCGGAAAAGGGCGAACTTCACGCCTTCCGTTTGGTAGGGGAAAAGTTGTGCGTGTGCGGATGAAAAATCGACTTCCTGTTTTTTCTGTAATTCGTTCAGCATTAATCCCTCATAGCGGCGTTCCACTTTTTCTTTTACTTCCGGACGAATGCAAATCGTTTCATAATTCGTCGCTTCCTCAATAAACTGTAAAAACGTTTCCACCTCCGAATCTTCAATGCAGGTCGATTTTTTAAAGAACTTGGAAATCAGCAGTTTTTCGTCCAACGGCATTTCGCCTTCGTAATGCCACGATATTTTGTAGTCGTTCAGCGGGTCGCAATAAATTTCGATAAACGGATAAGTTTTATTTAAGCGGTTATACAACACCTTGTCTTCCTTTAATTTACGAAACGCATACATAATGTGTTTCGTAGTTCCGAGTTTATTGAATCGGGAGTCGGAACTGTCGCTGTATCCGGTTTCGTTTTCAAAATCGCGGAGGAAAATCTTGTAGCGAATGCCTTTTTCGTTGGTCAGGATATGGTCGCCGAAAACATTATCCGCCCATTTAATCCGGTAATCCGCTTTTTCGGCTTTCATCCACCGTTCGTTCAGCACCCGTTTAATCATTCCTTGACGGGAATATTTTTTGTGTTCCGTAATGTCTTTGGGTTGCAATTGTTTCAATTCCGTATCGTATTGAAGCAGACAAGAATATGTGTAGCGATTCCATCCGGTACGTTCGCCGTCACATTCGGGAACGATATGAAGGTTGTTGTCATCGTTATCAAAAATAAGAGAAACTTCCATCTGCTTGCCGTCGTCTATAACCATAAAGTCAATGGAAACAGCCGATTGCGATAAAATGGTGCAATCATTATTATTAAATAAAATTTCGCCATGAGCCAATTCGGCAGGGACTAACGATTTTTTTACGTCGTCAATTAGGGAAGCGATATTATTCATTGTGAATTATTGTTTAGTCGTTTTTAATTTTTAGGTGCAAAAGTATGCTTTTTCTGATGACAAACAAAGAGATATGTGAATTTTCCGTTCAAATTCTCCATCATTTTTTCTTGTTCATGCTTGGTTTCCGCTTCCAATTGCGCCCTTTTCCTCTAAACACTCGTTTATCTTCTTGAGGCTCAAACGCTTTAGGGTTATATTTCGGTCCTTCGCCGATTTCAGGGGATAGGGGAATTTTATAGATTGTCCGTTCAAGGAATTGTTCGATGCGATAGAATTTGCCTTGTTCGCGTTCGGATACGAAAGTGACTGCCAGACCATCTGCGCCGGCGCGGGCGGTACGACCGATGCGGTGGATATAATCTTCGGCATCGTGCGGCACATCGTAGTTGAGTACCATCCCGATATCCTCAATGTCAATGCCTCTGGAGACAATATCCGTGGCGACAAGGATAGAGATTTTGCCGTTTTTGAAATCCAGCAGCACCTGTTCCCGCTCGGATTGTTCAAGGTCGGAGTGCATTGCCGCTACGCTGAATTTCATCATTTTCAGCGTATGCGCGAGGTCTTTCACTTTGAGTTTAGAGGAAGAAAAGATGATATTTTTCGATTTTACCGGTGTCCTGAACAATTCCCGAATCAGCGCCATTTTTTGTTCTTCACGGCAGATATAGGCAGCTTGCATAATCGCATCATTCGGTTTGGAAACGGCGATTTTTATTACCTCGGGATGGTGCAAAATCTGTTTGGCGAGCTGCTGAATTTTTGGCGGCATCGTGGCCGAAAACAGAATGGTTTGCCTTTTTTCGGGCAATTTTTTAACGACCTTCATGATGTCGTCGAAAAAACCCATATCCAACATCCGGTCTGCTTCGTCCAGAATGAAATACTGAACGTCCGACAAGTCAATAGGATGCATATCCAGCAAGGTAATCAGTCGCCCGGGCGTAGCCACAATGATGTCCACCCCGTTCAGCAAGCCATTTTTCTGAATATCCCACGTCATTCCGTCTCCTCCGCCATAAACGGCAAGGGTCGAGACCGGCACAAAATAGGAAAATCCCTCAAATTGCCTGTCAATTTGCTGGGCGAGTTCGCGGGTGGGCGACATGATAATGGCGTTCACAGACTTGTCCGAATGTTTCACCGTCATCAATTTATGCAGCAACGGCAAAATGTACGCCGCCGTCTTGCCTGTACCTGTCTGTGCACACGCAATCAAGTCTTTTCCCTCCATAATGATGGGAATGGTCTGCTCCTGAATAGGAGTTGTTTCCTTAAAATTCATGGCGTCAACGCCCATGAGCACCGACTCGTCCAAGTTCAATTCATCAAATCGCATAATCGTTTATTATTATTACCCCTAAATCCCCTCAAGGGGACTTTGCTGTAGCATAACTTGCACAATTGCAGACACTAAAGCCCCCTTGAGGGGGTTGGGGGTATTTATTTTTCCAGTTCCCTCAAACTCTCCATTTTTTTCTTCTGCAAAAACCCGTAAATATCCTCCAAATGTTCCGTCACTTTCCGATTCCCAAATTCATAGACTTTCGTAACCAATCCATCCAAGAAATCGCGGTCGTGAGAAACCACAATCAGCGTGCCGTCAAAATCATTCAAGGCGTTTTTAAGAATGTCTTTCGTCTTCATATCCAAGTGGTTGGTAGGCTCATCAAGAATTAATAGATTGACCGGTTCGAGTAATAATTTAATCATCGCCAAACGGGTTCTTTCACCACCGGAAAGCACTTTTACTTTCTTTTCCGAATCTTCTTTCCCAAACATAAAAGCGCCCAAAATATCTCTGATTTTAGTGCGGATATCGCCCACCGCAATATCGTCGATTGTTTGAAAAACCGTGAGATTTTCATCTAACAAAGACGCTTGATTTTGAGCAAAATAACCAATCTGAACGTTGTGTCCGATGGTCAAAGTACCTTCATGTTCAATCTCTTTCATGATACACTTGACCAAAGTCGATTTTCCTTCGCCGTTTTTGCCGACAAAAGCGATTTTATTGCCGCGTTCGATGGTCAGGTTGGCATTTCTGAAAACGGCATGGTCGCCGTAAGATTTGGATACATTTTCAAGAATGACCGGATAGTTGCCGGAACGGGGCGAGGGCGGGAATTTCAAACGCAAAGCCGAAGTATCTTCCTCATCGACTTCCACCAATTCCAATTTTTCCAACATTTTCACGCGCGATTGCACTTGCAGGGTTTTAGAATAAGTGCCTTTGAAACGTTCGATAAATTCTGTCGTTTCCGCAATCATTTTCTGTTGGTCGTCGAACTGTTTTTTTTGTTGTTCGCGGCGTTCTTTCCTAAGTTCCAAGTATTTGGAATAATTGACTTTATAATCGTAAATCCGTCCCATCGTTACCTCGATGGTGCGAGTGGTGATGTTATCGACAAACGCGCGGTCGTGCGAAATGACAACAACCGCCTTGGCGCTGTTAATCAAGAAATCTTCCAGCCATTGGATGGAATCAATGTCCAAATGATTGGTCGGCTCGTCTAATAGCAATACATCCGGTTTTTTAAGCAAAATCTTTGCCAACTCAATCCGCATCCGCCAGCCGCCGCTGAAATTGCTTGTTTGTTGTTGAAAATCTTCCCGTTTGAATCCGAGACCCAACAATATTTTTTCTACATCCGCCTCATAATTCGTTGCATCAATGGAATAGAATTTTTCGCTCAAAGTAGAAAATTTCTCTATTAATTCAGAATAACTATCTGATTCATAGTCCGTCCTTGTTTCCAATTCTTTGTTGAGCGCTTCTATTTCTTTTTCCATCTCAAAAAGATGCGAAAAAGCCATGGACGCCTCTTCAAAAACCGTTCGTCCGTCTTCCGTCATCAGATGTTGGGGGAGATAGGCGATGACCGCATCTTTTGGGGCGGAAACTTTTCCTTTACTTGGCGTTCGCGTACCGGCTAAAATCTTGAGTAAGGTCGATTTACCCGCGCCGTTTTTGCCCATCAAGGCGATTCTGTCCTTCTCGTTAATTACGAACGAAACATCTGCAAAGAGTGTTGTGCCCCCAAATTCGACAGTAAGTCCGTCTGCTGAAATCATATTTTTTTGAATTAAGGGTGCAAAGATAACCACATTTAAACGAATTTACCCACTAAGCGTTGAACAATTTTGTTCATTAGAAGTAATTTTTATTTTTCAATCCGCTGAAAAACAAAAAAATGTATGCAAGAGTATTGCCCGGTTCAGTAGCAAGCTAAAAGCCGAATTTTCCATTACTCAGGCTGTCCCTTATTTTATGGAGCTCCTTTTGCGCCTCTTCCAACTTGCGGAGCGACCGTATTGTACATTTTCCATATCCTTTTCTGTTTTGTTATGGATGCTCTTTGTGATACTTGTCAGCCTGGTCGATGATTTCGTCAAGATTCATGCCTGCAAACAAATTCTCTTTCCGCCATTCGGTATAATCGAAAGGTTCCCTTAAAAGCAATGCCACAAAACGTTCGGCATCCAGTATTCCCAATTCGTTGTTGAGACATCTTATGCCTTTGTCCAACAATGCTGCGCTATTTGTCATATTTCAATGCTGTTGATAAATTCTACCGGATTGCAAATGACAATGCGTTTGTCCCGGTATTTCAACAAACGCTTGTCCACTGTTATGAAGTATTCGCAGTTTCCGGCTATTGCGCAAGCCACGTGAGCGGCGTCGGCTTCCTTAATGCCTGTTGCCATAATTTCTCTTGCGACAGTCCTTATATCTTGTGACATCTCGATAAAAAACGAACTTAATTTTTCCCACTGTGCGATGGCTTTCCTTTTTCCGCTGAAAATGTTGCGGCTATTTTCAAACTTCAGGATAAAGGACCATACAAGTTCAACCCTATTTTCAATAACTAACCCCTGAATATGGAGTTTTGCCAGCGTTTCTATGGAAATGCCTAATTGTGTCTGGTCGTCGTAAGGACGGTTAAAACAACAGTTATCCAGATATATGCGATACTTCATTATCTTTTGAATTACGATGACAAAGATACGATATTCCTTTCAGACAGCCAAATTCAGCTCTGTAATCGCGTGTAAACCAATATGTCAAGGAGCGCTTCAAATTTCCATGCGCATGGAAACCATGGGTTTTATTGCTTCACGATTTTTACTCCTTCCGAGGCATTCCCGCCTTCAACAAGCCACAGGATATATATTCCTTGCCTGCTTTCGGAATGGCGATAAGTTTCGCCTGCCCGCTGTATTGAGCCGAAGTGTTTGCCGGTGTGGAAGTGATAATACTGCCGCTGCTTAAAAAGGAAAAAACAACCCAACATTAAAAAGCAAAGCCACATCAGTATCCGCATATTTCGTTTCTAAAATTTTCGGACCTTTGCTTACAATATAGCCCAAACCGATGCCTGCTTGAAAAATCTTTTTAGCACGAAATGTAAAAAGTGGAGCTACGTAAGAAGAATAATGATTTTCACCCCATCCTTGTTGCCAATACATCAAAGAAATAAAGGAAGAATTGATTTTTTCCTGAAAATGATAATTCAATCCTGCTCCAAAAGAACTGATGCCCGCACCTGCTTGAATACCAACCCGTTTTGCGGGCATAAATTCAAGGTCAAATCCGATAAGACTTCCGCCGCCCATTAATAAACCTACGTTAATGGCCGTATTTTTGCGTTCCGAAAAATCTATGGAACTCGCTGTCTTGTTCGGAGAATCTGCATAAACGGTGTCAACTTGCGCTAATGCTACGTTTGTGAATAACAAGAAGCATATAAACATTCCAATTTTATTCATAATATAATATTGTTTTTTGATTATTTCCCCTTTTTATTTTTTGAATTTTCTATTTTTTCGAATTCAACTTTACCTGTCTGGTTATTAACCAAAGTTAATTTCGGGTGTCCGACAAAAAATCCCATATTCATGCTGCAACGAATGTAGTACCGTTTCCCGTGTTGAATATCCATTTTCAATTCGGATTTGCTTTCCGTTTTTGCCCAAAGAGTTATCAAACCTTCGTTTTTTACAGCAACCGTTTTATACGAATTATTGCCCATTTCTGCAATTACTTCATCTCCCAAATGGATATCATAACCGATTAAAGCTCCTGCTCCTGAAGGACGATAAAGGTGCAACAACGCATAATCAGCGCCTACTAATGCGCTATCAATCTCACTATCTGCACTTTGAATATAATTATCCAAACTGTCAATTTTCAAAATATTTGCCGTAATCCGGTGGCAGGAACTCCAAATATCAGGAGTAGAGTGTTTCGTGATTTTAACCGCGTTTCCCCCTGCTTTCCGCGCTGCATTTTGTGCTTCGGAAATTACAGTTTCGTAATCACAGTTTGTAGAAAAACCCGAATCGCCGATTTTGATACTGCCGAGAATCTCTGCCGGTTGCGGTGCCTCCATTTTTTCGTCAAACACAACAACTGTTGCACTTGCATCGAGCGGTGCATAATTTTTAGCCAAATTCTGAGTTATTTTTGGAGAACAAGAAATAAGGCTTGTCATAACGAACACAACTGCACTAATCAGTGTAAATAATCTGGTTTTCATTTTTATACAGTACTTTAAAATTTCGCATATAATTCAAGTCGCAAATATAATAAAATTTTTGACAAAAACACTTGCAAATTTAAAAAAAACACTTTACCTTCGCAGCATCTTTTTAAAAATAAAAATAAAATGTTTCAGTTAGTTAATACATATTGGTGGTGGCGCTTATTCTTTCCCCAAGAGTGAGTCAATCCCGATATGCCTGTTGAACTGATATAAAAAGGCTTGTTGTAACTCACAACAAGCCTTTTTATATATAAAGCAAAAATTATTAATATTATAATTATGAAAATCTATCCATTATCAAAAACAGTCTTAGCCGACGTCCAGACGCCGGTCAGTATTTATCTGAAAATCAGGGATGTATATCCCGAATCAGTTTTGTTGGAAAGTTCCGATTCCCACGGAAATGAAAATTCCGTTTCCTTTATCGGGCTGAATCCGCTCGCTCATTTTGAAGTGAGTGAGGGTTTCGTCACCACGAAATATTATTCAGATTCCCTCGTCGAACCGGTAAAAAAAATGCCGATAAGTGCATCCGAACCGCTTGTCGAACAACTAAACCGTTTCGTCCGGTCATTTGAAATCGCTGAAAATAAAAACGATTCATCGTTCAACGGCTTTTTCGGGTACACTGCTTACGATGCCGTCCGGTATTTCGAAGACGTCGAAACGGAAAAAAGCAAATCCGATTCAAACGACATTCCTGAAATGATTTACATTTTTTACCGGTATATCATCGTAGTCAATCATTACAAAAATGAAATGACTGTTGTCGAAAACCGTCCGGAAAAGGAAGAAAGCCGGATAGATGAAGTCCTCGCGCTCCTGAACAATCGCAATTACGCTTCGTACAATTTTTCCGCCAAAGGCGAGGAAAAATCGACTATTAGCGACTTGGTTTACAAAGAAATGGTGAGCAAAGGCATTCAACATTGCATGCGCGGAGACGTTTTCCAAATCGTCCTTTCCAGGTGTTTTTCGCAAGCCTTTTCGGGTGATGATTTCAAGGTATATCGCGCTTTGCGTTCCATAAATCCTTCGCCTTATCTGTTTTATTTTGATTTCGGTTCTTTCCGGATTTTCGGTTCCAGTCCCGAAACGCATTGTAAGATATCGAAAGGACATGCTTCCATTGACCCAATTGCCGGCACTTTTCGCAGAACCGGCGACGACGAAAAAGACAAAGCGTTGGCGCAAGCGCTTTTGGAAGACCCGAAAGAAAATGCGGAACATGTGATGCTGGTCGATTTGGCGCGTAACGACCTCAGCCGGAACACGGAAAATGTGCATGTGGATTTTTACAAGGAAGTTCAGTTTTATTCTCATGTAATTCACTTGGTTTCAAGGGTAACGGGAAATGTGAAAGAAAACAGTAACACAATCAAAGTGTATGCCGATACCTTTCCGGCCGGAACGCTTTCCGGAGCGCCGAAAGTACGCGCCATGGAACTTATCCGGGATATCGAACCGCACAATCGAGGCGCTTATGGAGGTTGCATCGGATACATCGGGTTGAACGGCGATTTGAATCAAGCGATTACCATTCGTTCGTTTGTAAGCAAAAACAATGTCTTGTACTATCAGGCAGGCGCCGGAATTGTTTCCCGTTCCAAGGAAGAATCGGAATTGCAGGAAGTAAATAATAAATTGGGCGCTTTGAAAAAAGCGATTGATATAGCGGAAACAATTAAAAATTAAAAATTACGAATTACGAGGGCCTGCTTTTCGTAATTCGTAATTCGCAATTCGTAATTTTATGAAAATACTGATTTTTGATAATTATGACTCCTTTACTTATAATCTGCTGCATTTGGTTAAAGAATTAGGTTATAAGGATGTAGAAGTTTATCGTAATGATAGGATAAGTTTGGATGAAGTCGAACGATTCGACAAAATCATCCTTTCGCCCGGACCGGGAATCCCTTCCGAAGCCGGATTGTTGTTGCCTCTGATTAAACGTTTTGCGCCGACAAAAAGCATACTCGGCGTTTGCTTGGGACATCAGGCGATTGCAGAAAGTTTCGGCGGAAAATTAGTCAATCTGAGAGATGTCTATCATGGCGTCGCAACTCCCATTGATATTGTCGCGGAACACATTCTATTCGAAGGACTTCCAAACAATTTACTTGTAGGCAGGTATCATTCATGGATTGCCTCCCGCGACGGGTTTCCCCAAGAATTGCAAATCACGGCGACAGACAGCGATGGCGAAATTATGGCTTTGCGTCACAAAACATTCGACGTTCATGCTGTCCAATTTCATCCGGAATCTGTTTTGACGCCTCATGGAAAAATAATAATGAAAAACTTTTTAAAATCATGAAAGAAATACTTAATCGCTTATTTGAGCATCAGTACTTAACACGCGACGAAGCCAAAAAAATTCTGACCAACATGGCAGAAGGCAAGTACAACGACAGCTTGATTGCTGCTTTTATCACCGTTTATTTTATGCGTAGCATCAGTGTGGAAGAAATTCTCGGTTTTCGGGAGGCCCTTCTGGAAATGCGGGTAAATGTGGACGAATTAAAGGATTACAATCCCATCGACATTGTCGGTACGGGTGGCGACGGCAAAAACACGTTCAATATCTCGACAGCAGCTTGTTTTGTCACGGCAGGAGCCGGTTACAAAGTCGTAAAACATGGAAATTTCGGCGCAACCTCGGTCAGCGGCGCTTCCAATGTGATGGAAGAACATGGCGTGAAATTCACCAAAGAGTTGGATACACACAAAAAATCCCTGGACGCGACCAACATTGCCTATCTGCACGCGCCGTTTTTCAATTTGGCGTTGAAAACAGTAGCTCCGGTTCGTAAAGCGTTGGGTGTTCGGACTTTCTTCAATATTTTAGGTCCGATTGTCAATCCTTTGATGCCGAAACGTCAGGTTTTGGGCGTCTATGATTTGAAAATGGCGCGTTTGTACAACTACATTTATCAGGAAAGCGGCAATGATTTTTCGATTGTTCACAGCCTCGACGGTTACGACGAAATTTCTCTGACCGGTACATTCAAAATCATCAATAAATTTGGAGAAAACATTTATACGCCTGATGATTTAGGATTCAAAAAAGCCGCTCCCGAAGAATTATTCGGAGGCGACACACCGGTGGAAGCCGCCCGAATCTTTGATAATGTATTGAACAACAAAGCTACGGAAACTCAAAAAAATGCAGTTATCGCAAATGCAGCCATAGCAATTCAAACCATTGAACCTCAATTGAATATGATGGAATGTATTGCTAAAGCAAAAGAATCATTAGAATCGGGGAAAGCAAAAAATACTTTGGATAAATTTTTGGAAATCAACAGCTAAAGTGGAAAACATACTACAAACAATCTGCGACAACAAGCGGTTGGAAATCGCCCGGCAAAAGGAGGCCGTAAATATCCCTTTTCTGGAATACATGTTAAGTTTTCAGAAAAGGGAAAAAGTCTCTTTCAAACAGGCTTTGGCTGCTTCCGGTTCGGGCGTCATTGCGGAATTTAAGAGACGTTCCCCATCCAAAGGATGGATTCATCCGGATGCTGATGTAACAAGCATTGTGCAAGCTTATGAGGCGTCCGGGGCGTCGGCGGTTTCCTGTCTTACGGATGAAATGTTTTTCGGCGGCGGATTCGCAGATTTCAAAAAAGCACGTATTGCGATTAGTCGTATTCCGCTGTTACGCAAAGACTTTATTGTTGATGAATACCAAATTTACCAATCCAAAGTAATGGGTGCAGACCTTATTTTACTGATTGCCGCTTGTTTGACGCAGGAAGAAACGGCTCGTTTTACCGAAATCGCTCACGAATTGGAACTGGAAGTTCTGTTGGAAATTCACAGCGAAGAGGAATTGTCTTATATTCAACCCGATATTGACGTTATCGGCATCAATAACCGCAATCTGAAAACTTTTGCGACCGACATCCGGCATACGATTGAATTGGCAAATAAGATTCCGGATTCGTTTCTGAAAATTTCCGAAAGCGGTTTGTCCGACCCGCAAACGGTAATTGATTTACGCAACCAAGGTTTCAAAGGTTTTTTAATGGGTGAAAACTTTATGAAAACGGCTCAACCCGGGGAAACATTGAAAGCGTTTATTGAACAAATTGTATGAAGATAAAAGTCTGTGGGATGAAATATCCCGGAAATATCAAAGAGTTAGTACGTCTTCCAATTGATATGATGGGCTTGATTTTCTACGAAAAATCAGCGCGATATGCGGGAGATTTACCGGCAAGCGAACTGCAAATTGTGCCGTTGAACATCCAAAAAGTCGGCGTTTTCGTCAATGCTTCCGAAGAAGTTGTTTTTGATAAAATCAGGAAATATGATTTGCAAGCCGTTCAGTTGCACGGAGATGAATCTCCCGATTTTTGCAGAACAATAAAAAATTCGGGAATCAAAGTAATCAAAGCCTTCCCAATCGAAGAAATGAATGACTTTGAGAAATGCAATTTGTATGAAAACGCTTGCGATTATTTCTTGTTCGATACGAAAACACCCTCGTATGGCGGTTCCGGAAAAAAATTCGATTGGGAAATGCTTTCCCGGTACCTTGGAGAAACTCCTTTCATTTTAAGCGGAGGCATCGGGCATGAAGACGCTGAATCAATCCGGAAAATCCGCAATCCGCAATTGTATGGGATTGACTTGAACAGTCGATTTGAGGTAAGACCGGGGGAAAAAGACATTGAAAAATTAAAAGATTTTTTGTATTTTTGCTTGCCAATCAAGCCAATGTAGCTACTATCGTTAAAAATTTGAACATGAACAAAATAAACCAATTATTCCGACAAAAACAGAAAGAAATTCTGTCCATTTATTTCACGGCCGGTTTTCCACAATTGAACGATACCGGACGAATAATTAAAGCATTGCAAGCCAACGGCGTTGAACTGATTGAAGTCGGCATTCCGTTTTCCGACCCGATGGCCGACGGGCTTGTCATTCAGGAAAGCAGTACGGTTGCCCTTCGCAACGGCATGAATTTGAAGCTTTTGTTTTCGCAACTCGCAGAAATTACCGGAGAAATACATATCCCATTGATTTTGATGGGTTATCTGAATCCCATTATGCAATACGGATTTGAAGATTTCTGCCGGGATTGCCGGGCAACGGGCATTTCGGGAATCATCATTCCCGACTTGCCGTTCGATGAATACGTGAATACTTACAAACCCATCGCCGATATTTACGATTTAAGAATGATTATGCTGATTACTCCCGAAACTTCTGAAGAGCGAATCCGGCTGATTGACACTCATACAGAAGGATTTATATACATGGTTTCTTCTGCGGCTACTACCGGCGCCCAGAAAAGTTTCGGCGAAAAGAAACAGGCTTATTTCCGCCGAATCAACAACATGGGTTTGCGTAATCCCCGCCTGATCGGTTTTGGAATATCCAACAAGGAAACTTTGTCGGCTGCTTTCGAAAATGCTTCGGGAGCCATTATCGGCAGTAAATTTGTCAGCTTGTTGCGGGAAGAAAAAAATCCGGAAGAAGCGGTTTTGTCGTTGTTACGTTCATTATCTGAATAAATATTTTTATAAAATGGAGCAATTAAATGTACATTATAGCGTAGTTCGTAAAATGGAAGACCTCCAAAAAGCCTTTTTCGTCAGAGGCGTCGTATTCGTTGAAGGACAGGGATGCGCTTATACGGAAGACTTTGATGGACTTGATTTTTCTGCCGTCCATTTTCTGGGTACAATCGGCGATGAACCTGTCGCCGCCGCAAGAATCCGTTTGTTCAAAGATTACGTCAAAATTGAACGGGTAGCGGTGAGAAAAGAATATCGGGGAGAAGGAATCGGAAAAGCGTTGTTTGCTTTTATTCTCAATCATATAGTGGAAACAGGATACAAGAAAATGGTTCTTCACGCGCAAGCATATCTTTTAAGATTCTACGAAAATTTTGGTTTCATAAAACACGGAGAATTATTTTTGGAAGCGAATATCGAACATTATCACATGGAGAAAGAAATATAAAATGAGATGTTAAAAAACATTAGGACAAACGTAATTGGCTAAATATTAAATTGAGGTGCTGAACCCGGAAGACCGTAAGGTCTTCTATTTGGGTAACCCCGCGGCAAGCGAAGCGCAGCCCGGGGTAGAGCGATCCCTCGTCATCCCCTCAACTCCGATATAGGAGTTGAATTTATTCGTCCTGCCAAAACCATTGGGGTGTACGACAAATTTCCCAATTAGTGTTTAACGATTATCGGTAGATGTCTCCATGCGCCTCCTCGTTCCTCGTTGGCTTGGTCGACATGACGGTAAAACATTGAGATGTGGGTGGAGGGGGAAGAAACGGCGGCTTCGCCGCCGTTTCTTCCCCCTCCTTTCCCCTTTTGCAGCCGCGTCATGTCGACCGAGCGCAGCGAGTGGAGACATCTCCTGATAATCGTTAAACACTAATTGGGAAATTTGTCGTACACCCTATTTACTTCAAAAATCAGCAAGAACACCATAAAAAGGAAAGTTTTGTTGAGGAGATAAGGCGTCTTTTCAAAGAGAATGGAATTGATTTGGATGAAAAATGGTTTTGGCAGGACGAATAAATTCAACTCCTATACGGAGTTGATGGGATGATGAGGGGTTGCTCTACCCCGGGCTGCGCTTCGCTTGCCGCGGGGTTACCCAAATAGAAGACCTTACGGTCTTCCGGGTTCAGCACCTCAATTTAATATTTAGCCTTAAAAAAAATATAAATCTATTCTTTGCTACTAAGATCGTTTTGTTTGATTTAAGGTTTAAAATAAGGTTCTGCTTGCTACAAATTTATGTCTTTCTTGAAAAAATTGATAAATTAAGATGCGTTTACCCTGATTAAAAAACTGAGAGTCTTGTTTATCTGTATATTTTTTTTTACCTTTACCGCTTCTATTATTTTAATTTATTTTTTACTATGATTTCACGAAGGATATTTTTGAAGACAAGCGGATTGGCTACGGCCGGGCTTGCCTTTACAGGCATGAATGCAGTGAATGCCATGACAGCGAAAAGCGCTGCCCGGGTCGTTGGAGCGAACCGGAAGGTTAATCTCGCATGTATAGGAATCGGAAACCGGGGCGCGGAAATTATCAATGAGTTTGATAAAACCGGTTTGGCAAATATCGTAGCGCTTTGCGACGTGGATTTGGGAGCGCCGCACACGCAAGCGATGCTGGCCAGATTTCCCGATGCAAAACGGTTTAAAGATTTCAGGGAAATGTTTGATAAAATGGGAAATGAAATCGACGCAGTTTGCGCCGGAATTCCCGATTTTGCCCATTTTCCGGTGGCCATGTTAGCCATGTCGTTGGGAAAACACGTTTATGTGGAAAAACCGATGGCGCGTACTTTTTACGAAGGCGAATTGATGATCAGGGCAGCTAAAAAGTACAAAAATGTAGTTACCCAAGTAGGGAACCAAGGACATTCCGAAGCCAATTATTTCCAGTTCAAAGCTTGGAAAGACGCAGGAATCATCAAAGATGTAACTGCCGTTACGGCTCACATGAACGGCGACCGCCGCTGGCATCCCTACGATCCGAACACTTACAAATTCCCTGATGCTCAACCCATTCCTTCCACTTTGGATTGGAATACCTGGTTGATGGCGTCCATGTATCACGATTATAACGATAAATTCCATTACGGAAACTGGCGCGGCTGGTACGATTTCGGTATGGGCGCCCTGGGCGATTGGGGAGCGCATATTCTTGATACCGTTCACGAATTTCTGGACTTGGGTTTGCCCTACGAAGTAGAGGCGCTGAAAATAGAGGGACACAACGATTATTTCTTCCCGAAGGCTTCGACCATTCTTTTCCGTTTCCCGAAACGCGGCAATATGCCTCCGGTCGATATTACCTGGTACGATGGCGTGAGTAACATTCCGCAAGTGCCCGCAGGATACGGAACTTCGGATATCGACCCGAATATTCCGCCGGTAGCCGGAGGAAAATTACAACCTTCGAAGTTGAATCCGGGCAAGATTATTTACAGCAAGGAATTGACTTTCAAGGGTGGTTCGCACGGCAGCACGCTTACGATTATTCCCGCGGAAAAAGCCAAAGCACTGGAATCCAAGTTGCCGCCTGTTCCGAAAAGCCCTTCCAATCACTTTGCGAACTTCCTGTTGGCTTGTATGGGCGAAGAAAAAACACGTTCCCCGTTTGAAATCGCCGGCGTTCTGTGTCAGGTATTTTCACTCGGAGTAATGGTTCAACGGTTGAATACAAAAATCCAATTCGACCGGAATACGAAAACAATAACAAACAATGCATTTGCCAATGCGTTTCTGACACAAATACCCCCACGCAAAGGATGGGATGAATATTATAAGTTATGAGAAAAAGTTTTTTATTAGCAGCTGTATTGATAAGCTGTATTTGTCTGACGCAAACAGCGGTATCTCAAGACAATACCTTATCGCAAAAAGAGATTGAAGAAGGTTGGAAATTGTTGTGGGACGGCAAAACAACCAACGGTTGGGTTGGCGCAAAATTAAACACATTTCCGGGTAAAGGTTGGGTTATCAAAAACGGAACGTTAAGCCCGGAACCTTCGGCAGGCAAGGAATCGGCCAATGGCGGCGACATCGTTACCACGCAGAAATACAAAAATTTTATCCTGAAAGTGGATTTCAAAATTACCAAAGGCGCAAACAGCGGAGTCAAATATTTTGTGGATCCCGGCATGAACAAGGGCGAAGGCTCTGCGATTGGTTGCGAATTTCAGATTTTGGACGACAAGAATCACCCCGATGCCAAATTGGGCGTAAAAGGGAATCGAACCTTGGGTTCTTTATACGATTTGATTCCACCGGACAGATCGGGAATCGGTTATCATTTCGATGAAAACGGTTTCAATACGGCAACGATTATCGTGAACGGTAACCGGGTGCAACATTATCTGAATGGCATGAAAGTAGTTGAATACGTGAGAAATACACCTGAATTTAACGCTTTGGTAGCTTACAGCAAATATAAAGATTGGCCGAATTTCGGAAATGCGGCGGAAGGCAATATCCTTTTGCAAGACCACGGCGACCAGGTATTTTTCAAAAACATCAAGATTAAGGAAATCAAAGGAAATCTGCTGCCTCCCGAAGTGGGTGAAAAATTCAAATTGGGTATGGCCGGTTATACTTTTGCCAAATTTGATTTGGATAAAACCTTGAATGCAATGCAGAAATTGGACGTTCGTTATTTATGTATCAAAGATTTCCATTTGCCGTTGAACAGTACGGACGAACAAATCGCCGCTTTTCATGCCAAATTGGCATCGAAAGGCGTAACCGGTTACGCGGTCGGCCCGATTTACATGAACAATGAAGCCGAAGTGAATCGCGCTTTTGAATATGCCAAAAGGGTAGGGGTGAAGCTGATTGTCGGCGTTCCCTTGCATGAACTGTTGCCTTATGTGGATAAAAAAGTGAAGGAATACGATATGCATTATGCAATCCATTTGCATGGACCTGATATGCCGGACAAATATCCCGATGCTGCCGATGTTTGGAAGCATGTAAAAGACCTTGATCCGAGAATCGGGATGTGTCTTGACATCGGTCATGACACCCGCAACGGGAAAGATCCATCTGCCGATTTAAAGCTCTATCATACACGGGTTTTTGATATTCATATCAAGGATGTTACCGGAACAACCAAAGCCGGACATTCGTTTGAAATCGGTCGCGGCATAATAGATTTTGCGACTTTTGTAAGCGCTTTACGGGAAGTCGGATACACCGGTTCTTGCAGTTTGGAACACGAAAGAAATATGGACGATCCGTTTACCGGCATCGGGGAATCGATTGGTTATTTCCGGGCGGTGATTGAGTTGACGAAGTAAAGATTAAAAAAGTGTGGAGACACGCTCCCGCGCATCTCCACACGACACACACATAAAATATACCCGACACAGGCGCGAATTCATTTGCGCCTGTCGAATATATAATATACCATTTTGTTTACAATTTCGCTGCCCCTCCATTGCTGTAAGCGCTTCAACAGAGGGGTTAGCTCAGGTCACAATTATTCCGTAACACAGCGGACAGGGAAGCCGAACGTCCGATAGTTGCTGCCCGCTGGGTTCGCCCCTGTGCTAACGATGCCCAAGTAGAAGCCGTTAGAAGAGCTGCCCGGTGATGATGACCATGCACAGCCGGCCGGACCCACGGCGCTCAATGCACCCGACGAATAGTCACGCCACCCGGAAGCGGGGAAGAACGGAGTGTTTAATTTTCGTAACTGCGTTCCGTTGGCAAAAAGATCGGTGCCGTCTGCATTCACGGGAGAAACAGCAGGCCAAGTAGTGGCGCCAACACTACCGTAATCGCTCGCGTATCCAAACTCAGGCGCAGTCGGCATACGCCAGCGTTTACCCTTTGGAGCATAACCCAGCTCTGTTAAATACTTGCATATATCGCCTATATTCCTGGTAGTGTCATGGACTGTGGTCAGGTATTTAAAATCATAAGGAGCGGGATAAGTCGTAACGTGAGGAATAGCCGTCCAAGCCGGAGCATCGGTAGCGGCGGCCTCGACTCCCTTTTGATAAGTCACCGTATTACCGGTAGTATATCCTCCTGAAGACGAGATACCCCAAAGGCTACCCCACTGGAAATAAACCCCCTGATACTGCTCTTTGCTCTTATCATTGTAGTCTGCAAACGTCAGGTGCTTAAGCGTAGCGTCATAATAGATGTTTGAACCCGCCCAGTGCAAACGAAGCGGCTCTTCCTGTTCGACTGTATCGTAAGGACTTACCGTAACACCTTTAAATTCGATGGGTTTTTTACCAAACAACTCAAACTGGAAGGTATATTGGCGTTCCATTTCAAACGCGATGGAAGAAGCATACGCATCGCCAACGATGGCCGGAACAGGAACCGCATAAGTCCTGTTTGTCGCACCTAAACCATTTTCCCGATAGGTAATCTCGATATAAAACTGGGTGGAAGGAGCGAGAGAAGGATCGCTTGTTATCTCGATGGTTTTCGACAAAGTCGAAATTTCGCTGTTTTCCTGCGGAATAACGTAAAGCGCATCGGCGTCTGCGACAACATAAGTCCAGGCGCCGCCACCCGCAACAAGAGTATCTGTAAGATTTGCCTCCAGGTCAATGATGGGGCTTAAAGGGTCAAGTTCCCAAAACGTTTGGTAGCCCGGCGAAGCGATGGTCGCATTGTCGGTCGGGTAATCAAACGCAACGGCATCTTTAGGCACCGTGTCCAAGTCCAGCGTAGCTTTGCTCTTGAGGTTTTTCAACTTGATGCTCGACACGATAAAATCCATCGAACTTTCGCTCTTGACCTGAAACAGGACGCGCGAAAGGGCGTGGCGGAAATTCAAGGTAACCCCGGAAGCGCCTTCAGCGGCATAAGTGCCGGAATGACGGGACACCAGCAAGTCCACCTGGTCGGTAAGCGTGGTGGGCAACTCGTACTCAATGCTTGGTTCCTTGGGGTTCGCATCGGTTTGACCCGCCAATGCTGTTGCACCCTTGGTAACGCCCACTGCCGCCGTCGGAGAGAAAGCAAAGAAATTAACAGCGGCTGTTTCAGGCCAGAAGGCAAGCGGAGAGTAAGTCCAGCCCGCCGCGTTGCTGCCGATAACGACCTTACCGTCGATAAGCACCGGGTCTATCGCCCCCGTGGCGGTATCCGTAGCCAGCACGGCAAAATCCGTAACATCGTCGGCTTTAGTTGCCGCCGCACGGAGCGGTTTGTTTGCCCAGGGCTTAAACGTGATGGCTTGCCCGCTGCTGCCCGCGGCAGGCGCAGGAACTTCATCGAGGTCATTGCTGCAACTGCCTGTTATTAACGCAATTGCAATCATAATTAGAAAAAAAAGATTTCTTTTCATCTTTGTAAAAAATTAAATTTAAAAATTACCTTAAAAACTCACTATCTGTTTTTGCAAAATACAGTCAAAATCATTACCCCCAACCCCCTGAAGGGGGCTTTGGCACAGCACAGTGTGCATCATCGCAGACACTAAAGCCCCCTTCAGGGGGTTGGGGGTTTACCTGACCGGCAGCGGCACCACCACATTGTCGTAGTCTCCCACGTCAACAATAAAGGTGCCGTCGCCCGGCTCGTCGGGAATCACTAACCGTCCTTCGTTTTGAAGCACAATATCGTATCCGCTGTTGCTGAGCCGCCAGGTTGCCTGTTCTTCGAGGGTGCCGTGTTCGCCCAATGCGCCCGCTATCTGTTCGCGCACTGTTTCTTCCCAGGTGCCGTAATAATAGCCGTGCCTGACGGAAACGACACCCACGGTAAGCCGGTTGCGAAAGTGTTCGATATCGGCGGGACCAAAGGTGCAAAATACACCCGTAATGGAATCATCCGCCCAGATTACCCGTCCCTTCAGGTTGCCGAACAGCACGGTGGCGGGTTCGCTGCCCTTCACCCCGTCACTCATCCGGTAAGCCGCAGACATGCCTGAAATGGCGCCGGATGCGCTGCTTATATTCTCTACGCCTTCCACATCCCGAATCAAAAAAGTAAACTCCCGGAGCACGTTCTGCGGATAAAAATGCAGATACTGCGTTTGTCCGGGAAGGGGCAGGACGGTGAAAAGCGAATCGTTGCGCGTCACAAAGAAGTTGTAGGGATAAGGCTCAAAAACGGTCTTTTCCTCCGGTTCGCCGCTTGCCGCCCGGTTCATCGCGCTGTTCGGTCCGTAAGAATTGTACAAACCTGTGGCCGGCGCGCTGTAAGCCTCAAACAAATCCAGGCTGTTTTCATTGTGGAAATGAATGTATTCGTTGCCGTAATAATCGTAACAGAGCGGGATATAGGGAATGTTGACGGGAATGTTCATCCGTCCGCCATCCACGGGCAGGTTGGCGCGTTCGTAGCGCGACCGGTCGTTTTGGGCAAACAGGTGAGCGGTCATCCCCTTTTGAGGCTTGTCCGCAGGGTCGATGCCGTCCCAATGAATGATGACCTCTACGGCAACCGCATCCCAGCAGGGATCATCGGCGCTCAGCTCCCGGTTTTCGCAGGAACAGAACAGCAGCAGCAGGTACAGGGTGAAAGGTAAAAGGTACAGGGTGCACGGTACACGGTAAACGGTATAAGGTTGCCAATACCGGTCGTGCACCCTGTACCCTTCACCCTGTACCTTATTTGCAGTGGCTTCTCCCCTCTCCTTGAGGAGAGGGGCAGGGGGTGAGGATATATTGATATTGCGACTCATTTCAATCATTCAGTTTATAAACAATTGATACTGCGGCCTGTGTAGGCCCGATATACCTGCGCTGTTTGGTACTCCGTTTGGGATAACAGTCGGCACACGAGCTGTGATTGTATTCGTTGTATTCCCCGCCCAGATAACCAACCCCCAGGTTGAAATTCAAATTCCACCGGCGGGAGAGCGGCAGGGAATAACCACCGGTCAGTCCCGCCGAATAGCTGAGATTGCTGAGAAACCCCAGGGGTTCACCCCCTTTGGGAAACAAACGGACATCGTAAGTGCCCACCGCCCCGTAAATGCCCGTGAAAAATCCCGTCAGGGCTTGCGGACGGTCGCCCCACCAGTAGCGGTTTTCTATCCAGAGCATCTGGATGCGGTGACTCCAGTAGTTGGGTGAACCGGTATCCCACCAGCTCCACGCACCTTGAAGCAGCAGGGACTGACGGTTGAAGGCAAGTTCTATCGAGAGATTGGGGAGCAAGGCGGCATCGTACAGCAGGTTGGTACTCACGGCAAACACCCGGTGTGACGGTTTGTTGACCGGAACCTGAACGGGGGTGTCACGCCTGGCCGTGTCCTTAAGGTCTTTAAGGACTTTAAAGTCCTTAAGGTCCTTAAAAAAATCCAATGGCGAACTGTCTTCCAGCGGCGGGATATAACTGCCATCATCCATCAGGAGACGCACGCTCACATATTGCAACTGGCTGAATATATTTGCCCGAAGGTATCTTTGCGTTGCAGGGGGAAGGCTGCGGAGTTCCCGGAGCAGCAGCTCTTCATTCTGCGTCCGGCCGGACAGGTAAAGGATTTTTCCCCTGTCGGGAACGCCGGCGTCACGGGAGACTAAGGATTGAAAGCCCTCCCAGTCGATGCCCGCCGCTTTTTCGTCGATGCGGTTGCGGTCAAATCCGGGATGCTTCCACAGGATATACGCTTCCATCGCTTTGGCGCGGGCTATCGACAGGGCGCGGTTGTGATCCGGCGTGCCAATGGGTGAAGCAGCGCCGGTAATCAGTATGCTGTCGATATGGGTATAGACTTCCGGCATGTTCAGCAGAAAATCCAGCGCCTCGAAAGCCTGCAGGTTGGTTTTGAAGTCGCGCTCCAGCTGCTCGCTGTCGATACGGAAGAAAAAGATTTTGGGGCCGAAGACCGAACCGGTATCCTGCGAAAATGCGTTGACAGAGAAAAAAAAGAAAAAACTTAGTAAAATTATTCCGAAATTTTTTGTACCTTGCACCCTTTTTACAAGAGGGCGGGCGGGACTACTGGAGATGTGTGTGTGTGTGTGTGTGTGTGTGTGTGTGTAATGATTTTTTTCACATCACCAAATTTTTTAACCAAAAAATTGTTAAAAGATTCGTCGAAGTTTATTATATATTCCATACTGCTATTTTCCAAACTCATAATCGTGCATTTCAAATTGTTTGTCAAAATCGCTGCAAATGTAAGTATTATTTTTAAATAAAAATGCGAAATAGATAATTATTTAAACAAAAAGTGAGTATTTTATTAAATTTCTCAAATTTATAAGGTTTATACGCCTGATTATACGGTAGAATACACAATTATTAGAATTTTTCAGGGTAAATATTTTATGGAATGGGTGAAAAAACGATTTTGGATTATTTTTATTCATGTTTGACAATAAAATCGGGGTGTTTGCGGCAGCTATTGCATGGATGCAGGGAAATGTGAACGTAAATGAGGTGTTTGAATTAGTATAAACACGAAGGCGCGAAGACAGGAAGACACGAAGAAAAGACGACGGATATCTTCTTTTCTTTCTCAAAAAAAAACTGTACCTTTGTACTTTATTTTTAATCTAAAAACAAATGACAGACAAAGAAATTTGTCCGATTACGGATATTTTAGCGAAATCTTTTCCACAAAAAGATGCGCACGGTTCTATTTCCATGCCGGTGTATATTACCGCTGCTTTTGAGTTCGAAACGGCCGAAGCAATGGAAGACGCTTTTCTGGGCAAAAGCGGAAAACACACTTATACCCGGATTTCCAATCCGACGGTTGAAGCATTCGAAGCGCGCGTACAGGCCGCTTCCGGCGCAAAACACGTAATGGCCGTGGCTTCGGGAATGGCCGCTATATCAAGTGTTTTCATGACGATTGCATCTGCGGGTTCGAATATTGTCACTTCGCCCCACCTTTTTGGAAATACATTTTCGCTGTTCCTTTTCACATTGAAAGAATTCGGTGTGGAAGTCCGGTTCTGTAATTTGCTGGATATTAAAGAAGTTGAAAAACAAATCGACGAAAATACCTGTGCGGTATTTACGGAAATCATCACCAATCCACACATGGAAGTGGCCGATTTGACGGCTTTGGCAAAGCTGGCTCACCAAAAAGGCGTTCCCTTGATTGCCGATTCAACCATTGTACCCTGGACTGCATTCAAAGCATCGGATTTCGGCGTGGACATTGAAGTCGTATCCGGTACCAAATATATTTCGGGAGGCGCGACAAGCATCGGAGGATTGATTCTGGATTATCAAACTTTCGACTGGCGTCAATCGAAAAAACTCAACAGTTTGGCGAAAAAAACGGGCGAACGTGCATTTCAGATAAAATTCAGGGGAGAAATCGGTCGGAATATGGGGGCGGTAATGGCTCCGCAGACCGCTTTTTTGCAGAATTTAGGCTTGGAAACCGTGGACTTGCGTTTCAGGGAAGCCGGCCGGAATTGTTTGGAACTTGCCCGGTTTTTGCAAGGATTGCCAAAGATTAAAAGCGTAAATTACAACGGATTACCTTCCGATCCTTTTTATGAAATCAGCAAAAAGCAATTCGGCGATTATCCGGGAGCCATGCTTACTTTTTCTTTGGAAGACCGAGCGGCCTGCTTTGCTTTTGTCAACCGGGTAAAAATCATTCGAAGAGCAACTAATCTGTTCGATAACAAGTCTTTAATTATTCATCCCGAATCGACAATTTACGGAACATTAACTCCCGAATACAAGAAAATCGTGGAAGTTCCGGACAATATGTTGCGCCTGTCGGTCGGATTGGAAAACGTAGAAGATTTGAAAGCGGATATTTTACAAGCACTCAATTAATTGCAACTTTCAATTATTTATGTATGAAAAAAATACTTTGCTTCTTAATCCTTTTGAATTGCTACCTCATTGTTTCTGCACAAAATGAACCGGTGTATATTTGTCGCCATGGTTTCACTTTCGAAATCAGTGCACAAAAGAATTGGGGATACAACAAACCGGTTGTTCTGACTGTAACTCCAAACTCTTCGGCCGACGCAAACGGTATTAAAACTTACGATATCATTGAGAAAATCGACGGAAAAAATACGGAAGGCCAAACGATTGAAACGATTATCAATTGGCTGCAAAATTCTTTGAAAGGGCAACTGACATTGAATGTCAGTAACCTGAAAGAAGTTTCTAAAACCGTTACTTTGACGAAACAATGTACGTTGGCGAATGCGATTACCGAAAAAGATTTGGCAAATGTTTATTCGTTTTACAGTTTGGAAGATGCACAGGATCAAGTATTTACTTGCCCGTTCAATACAAATGCCGCATCCGGTTTGAACTTCAAGTCTTACAAAACTTTTGGATTCGTTCCGGTTGACGGAAACAATCGGAATTTGGAGGAAACTATCAATGCCGCTATCCGTACTTCCTTGGAAGAAAAAGGATTAAGGTATGTACAAAACAATCCGGATTTGTTGGTCAATACCTATTATTCTTACAATAAAAACCTGAATTACAGGAAAAACGAAAACACCGACAAACTTCCTACCGAAATCCGTTATAATATGGCCGCTCACAAGATGGTTTCTTTGCCGGTTTACTATAATCCTTTGATTAATTCCAAACAAGCGGAATATTTTCTGAATCTGGGTATCCGGTTTATCGACAAAAAACTTTCGACCGGTGACAAAGCCGTTGCCGTTTGGGAATGTGAGGCAAACGAACTCGTCCAATCGGGCAGTTACACTTTGGATAAATACGCCGTGCTTCATGTCCCTTTGATGTTGATGCAATATCCTTATATTCAATCAAATGAAACAGCGAAGTTTCATTACCGTCATTCCCGGTATAATTATACCGGAATCAACTACAATATAGATAAATTGAAAGAAATCATCCAAATCGACCCATTGTCTCCTGCTTTAGGAGCAGATTTGCAATCCGGAGATAAAATATTGTATATCAATGGCATTAAAACTAATGACAATCCCAAATCGGCTGACAACAAATACAAACAGTTCATTTTTAACACAATGAATTTGCGTGATCCGAAAACGCAATATACCAATGCGGACGGATTTACAAAATGTATGTTTTGGGATAAATTCCGGTACGCCGAAGTCAATCAGGAGTTTATAAAAAACGATTATAATACAATATTCTCCTATCTGTTTTATTTTGAACCCTATATCAATTTATCAGGTACCAATATCATTACTTTTATCGTAGAGAGAGGCAAGCAAAAAATAGAGGTAAAAATAAAACCGGTGATTGTCACGGAGGATATATTCGAAATCATAAATTAAAACCATGAACATCCAACAATTAGAGTACATTATCGCTGTCGATAATTTTCGGCATTTTGCAAAAGCGGCCGAAATGTGCTGTATCACGCAACCCACACTGAGTATGATGATTCAAAAAATGGAAGAGGAGTTGGGAGTGAAAATTTTCGACCGTTCGAAACATCCGGTGGTGCCGACTGCTATCGGCAGACTGATTATCGACCAGGCGCGTATCTCTTTGAAACATTTGAAACAAATCAAAGATCTTGTTGAAAATGAACAAAATACGGCCAAAGGAACTTTCAAATTGGGAATTATTCCGACCATTGCTCCGTATCTGGTTCCGGCAATTCTCAAAAAACAAAGCAGCAAATACAAGGATATCGAACTGATTCTGAAAGAGAATACTACGAATAATCTGATTAGTGATATTCAAAAAGGGATTATAGATGGAGGCTTGATGGCCGGTCCGCTCAATCATCCCGAATTGGTGGAATATCCGCTCTACTACGAAAAATTTTACGCTTACGTATCCCCGGTGGATGAAAAGTATCGGGAGAAAGAAATTGATTTGGATGAAATTGATATCAATGATGTTTGGTTATTGGAAAACGAACATTGCCTGAGAGGACAAATCGAACGCTTGTGTCAGATGAAACGGAAGGCTGCAACCGATGATATTTTTATCAAATACGAATCTGGAAGTATTGATACACTGATACATATCGTTGATTATAATCACGGTATAACTATTATCCCGGAAATGCACGCCATGGGTTTGTCGGAAGATAAACAGGAAAATCTGCGTGCATTTAAAAACACTACAGCTGTCCGGGAAGTCAGTTTGATAATCAGCAAAGAATATGTTCGGAAAACGATGTTACAGCTTATTATTGAAATCATCAAAAGTTCCGTTCCGAAATCCATGCAAAATCCCGAATTAAAAAATAATGTAGTAAATCTATAAAACAGGATGGCCATTATCGAAACAATCCAAAAACGCAGGTCGGTACGTACTTATTCCGGCAGACCTTTGAGTGATGAACATGTTGCTCAAATAGAGCAGTTTGTCAATCAAACACAAGCGCCTTTCGGCGTGAAAGCGCGGATAGAACTGATTCGTACCCATTCGGGTAAAGAATCCGTCAAATTAGGTACTTACGGATGGATTAAAGGCGCTTGCGAATATCTCGCGCTGATTTATGAAGAAGCGCCGTTTGCCGAAACCGCTGCTGCTCATCTGTTTGAGCAAGTTGTTTTGTTCTGCACGAGTTTAGGCTTGGGAACTTGCTGGTTGGGAGGCTCTTTTAGTCGCAGCGATTTCAAGAAACAGATCCGTTTGAAACCCAATGAGAAATTGAAAATCGTGTCACCGGTCGGTTATCCGCACAGCAACAGGCAGTCGTTCATTGAGCGTGTAATCGTGAATGCTGAGAAGAACCATGCTACCCGAAAACCTTTTGGGGAACTTTTTTTCGACGGAGATTTCAATCATCCGTTGACTGAAGCCCAAGCCGGAATTTTCGCCGAACCTTTGGAAATGGTGCGTTTGGCGCCTTCTGCAAACAACAAGCAAGAATGGCGTGCGGTATTGGAAAACAATATCCTGCATTTTTATAAAATGCCTTATATCATGTTCGATTCGATTGATATCGGAATCGCGCTTTGCCATTTCGAGCTAAGTTGTAAAGAGTTGGGTCTCAATGGGAAATATGAAGTTTTAGAAAATTATCCCCAACATGCAAAAATTGTTTATGTAATATCTTGGATTCCCGGATAAAATAATGTTTTCGTACGGTTAATCCTGCAGGTTCGCTTGCCGAACCGAAACCGCTCCATTGATTTTCTTGATTAATCCTTGCAAAACACTGCCGGGACCCACTTCCATGAAGTCATCCGCACCGGCTGCAATCATATTTTGTACCGATTGTGTCCATTTCACGGGAGCCGTCAATTGGGCAATCAGGTTGGCTTTGATGGTATCGGGATTGGTTTCGCCGATGGTGCTGACATTTTGGAAAACCGGGCAAACCGGCGTTTTAAACGTTGTGGTATGGATTGCTTTTTCCAATTCTTCTTTCGCCGGCGCCATCAACGGTGAATGGAAAGCGCCTCCAACCTTGAGTTTCAATGCTCTTTTGGCGCCCGCCTCCAACATGCGTTCGCAAGCAATATCAATGCCGCTTATGGTTCCCGAAATCACTACCTGACCCGGACAATTGTAATTGGCCGGAACAACAATATCGTCGATTTTCGCACAAATTTCTTCTACTTTTTCGTCCGGCAAACCTAAAACGGCAGCCATCGTTCCTTCGGTTTCTTCACCGGCTTTCTGCATAGCCAAAGCCCTTTTATAAACCAGTTGCAAACCGTCTTCAAACGACAATGCGCCGGCGGCAACCAAAGCTGAAAATTCACCCAAAGAGTGACCGGCAACCATTTCCGGACGAAATTCATCACCCAAAACTTTTGCTAAAATAACCGAATGGAGAAAAATAGCCGGTTGGGTAACTTTGGTTTGGCGAAGGTCTTCGTCGGAGCCTTCAAACATTAAATCCGTAATGCGAAACTGCAGAATCTGATTTGCGTTTTCAAACAATTCTTTCGCTAAGGAATGATTTTCATACAAATCTTTGCCCATACCCGAAAATTGGGCGCCCTGACCGGGAAATACATACACTTTCATAGATACTTGTTTTTAAATTGGCTGCAAAGTTATAAAAAAAGCCACAATAGACAATGCTTGCCTTCAAAGTTCAAAAAAAATAAAA
The DNA here is from genome assembly GCA_025996865.1 of Bacteroidia bacterium. Classification (GTDB taxonomy): domain Bacteria; phylum Bacteroidota; class Bacteroidia; order Bacteroidales; family Azobacteroidaceae; genus Azobacteroides. The sequence goes on from BNTV01000034.1 coordinate 35,380, forward strand.
ATTAACCTTCATATTTCTACTGAGTATAATAAATTTTACGTACATTTGCACCCTAATTTGATCATAACAATAAAAACAAAAATATTATGCAAACATTATTATTTACTCTTTTATGGATGCCCCAAGGTTGGGAATTGATTATTATTTTCGTCGCGATTCTTTTATTGTTCGGAGGCAAAAAAATTCCCGAATTGATGAAAGGAATCGGAAAAGGCATCAAAGGGTTCAAAGACGGCATGAAGGAAATCGAAGAAGATATCAAATCTGACGATCCTATAAATAACAATAAATAAATTCCTTTATACCAATCGAATGAGTACTCCGGAAATGTCATTCTGGGATCATCTGGAAGAACTTCGTTGGACGTTGTTCCGGGTTGTCATCGCATTATTTATTTTTGCCATTGGAGGGTTTATCATTATGCCGTGGTTTTTCGACAACGTAATCATGGCTCCCTCCAAAGCCCATTTTTTCCTTTACAAATGGATGTGTCAGATAAGTCAGTCGATACCCGGTCTTCCGGATTTTTGCGATGACAAATTTTCGGTAGATATGATTAATATCGACTTAACTGCTCCATTTTTCAGGCATTTAAGTACATCTTTCTGGATTGCGTTATTGTTGATTTGTCCGTACATATTGTTCGAAGTCTGGCGTTTCATCAGTCCGGCCTTGTATGAGCACGAAAAGAAAAATGTACGTTGGGTTTTTCTTTTCGGCTCCATCATGTTTTTTATCGGGTGCGTTGTCGGTTATGGTTTGATTTTCCCGATGACGCTACGTTTTCTGTATGGTTATAGTTTAAGTAGTGTTATCCACAATTCGGTATCGCTTGATTCGTACATGGACAGTTTTCTGACAATGATATTTGTAATGGGTCTTGTCTTCGAAATGCCGTTGATTTCGTGGCTGTTATCACAAATCGGCATTCTGAAAAAGTCATTTTTCAAAACGTATCGCCGCCATGCCATTTTAATCTTGTTAATTCTTGCCGCCATCATTACTCCGACAGGCGATCCGTTCACTTTGTCTTTGGTTTTCATTCCGTTATATGCACTGTATGAATTTAGTATCTTTTTGGTAAAAGCCGATCCGAAAGAAGAAGAGGATGAAGTCTCGTTGGATAAAATTTAACGCGATTTTGTATGCCGGAAGAAATATTTCCATTGGTTGACGAATCGGGTAGGGTAGTCGGACAAGCTACCCGTAGCGAATGTCACAGTGGGAGTAAAGTGTTGCATCCGGTTGTTCATTTGCATGTTTTTAATTCCCGGGGAGAATTGCTGTTGCAAAAACGGGCCATGGATAAAGATATTCAACCCGGCAAATGGGACACTTCCGTCGGCGGACATGTTGATTTCGGCGAATCGGTCGAATCGGCTTTGTACCGGGAAGTTAGAGAAGAATTGGGTATAGAAGATTTTACCCCGGAGTTTCTCCAGTCCTACGTTTTCGAATCAAGCATCGAAAAAGAATTAGTCTATACTTACAAAACCATCTATGACGGACCTTTCGAGTTCGATAAAAAAGAAATCGACCAAATACGCTTTTGGTCGATCGCTGAGATTGAAAATGATTTGGGAAAATCTATTTTTACGCCTAATTTTGAGAATGAGTTTCGGAAGATATAGGTGTTTGGATGTAAAACGTTGGAACAAAGCTAAGTTTTCTTGAATTATTTATTACCCTACAAGATTTACAGGGAAGAACCTGCCGATTGGCGTTCCTTTTTCATACAAAAATATCAGGATAGCGTCCGTACACCATCGGGAAAAAGTGAACGGCAGAAAAGCCTGCACTGAATACAGGTTCAAGGTCATGGGTCGAGAATTGATAATTCAGTATTGCCTTATTCACCTAATTTGTATAACTTTGCAAATTGAATATTTTTGAATATGAATGACTTGGAAGAAGCATACCGGGAGGTGATGGATTCGTTGAAATTTGACGAATCATTACTTGATTATTCTGTTTTAGACCGGCACATTGAAGCCATTGCCGAGATATCTAAATTGTCTAACAACTCCATTACCATATATGACAATTTCAGGCGGGAGCATGTTTGGGCGTCCGCGAATCACAAAGAGTTGTTCGGGAGCAACGAATATGACGATATTCAGATTCACCCTGATGATTTTGAAGCTGTTATGCGTAACGGTATAACCTGTATGCGCCACTTTTTTATCGGGAACAAGAATGCAAGCAATCAAAAACTTGTAAGAGAGTATAGAATCAATATCAATGGCGTGTTTCGGCGTATAACAGAACAGATTCAGGTTCTCGAAACGGATTGCAAGGGAAATATTTGGCTCACGTTTAGCATGATGGATATCTCACCCAATCAATCGCCTCCTTACAGGGTAAATTCTAAACTGATAAATTTTAGAACAGGGGATTTTATCTCTCCGATAGATACATTTTTCAACAGCAAATCAATACTTTCCGATAGGGAAATATCCATTTTGAGCTTGATATACGAGGGTTTTTTGAGCAAGGAAATTTCCGAAAAACTTTGCATCAGTGTACATACCGTCAACACGCACAGACAGCGGATATTGGAAAAACTCAAAGTGGATACCTCCATGGAAGCTGTTAAGTATGCCACCGCACTCGGACTGTTTGATAATTAGAGGACTTGAATCGAATCGATAATGAAAAAGTCAGCCAACAGCATATTAATAGCGCTTATTCCGCTTTTGACAATCAGTTTTGTGTCGAAAATTGCCCCCTACATCTATATTCCGTCACTTCCCGATATTGCCGAATATTTTGGCCTTAGCCGGTCAGAGGCAGGCAGTACAATGTCTGTCTATTACTTAGCCCTGTCTCTGACACTACTCATAGCGGGCGTAGTCGGGGATGTATGGGACAAAAAGCGTCTCTTGGCGGGAGCATCAACCGTGATTTTCTCAGGAGCTGTAATCTCATCAGCAGCTTCACAATTCGGGCTTATGCTGTCGGGGTGGGCATTGCAGGCAATTGGTGCAGCAACAATCATAATTGTCGGGCAGACATGGATAGGACAAAGTTCCAACAAAAAAAATATCACATCGCTATTTTCATATCTGACCATTATATTGAGCTTTGCTCCGTTGGTAGCGCCTGTAGTCGGCGGTGTCGTTACCGATACTTTTTCGTGGCGGTATAATTTTTATATTGTAGCGGCGCTATCGCTCTTTGCTTCCCTGTTTATCGGCAAAGCAACACCTCCGCCGCCTGTACAAAATAACAGTATTTCAATTAAACAAGTTGCAGCAAGCTACTATCGGATTTTGTTTCAGTCGAAATTTGCGGGATTGATAAGCGCCTCTTTGGCCTGTTTCCTGTTTCAGGGCGCTTTGATGAATTACTCATCATTTATGTTTATCAACCAATTGGGTGTTAAACCGTCATTTTATGGCCTTATCTCAGTACCTGTTGTTGTGGGGGTAATAATAGGGCAATTTCCTGTAATTTATATGGAAAAAAAACGGGGAATAGTTGCGGCTCATCTATTTAGCAGTGTCGTTGCAGTATCAGCATTGCTTGCTTCATTGCTGTTCTATATAATTACAGGAACTCATTCGGTGGTTGAACTTGCGTTAATTATAATGGTTTTTAGTATAGGATTCGGCGGTCATACACTTCTTGCCATTCGCAATGTTATGACTGCTTTCGCTTCAAAACGCAGCCATTCTTCGGCATTAGTAAATTTTCTCAATCAATTTGCAGGATATATTGCTTCTGTGATTGTTCAATTGCTATTTGCCCTCTTTGGTTCGGCAATGCAGATACACAATATTGTCTGTGTATTTGCCATAATTCTTATTATTGCCACATTCCCCATCTTTAAAAAGAGTTACCTCAAAGTCATTTCTTGCTAATTATCAATATATACTAACTGTCTCAAATTACTGAATTTTCAGTATTGCCCCGTTGTACATATCTGCGTAACTTTGTATAAATTTTTCAATCATGCTAAAAAGAATATTCACATTTTTTGTCTTAATATTATTACTTCCTGCACTGGCAAGCGCTCAGTTAACTCAGACCATTCGAGGTATCGTGCAAGACGGCGCTTCGGACGAACCGTTACCTTATGCAACTGTTATGTTGAGAAATACTGATTTTGGAACATCAACCGACAGTTCAGGAAATTTTACTATTAAGAATGTCCCTGTGGGACGTTACGATATAGAAGTAAGTTATACAGGTTATGAACCGGCTGTTATCAAAGAAATCTTATTGACAGCTGCTAAAGAAGTTTTCATTGAAATTTCTTTGATAGAAAACATCAACCAATTAGGAGAAGTTGTTGTCACTCCGAAAATCAATAAAACGCTACCATTGAATAAAATGGCAACCGGAAGCGCCCGCATGTTGAGTGTGGAAGAAGCTAAACGCTACGCCGGAGGATTTGATGACCCGGCTCGTTTAGCCTCCTCTTTCGCAGGTATTGGAAGCAATATGGGAAACAACGGGATTGTAGTCAGAGGGAATGCTCCCAAATTTTTGCAGTGGCGTCTGGAAGAAGTAGAAATTCCCAATCCCAACCATTTTGCCGATGTCACCGGTTTTGGTGGAGGCGGACTTACAGCTTTGAGCAGTCAGGTATTGGGTAACTCCGATTTCTTTACCGGAGCGTTCCCCGCAGAATACGGAAATGCCTTGTCGGGAGTTTTTGATATCAAACTGCGTAACGGGAATAATCAGAAAAGAGAAAATACGCTTCAATTAGGAGCTATTGGAATTGATGTCGCTTCCGAAGGTCCATTCAAAAAAGGAGGAAGATCCTCTTATTTGTTCAACTACCGTTATTCTACTTTAGCTCTTTTAACGCCATTGATGCCCGATGATGCCGACGGAACACGTTATCAGGATTTATCATTTAAACTGAATTTCCCTACTCAAAAAACAGGAACTTTTTCAGTTTGGGGAATCGGATTGATAGACCGTTCGGGACAAACCGCAGAAACCGATTTCACGAAATGGGAATATTTGCAAGACAAGGAAGAACAGGATGTGAAACAATACATGGGAGCTGTCGGTTTGGGTCACAAAATCATGTTCGGTAGCGATGCCTTCTTGAAAACAACATTGGCTGCCACTGTCAGCGGATTGGATATGCATACCGAACGGATGAATGATGACATCCGGTTACTTCCTCAAAATGTGATTCAAAATACAAACCGGAATTTTGTTTTATCTTCTTATCTCAATAAAAAATTCAGCGCCAAACATACTAACAAAACAGGTGTTCAGCTTACAGGTTTGATGTACGACATGCTGTTGAAAAATGCCGGACCCGCAGGGACACCGTTGCAAACGCTTACCGATGAAAACGGTTTTAGCAGTTTACTTTCAGCCTACAGCAACTCTTCCATCAATCTTTCTGAAAAATGGACATTGAATGCAGGTATTATCGGGCAATTTTTCACATTGAACAATCATTACAGTATAGAACCCCGTTTGGGTTTGAAGTGGCAATTCAATCCCGGTAAGAGCTTCGCGCTTTCATACGGAATGCACAGCCGTTTGGAAATGCTGAACTACTATTTCA
>BNTV01000035.1 GCA_025996865.1 Bacteroidia bacterium
CACCGGTGATGCTGCCGATTTCGACGTCCAAAGCTTTTACTTCAAAGATGGCTCCGGTGTAATAATTCAATCCGCGCGCCAAAGTCAAGTCTAATTCCAACGTGGAATCAATGGGAATGATGTCGATTTTGTCCAGAATGGTTTCAATTCCCTCTATCCCATTTAATCCTGTTTCGGAATAACTATTGGAATTTTATCTTTATTATTTGTTGTCTTTTTACAGAATAATAATCAAAAAACACAAGAAGCATTTGAACCAGAACTTGTTAATATAGAAGAAATCGCTCCTGTAGAACTCGTTGCTGATGCTATAACTCAACCTAATTTCAATCAATTAGTTCAGGACTGGAATACAGCAAATGCCACTCATAACATTAGTTATCTGCCTTCTTTTTATGACATTTATGTAGTCTATTATGGAACACAAATAGATAAAGCTAATTGTTTAAAGAAAAAAGAAGATTTTTTTGAAGAACGAAATGATAATGTTGGGTATAAATATGATGATAGGTATTATTACTTGAAAGACAAAACAAACTTTCTTGTCGGGCAATATGATTTTGATGCAGATGATATTGATGAATTAATAATAGCAATACAAGATAATGATGATGCTTGGTTTGGAGGTCTTACTATTAACGTTTTCAAATTAAATGCAGACACTTGGAATAGGATAGGAAAACTTTCGCAAAATTTCATTGTAACTCCTACTGCTGAGTTTAATATGAATAAAGTAACAATGATATATCATTTTAGAGGCTTTTATAAGGAATGGCGATTTGAAGGAGGCAGATTTAAATTAACCAACGATGGATAATTAATTATACAAAATCGTTACTGAAATTAATCAAGAGTATTGTTACAAAAATTTATTTGTTTATGAAAATTACAGATTTACCAAACGAATTGAAAAATTCAATCAAAGACCATCTTATTTGTTCTATACTTAAAGCGGAAAAAGATTGGGATTCTTTTTCCGAAGATGAAGATTCTTTGACGGTATGTCTTCTCAAGGAATTAAAGAACATTTTTGCACATAATAAAATCAGGGCAAAATCTACTGCGAATTTAAACACAAGCAGTAGATTTATACCCGAAAATAGCACAAACCCACCACAACTATAAACAAGTGTGGTTAGTTTATGCAAAAAACTGGCACAAACTTACGGACATTACAAACAAAATCCATACAATAGTGCAAAAATGCCGTGAAACTAAATCTGATATTAAAATTATTTTTACCTTTGTGGTTTCGAGTCGGGAAAAATCTACCGCCAACAACAATAAAAGCGGTAAATTTTTCCAAAAAATTGAGTTATGAATGAAGATATTAAAACATTGTTTAAACGAAGTAACGGTTATCTGACACGAAAGCAAATACCCGATAAATCAACATATAATCAGTTGTTGAAACTGATAAGCAAAGGTATTGTAGTGCGGATAAAACCGGGAATTTACAGTTACGGCGATATTTATTCGGGAACGATGATTGATGTCGAAAAAATTGTACCGGACGGTGTTTTGTGTCTTTTTTCTACTTGGCTGCATTACGGTTTGAGTACCACAATTCCTAATTCTTTTAATATTGCTATCGAAAAAAATCGCAAAGTAACTTTGCCCAATTATCCGCCTATTCAACTCTATTATTGGAAACAAGAATATTATGAATTGGGCATTACAACCGAAAAAATTTACGATTTTATCGTTAAAATCTACGATATTGAAAAATCGGTCTGCGATGCGGTAAAATTTCGGAATAAGGTAGGAATGGACGTGGCAATAGAAGTTGTAAAAAATTATGTGAAACGCAAAGATAGGGATTTTAACAAGTTGACAAAATATTCAAGGAAAATGAGAATAGAAACAATAATGGAAAATTTTATAATGCCAATGCTATGAAACAAGGAAATGCCAAATCCATCAGAGCCTGTTTGCAAAATATTTCGAACAAGGAAAAAATTGATTTTCAACAAATTGTTACCCGCTATTTGCACGAGCGGCTGATTTATCGCTTGTCTGTTTCGGAATATGCCAAAAACTTTTTTCTGAAAGGCGGCGCTTTGCTTTACGCTTTTTCAGGTTTGCACACACGACCGACAATGGATATTGATATGCTTGCAAAACATATTGATAACGATAAAAGCAATATCAAAACGATATTTGAACAAATTTGCGATATAAAATATGATGATGATTGTGTTAATTTTCGTAAGGATAGCATTGTTGTATCCGATATTGCCGAAGAGGCAAAATACAGCGGTATCAGGGTATTGATAGATGCAGATTTCGATACAATAAAACAGCGGTTGCAGATAGATTTTGGATTCAGTGACATAATAATATCCTCAATAGATTTGGATTTCCCTGTCTTGTTGGAAGAACTTGACAGACCACAAATTAAAGCTTATTCCATGGAAACCGTAATTGCCGAAAAATTTCACGCGATGATTACTTTGGGAACGAACAACAGTCGAATGAAAGATTTCTTCGATGTTTATATTCTGCTTAAAAACAACAAATTAACAAATAAAAACTTGCAAAATGCGATTTCAGAAATTTTCAGAAACAGAGAAACGCCCTGTATCGAAAGTCCCGAACTTTTCGAGATTTCTTTTTTTCAAAACACAAACAGAAAAATTAGATGGAAAGCCTTTTTACGCAAAATAAAATCCGAAAATATTGATTTTGAAACCGTTGTAAAACACATAACAGCACGATTGCAACCGATATACGAACAACTTAAATGACAAATAATTATGCTTGAAATCCTTTCCGCCACAGATACCGGTTTAGTTCGTTCACAAAACGAAGACAGTTACGGCGCCGCCGAAACGCCTAACGGCACATTATGCGTCGTCTGCGATGGAATGGGCGGTCATGCAGGCGGGGCAACCGCTTCCAAAATTGCGACAGATTGCATTATCCAATCTATCAGCAAAGAAATCTATCCCGATATTCGACAGGCTTTAAAAGAGGCGCTCGAGTTTGCCAATATGCAGGTTCTCGGCGCGGCTGCCGAACATCCCGAACTGCAAGGAATGGGAACAACCGCCTGCGTCCTGCTTGTTCAGGACAAACAGGCGTGGATTGCTCACGCAGGCGACAGCCGTATTTATCTCTATGTCGCTTCCGAAAAGCGGTTGTACCGCCTGACAAAAGACCATTCCTACGTTCAGGGATTGGTTGACCAAGGGATTATTTACGCCGAAGAAGCCGAAATGCACCCCGATAAAAATCGCATTGTCAAGGCTTTGGGCATAAAAGAAACTTTGAATCCCGAAATTCCCGACAAACCGGTGTTGCCCGCGCGAGGCGATATTTTCCTCGTATGCAGCGACGGACTTTCAGGCATGGTTTCAGACAAAGAAATGGAGAAAATCCTTGCCGGAAATACGGACATTAAAGCGAAAAAAACCGCGCTTATGAAGGCTGCAAAAACAGCAGGTGGAATGGATAATATCACGTTTCAGTTGGTGATAATTACCGGCAGCCCTCACCGAAAGAGCATATTCTCCGGTTATTCTATGTCTCGGCAATGTGGAATGTCTGAAAAGAAGCACAATATCCGAAATACGCTGATTTTAGCGGCAATAATTGCAGTAAGTGTTTTAGCAGGAATTTGGATTGGAAGTAAAGGGAAAAGTCAACCCGAAGATTCAAGCAAAATTGAAAACGCAAACAACTTGATTCCTTGTGATTCGACTCCCAAAAATCAAGAAAATCAAAATAATTAAAGTTCAGACAGGATATGAAAATAATAACAATCGGTCGGGATATCGACAACGACGTTGTAATCAACGACAGCAAAGTTTCGCGCCACCATTTGCAAATCGTTTGTGAAAGCGCGGCTTTCCGCATCGTGGACTTGGATTCTTCCAACGGCACATTCGTCAACGATCGCCAAATTCACGGCGAAAGTCCGCTGATGACGGATGATTCGGTGCGAATCGGCAACACGATTCTGCCTTGGCAGACCTATTTCAAAGACAAAAGATTGAAGGCGAAAGACATAAGATTTTGGATTTGGGGAGCGGTAGCAGTTGTGGCATTGCTTGTTTTGTCCTATGTGCTCATTTTCAATAAGGAAGAGAAGACGCCGAAAGCTCAAACAGTTAAAATAGTCGAGAAAAACGGAGTACGTTATTTGCCGGTAAAAATCAACGGACAGGAATTGGATTTTGTATTCGATACCGGCGCAAGCAGCATCTGTATTTCTACTGGAAGCAGCTTTGCTGTATAAAAAAGGCGTTTTTTCGGAAAGCGATATAGTTGATTATGAAAAATTTATCACTGCATCAGGCACAATTTCAGTCGGTGCAAAAATTATCCTGAAAACCGTACAAATAGGTGAGCGCGAACTGACAGATATTGAGGCAACAATTATCGAAAATCCACGGGCAGAGTGTCTTTTGGGACAGACTGTATTGTCGCGATTTGGGAAATATACGATTGATAATCAGAATAATAAAATAATTTTTGAATAAAAAGAAACATCTCAATATGATTTGTACCTCTTTATACCGCGAATTAGCAGGAAGTTCAGTTATTTTTTTTAGATGAAAAACATAATCCAAGTATAACATGTTTTGTCTTGCAAGAAAAAATATCAATAAATTTTCCCTAGTCAATAATCTTTTATACCTTTGTGGTTGAAAGTCGTTCTTTGTATTTTGTGCAAAATAAGGTAAAAGAAAGAAATTTGTTCGTTTCTAAACCGTTACCTATTCTTGTAACTTGCTGATTTTCTGATGAGAATGAAAATGTCTGTGTCTTGCGGTATGAAAGGAAAGCGTTTTATCTATTCCGCATTTCTTCGCCACTTTTTTCAACGCATGGTTAATCCTGTTCTGCTCCGATACGCAGAAAACAAAATTATCTGCTGCCAGTCCCCTGTACTTTTCCATAACCTGCATGGGAATCGCCATCAGTTTGACAAGAAACGGGACGCCTGTCTTTTGGCGGGGTTTGGAAATCCACAGGCTGCCGTCTTCTTCTACTCATTTTGTGTTGAGAGCCACTCCATCGAATACAAGTCTTCAACCTTAACCGATTGTTGTTCGCCGGTAAGCATATTTTTTAGTGTCAATTCCCCGGTTTCTATTTCACTTTCGCCTGCCAATACAACAAACGGAATTTTGTTATTGTCGGCATATCCCATTTGTTTTTTCAGTTTGGCAGCTTCGGGATATATTTCGGCACGAACGCCGGCATTTCTTAACCGGTTCAGAACCGGCAAAATAAAATTTTCTTCTTTCTCTCCGAAATTGATAAATAAAACCTGGGTTTGTTGGGTCGAATCTTCCGGATACAAATCCAATTGGTTCAATACATCGAAAATGCGGTCGGCGCCGAATGAAATGCCAATGCCCGAAACGTCCGGCAATCCGAAAACACCTGTCAAATTGTCGTATCTGCCACCACCGGTGATGCTGCCGATTTCGACGTCCAAAGCTTTTACTTCAAAGATGGCTCCGGTGTAATAATTCAATCCGCGCGCCAAAGTCAAGTCTAATTCCAAAATGGAATCTATTGGAATTAAATCGTTTTTGTCTAAAATAGTTTCAATTTCCAGTATCCCTTTCATTCCCGTTTCGGAATTTTTCAGTACATTTTTCAATACGGCTAATTTCTCACGGTTCGAACCCGACAAAAGGATGATGGGTTGAAGCTTAGCGATTGCCGTTTCGGAAATTCCCTTGGAAGCCAATTCTTCATTCACTTTTTCCAAACCGATTTTATCCAACTTGTCGATAGCAACCGTAATGTCCGTAATCTTTTCAGCCTCTCCAATCATTTCCGCAATGCCGCTCAATATCTTGCGATTGTTGATTTTAATGCAAACCCGGATGCCGAATCGCCGGTAAACTTCGTCCATGATTTGAATCAACTCTATTTCGTTCAGCAAAGAATCGGAACCAATCATGTCGGCGTCGCACTGGTAAAACTCGCGGTAACGCCCTTTTTGCGGACGGTCGGCACGCCAGACCGGCTGAATCTGAAAGCGTTTGAACGGAAACGTAATTTCGTTGCGGTGCATGACGACAAAGCGGGCGAAAGGAACGGTTAAATCATAACGCAAACCTTTTTCGCAGATTTTATTCGTTAACTTAACCGGATTTCTATTCATCAATTCTTCATCACTCACTTCCGACAAAAAATCACCGGAATTTAATATTTTGAAAAGCAGTTTGTCTCCTTCTTCGCCATATTTTCCCATTAGCGTGGAAAGATTTTCCATCGCCGGCGTTTCAATCTGTTTGAAGCCATATAAGCGGAATACACTGCGGATTGTATCGAAAATATAATTGCGTTTCGCCATTTCTTCGGGCGAAAAATCTCTTGTTCCTTTTGGAATCGACGGTTTTTGCATTGTTTTGTGATTAATGTAAGACGGTGCAAAGATAGAATATTTTCCGAAAATTTACAGATTGGAATGTCTAAAATCCACAAATAAAATTCAATTTTATTTGCTGCTATTTGAAAAAAGCCGTACCTTTACAGACCCAATTTAATTTGATACTTACAGAAAAAAAGGACTCCTGAAAAATGGCAGGAAAATTAATCGTTATAGAAGGCTTGGACGGCTCAGGCAAATCAACACAAATCGAACTGTTAAAATCCAAATTCAGTGCAAAAGGGATTCAGTATCAGTACATTCACTTTCCAATGCTCAACAAAGGAGTATATGGAGAACTGATTGCGGAATTTTTACGGGGAGAATACGGTTCCGTAAAAGAGGTTTCCCCCAAGTTGGTTGCACTGCTGTTCGCCAACGACAGAAAAGAACACATTCACCGGATAATTGATTGGTTGAACAAGGGTTACTTTGTTTTAGCCGATCGGTATGTAAACTCCAATATCGCTTTTCAATGTGCGAAAATAGAAGATAAATCCGAAAAAGAAAAACTTAAAAACTGGATTTTAGCATTTGAATATAATTACAACCAATTGCCTTTGCCGTTTTTGTCTTTCTTTTTGGATGTACCTTTTGATTTTATTACCCAATCGTTATCCGGCGTAAGGAAAGGGGATGAAAGAGATTATTTAAAGGGCAGGCAAGATATTCATGAAGAATCATTTAGCCTTCAAAGAAATGTTTATGCCGAATACAAACAGATGTTGCAGGAACAAGATCATTTTATCCGCATTGATTGTTCCGGTGAAAATAATGAGATGGGCAATCCGGAATATATCAATGAACTTATTATGCGTAATTTAGACTTAAAGTTAAATAAAAATTAGGGACTATTCAAAATTTTATATAAATTTGTATCGAAATTCAACTAAATTGATTGTTCAATGAAATTCATATTCCTTATCATTCTGTTTCTTTTCCTAATGGGAACCTTCTTTGGATTCTCCGTATTCCGCTTCTTCCTCGGAAGCAGGCCGGCGCCGAAGCAAAACCAGCAAAAAAAACGAAATCAATCTTCATCCAAGTCCAAACAAACGAAAAAAATCATCAGTCGCGATGAAGGTGAATATGTTGATTTTGAGGAAATAAAAGATCAAAACAGCAAATCATAATCTTTCTTTCCGGCAGATTCAGTCCATGCTTCCGGTACCAATTTCCAATGGCTGACGATTTCCGGTTTGAGCGCTTTTTCCGCTTTCATCCATTGCATCATGTAGTACCGCAAATCGACCGGAGTGGCCGTTTTTATCCTTGAAGTCAGTTGGTCGGGTGCAATTCCCGCTCCTTCGGTCAGATGACCGCCGCCGCCATTGCCGCGATACGAATTGATAGCTACCGTATATTTTGTGTTCAAATCGAACGTTTTGCCGTTTCGCATTTTTTTGTCGATTATAACCCGCTGACCGGCAGGCTTTGTCACATCAACCGTATAGGAAATTCCGGCAGCCGAATCAAAATTATAACTTGCATTCACAAACCGGTATTTGTTGGAAGACTGATTTTTCACAATCTGCAACAAATGATCCTCCGGCGACTGCATCTGATTGATCCAAATACCGTAAGAAAATTCTAAAAAATCCTGAATTTCCCGACCGGTCAATGTCATCGTATATAAGAAATTTTCGTATTTATACAATTTGAACATATCAGAAACCAGAATATCTCCTTTATTTATCTGTGTATCAAAAGAAAGCGGAGCAGCAAAAGACACATCGGCTTTGGTCAAATCCAACTGAATCCGGTGAATGAGATCGACAAAAGCAGAAGGTCCGAAATAGGCGTCGCGCGAACTAAACGCATCCGTTGTAACGGCTATTTTCTCCGAAACGAATTTGGACACTTCGACGGAATCTTTCCGGAAAGTTTCCAGAAAATCCGGATCGGGTTCAAAAGCATTGACATCAATTAATTTACCCTCGCAACGTTTACTCCCTTTATCAATAGTGACTTCCACTTCGCTCAGAAAATTTCCGCCGGCGCCGGGATTGATAATCACAACGGAATCTCCGGCCACATTGGCAATCTTTTTGTACAAAGGACGATGGTCATGTCCCAACAACACCACATCAAAACCGGGAACGGAATACGCCAAATCTTCGCCGCCACCTTCGTCCACTCCGGTAGCAACCATCCGGGATTCGGTACTCAAATGCAACAAGCCGACGATGACATCCGCTTTTTCCTGTTCTTTCAGATAAGGAATCCATTGTTTTGCAGTAGATTGTATATCTTTGTAATACATATCTTTCCACAGGTTTTTGGGCAACCACGCAGGAATTGCCGGCGTTATCATTCCCAAAACAGCTATTTTTATGCCGGAAACCTCATATATATAATAAGGTGAGAAATAACTTTTGTCCGAATTTTCACGAATGGCATTGGCAGCCAGCCAAGGAAAGTTGCAGGAACGCACAAACCTGTCATAGACAGCCGGTCCGGTTTCAATATCGTGATTCCCCATGGTAGCCGCTTTGTAGTTCATGAAATTCATGAGGCGGGCAGCTAAATGAATGGAAGTTGTGTCGATAAAATTATAGTAATAAGCGGTGGGTTGTCCTTGGAGGATATCGCCGTTGTCGAACAAAAGTAAATTTCTGTTCCACTTTTCCCTTTCTTGTTTGACGTAGGTATATACGCGCGACAGACTGCCTTTGGCCGGATGGTTTTCGATAAAATCGTAGGGGAAAAAATTTCCGTGAATATCGCTGGTTTGCAGGATTTTGATTGTGATTGCTTCGCTGCGGACGGAAAAAGCGATACAAAAGAAAATTATTCCGATAAAAAGCAGTTCTTTTTTCATACAATTACAATCATATTGCTATTTTGGTTTAGTTGTAGCTTGATTCAAGTTCATATCTATCTAATTCTTGGTTATATTTTTCTATTTCAATTAATTGCTTTTTTATAATCAGACAATAAGTTTAACTTATCGGTTTTCATCGACACACTTCTCTTTCCGACCCTTGAATAAGCCGGAATAACTCTTCTATGATTCTCTGTTATTTCTTTTTCCGTATAATACCGACCATTACCATTTACCACCTCTTGCAAAGCGTTAGCATAATTTAAGAGTCGTTTTATTTTTGAAATAGAAGATCTTAACCTTTTTTTAGACGATCTAAATCTCAAATTTCCCCTGTTTTGATTTTGTATTACAACTTTTCCACTCATCGCTATTATTTTTTTAGTTACTGTTTACAAAGATACGAAAAATTCTTTTTCATTCCCCTTGTTTGGGCGAAATATTAAATCAAGGTGCGGTAAAAAACGCAGGAAGGCGCTCTCTGTTCTACCGGTAAATTTTCATCCTTAAAATAACTCGGATATTACCCATCAGCGATTCATATTGCTCGTTTAAGGATTTCATTTCCCACCTCTAATTAGCGAAATAAACTCCTCCCGCGTTTTAGCCTGATTAAAAACCCCCGTAAAATCAGAAGTCGTCGTGACGGAATTTTGTTTTTCAACACCCCGCATCTGCATACAAAGATGTTGCGCCTCAATAACCACCATAACTCCAAGCGGATTCAAAGTTTTCTGAATGCAATCTTTAATCTGGGTAGTCATCCGTTCCTGAATTTGCAAACGACGGGCGAAAACATCCACAATCCGCGGAATTTTACTCAATCCGATAACGGATTTGTTGGGAATATAGGCTACATGCGCTTTCCCGAAAAAGGGCAAAATATGATGTTCACACATTGAAAAGAAATCAATGTCCTTTACAATGACCATTTGTTTATAGTCCTCCATAAAAACAGCCGAAGATAAAATCCCGGCCGGATTTTGTTCATAACCTTTAGTCAGGAACATCAAGGCTTTAGCTACTCGTTCGGGCGTTTTAAGCAAGCCTTCCCGCGTAATGTCTTCACCCAATAATTCTAATATCTTACTGTAATGAAAAGCAATTTCCTCTTTCTTTTTAATTGTTTCGGGCGTCCAATCCATAAATGATTTTATTTTTGTACCGGTAGATTGATCCTGCTGGGAATAATGTACATTTCCTTTCCAAACTCCGGTAAAGAATTTCGAATGGTTTCTTCAAAAACAACGGCTTCTTCCCTTGTCCGGAAATCGCCAACAAGCACTTTCCAGTTCGGAGCATTGTATCTGACATAAGTTCCTATATCGGGAAAAGTTTCATTAAACAAACCTTCTATGCGAATAGCTTCATTTTTTGCTTTTGTCGAATTGTCCATATATATCTGTATCCGATAACCGACGAATCTTGCGGCGGAATTTTCATCTCCCGGTACCGGCTCGGAAGGACGCGAAGAAGCCGTCGGCGTTCCCAATAACTCGGTAATTTTCGGATCGCATACAATACGAACCGTACCTTCTCCATCCTTTGAAGTTTCCAAATCGCTAATGATGTTTTGTGCTTCCACTTTCAAACCCATCACAGAAAAACAACAGAAAAACGCAATCCCCCAAAAAAACTTGCTTCTCATAAATTACATTTATTAAAATAACAGGGTTGTCTGACGAAGACAACCACTGTATGGAATAATTAAAACGCTTCGATGATCGGCAAAAATTTATCGACTCCAAGTGAAGCGCCGCCAATCAAACCGCCATCAACATCCGGATTGGAGAACAAATCTTTAGCATTACTTGCATTTGCACTACCGCCATAAAGGATAGAGGTATTGTCTGCAATTTCTTTTCCATATTTGCCGGTTATGGTTTTACGGATAAAAGCATGCATTTCCTGAGCTTGTTCCGAAGTAGCTGTTTTACCTGTGCCAATCGCCCAAACCGGTTCGTATGCCAAAACAATTTTTCCGAAATCGGCAGGCGAAAGATCAAATAAAGATTCTCTGATTTGGGTTTCAACCACTTGCTCCTGTATTCCGGCTTCTCTTTCCGGCAAAACTTCACCAATGCAGAAGATCGGCGTCAGATCATTAGCCAAAGCCAACAACACTTTTTCTTTCAGAATCGCATTGGTTTCACCGTAATAAGCCCGGCGTTCGGAGTGACCGATGATCACATATTGCGCACCCGTCGAAGCGACCATTGCCGCCGAAACTTCACCCGTATATGCACCCGAAACTTTATCGGCGCAATTCTGAGCGCCCAATCCGATGGTGTCAATTTCTTTCAAAATAGATGCCAAATGAATGAAAGGCGTGCATATAACTACTTCACATTGAAGCGTTTTACCTTTCAAAGTTTTCTGTAAATCTTTTGCTAAATCAAGCCCTTCTTGCAGGCTGTTATTCATTTTCCAATTTCCTGCTACAATATTTTTTCTCATTTTTTATTTATTTGTTTATAAAACTATTATTCTACTAATTACACACCGCCGCCATTGCAAGCGTCAGGCGAAACAATCCATTTATTTTGTGCGAATTCTTCTCTTTCTATGCTTATTTTGTTTCCTGTAAACAAGGCAATCAAAAAGAAACAGTATCAAAAGCGGAATTACTAAAATAAGTGAAATGACAATCATATTTCTCACATTGTGATTTTCCGGAATTTTACCTGTATCACTGTCATCCAATGAAGTATCCGATTCCGACAGATTGGGTAAAGCCATATTCGGCCATTTATTGATAACCGTTCCGTTTTTAAGCAACAACAATCCCGGATTGGAACGGATAATTGTTTTCAAAGCAATATCATCCATCGTGCAGAAAGGATATTCCGCTCCGGTATTTTTAGTCCATTCCTTGACTTCAATAGGAAGGGAAGACGTCAAAGCATAAAATTTATATCCGAATTTTTTGGAATAATCATAGATATCGTTGATTTTTTCCACATTGTTATCGGCCGCTTTCTCCAATTTATGGGCAATAAGCAGGAATGTGTAATTCGAATCGGTTAACACATCGTCTGTAATATCATCACCTTCTCCCATGGTAATGGAGAAATCATGAATCGGAGGTTCATAACCCTTTTTGACGGTAACGGTTTTCGAATTAACGAAAACCCAGGTTGAATCATCTTTCGGATAATCATTAATTGTAAATTCACGGTGCACCCCATTTTTCGAATAAATCAATTTCGTATCAAACACCGGCTGTTCCGCATCTTCCGGAATTTCCATCAACGCAGGTAAATGTGCGCCAACTTTATACGGTCTGAAATCGAGAACAGGCAAATAGAAAAAGCAATACAACGCTACGCCTGAAATAAACACATACACCCAAAATACGATTAACGAATCGCACTTTTTAGTAAACAACGGCGTTATTAATTTATACCTCATAAACAGGCAAATAGCCATTAGCAACAATGGAAGATTTTTGAAAAATGTCTGCCAGTTAGTCAGCACCAAAGCATCACCGAAACAACCGCAATCCGTCACGGGATTCTTAATCGCAAGATAAAGCGTTAAGGGCGTCATGATAATCATAATAATCAACGCCAGAATGGTGTTCGTTCTTCTATAAACGCCTAACAATATACAAACGCCAATACCAAATTCAACGGCAATCTGAATATAGGCAAAAGGCAAAGCCATAAAATCCCAAAAGCTGAGATCAAATGCTTCCAAATATTCCCTGATTTTGTAAATGCTTCCCCACGGATCAACTGCTTTAACAAAGCCTGAAAAAACAAATACCGCCCCTAAAATAATCCTGCTAATTTCTACGATAATTTTTTTAAATGTCAGTCCCATGATTTATTATATTAGCAAACAATGCACTACAATGCACCGTAATCTTTCAATTTTCCCCGAAAAGACTACGGCGCGTCGTTATTACTTGTTCAAACTGTTCTTTTGTGTCCATTGCGCACGTTTAAATTACAAAATTACATGATTTTCTCCAGAAAAACAAATGCGTAAATAAAAATCGGCCACTATGCCCAACCAGGCAATACCATAAATATACCTTAATTTTATTATAATTTTTCTTCAACTTTGTAAAGATAAAACCAAAAATAATTCATAAACGTCTTCCAATAAACAGAATTCTTTATTGTAGTTTTATCCGATGTGGTTATCATGCTAATATCCATATCATCAACTATATCATTTCTTAAATCTTCATCTTTGCTTGCATTAATGACATCAAGTGGCGTATATTTAGATGGTAAATTTAACCAACACCTTCGAAATAACTGAAGGGTTTGGTGTTCCAGGTTCAAAAATTTAATCGTTTGATCATATTTTGGATCACATATAATTATCCCCTTAAAATCATATTTAATATCTGTTCTAACAGTTTTTACATAGAAAAGCGGTTCTATATCTTTATTCCCTCTTGCATTATTACAACACTTGCTTTTCCCTTGATCCGGGATCTCTCCATTGCAGGATACAACAAGATTCTCGTATGCCAAAATATGTGGAAAAGGCGGCATGTTAAGTTTAATTGAACTCATTTTACTTTCGTCCCAGAAAAATACACTCTTTCTGATTTCTCCATACAAACTATATTTATTATAATCCAATGAATTTTTAGATTTATTCGGGATAATATGTTCTAATGTTGTTTCATTTTTTATTATCAGTCTCTCATCTTTTAAGATTTTCGCCTCTTTTAAGATGTGTTTCATACAATAACAACAATAATATTCTTGCTCTTCCAATAGCCACTTTGTCAGTTTTTCATTATTGAAATTTTCATAAGCTAAATTCACATAACAATTTTCAGATTGTTGCCATTGTCCTTGAATAAAAGAATCTAACAAGGTATAAGCTCTATCCTTAAACTTTACGTTAGTTTTATCAATATATTGCATGGAATATTCTATCTAAAAGAGGAAATAATTTCGTCGATATCTCGTTTTCCTCCGACAAGTTTACCTAACTCGGACTTTATAGTCATTGCCTGTTCTGATTCATTCCTTTTTTCTAACCGGATATATGCTTCAGCCAAATATTTCACATCGCTGTTGCGTGGGGGCGTGTCCATGAAATCTAATAAACTGGACTCATAACCAATTCCAAATATATTAGGTAGTTTTCCATTCGTATATTTACCATTGATATTTTCCAAACGTATAATTGAATTGCGTCCGTCCTGCTCTTTCAAATTGGAAATAACAAGATTTGAATGAGTTGTAACAATGAATTGAATATTGGGAAACGTAGTTTGAAATCGCTCAATAACTTCTTGCTCTAAAGAAGGATGTAAGTGCAAATCAATTTCATCAATTACAACAATCCCTGAAACTTCTGTTGCTTTTTTTAATAGGTTCGGAAGAATCCTATTTTCTTTTAACTGCAAAATGTATGCCCTATACGCAATATCAAAAACAATAGAAAAAAGTCTTTTATAACCGGCAGGCAAGTTTTGAAATAAAACAGCCCGACCATCTTCAAATCTAACAGTAAGATAATTATCTTGCAATCTTGTTGAAACTTCTAATCCTTTAATTTTAAATTGTTCAAGAGAAGATGTTATTGTCGATATGGGTTCTGAAAACTTAACAAGAAAATTTGTTATTATTTCCCTCTCGCTTTCTAAATTAATTAATTCCCATCTGAGTTTTGCTTCTGTCGCTTTTTGAGGAAATTCTTTTATAAAAGAATCAATATCTTGCTTTGAAAAAATTGCATCTGCATTATCTTTTAATCCAATTGACCTTAAAAATTCATCGGTTTTATTTTTGTTTTCAATACCGATATAATTCCGCAAGGCTAACTGTTTATTCCCTATTTCTTGCCAAAGGTTAATAAATCTTTGTTCCCATACTTCTGTGCAAGCAGATTCGGCACTCCATTGATGATATCCAAAATTTTTAGGAATAGATTGTCCACTACTTAATATCCTTTCTGCATATTTGGATATAGACGATTTTAAGTGAGGATAAGAATCGGAATATATTGAGAGTATTGGAAAATGGTTTTGATTTTCAAACATTTGATATGCTTCCTTATATTTTGTTGAAAAAACGCGTCCCCCTGCACTTTCTTTGTATATTGCCCATTGGGGCAGAGATATGTTCTTTAGTGTTGCCTTGCATTGTATCTCTATCGGATATTGATAATCCGCAATATTTTCATCAAAAAAAGCATCCATTGCTGTTGGCGATTCTACAGTTAATCCATCAGCGCTTGCTGCAAGTGGCGGATCGTTATCAGATAGCGTTTTAGCAAATACAAAACTCACGCCATGCCTTATTGCATTTATAAGCGCTGTTTTTCCCGAGCCATTTATACCAATCAATACGTTAACTCCTTTTGTAAATTCAAATTCATACTCACTGAAACAGCGATAATTCTGAATCTTAATTGTTTCTAATTTCATTCCACTGATAAATTTTAATATGAAACAAATATACAGTAAAATTTTGATGTACGCAAAACAATACTTATTAGCTAAATTTTTTAGGGTGCTGAAAAGTCAATATAATAAGGAATCACACATAACGTCAGATGTCTTCTATGCGTTATGCCGGTAAAAATAGAAAAATAATAAGCAGTTTTTACAGAATTACGAACAACGCAACGATCTACCAATTTTCAACGTAGTACTTCTTTTAATCCCATTCAGCCGGCAAATCTGATCCACACTCACCCCGTATCGGCCGGCAATCTCGGATAAGGTATCTCCGCTTCTTACCTTATGATATTGAACCTGTCCCCCATCGGCCAAAGGAATAGACACAGTGCTTGATTTTTTCGGCTGGCTGTTTTTATTCGTTATAGCTGCATAGCGTTTAGTGTTTTTGGCCGGCAACGGTTTGTATTTTGTATAAAAATCAATATTAAAGTAGGAATTTCCGGAGCGGGATTTTTCAAAAACGTAATAGTCGTCGTATGTACAAAAATTATTGAAATCAATTATTTCCGAAGGATCAATGGCCTGGCCCAAAAAGCGAAATTCAAAGTGAAGGTGAGAACCGGTCGAACGGCCGGTGTTACCACCTAAAGCAATCGGTTGCCCGGCAAGCACGTTTTCATCAATATTGACTAAAGTCTTGGATAAATGTCCATATACGGTTTCCAAACCATTGGGATGCCTGATTACTACATAGTTGCCATAACCCTTCCGTTCGTAACTACGCACCCTGATTTTTCCGTCGAAAGCGGCATAAACGGTATCGCCCGTCTGAAGTTTAAGGTCTGTTCCGTAATGAAATCTACGCCTGCGGGGACCATAAGGAGACGTTACTTTTCCAATAATCGGCATAACAAAAGAAGAAACATTTACTTTGAAAGAATCCGGAACAAGCGTACTGGAATAGGCTTTTACAAATTCATTGTTCCATTCGCCTTCGTATAAATCATCGGCAGGCAACTCATCTACATCTTCTTCGCTCAACTCAATCGCCAAAAGTACAGAATCCATAATTTGCATTTCGGCTTTTATATGTACTTTATCAGCAACTAATTTCAGTCGGTCGTTGATTTTCTTTATTTCATCGCTACTCAATTCATTTCTATTCACTTGCGACCATCCGTTTGTTGAAATAATCAAAAACAAAGCCCCTGTAATTGCTAATTTGTTAAATATTTTCTCCATTATCCTTCGTTTTCTTTTTTTGGCATGAATCTTAAAGTTCATCATGCGCGTACAAATTTGAAATTAAAACCGATTCATAATCAAACAATTCCTCAGATTTAAAAAAACGCTTTATTTCAACCTCCGCCGTTTCCGGAGAATCCGACGCATGAACGATATTCTCCTGAATACTCATACTGTAATCTCCTCGGATTGTGCCGGGTAAAGCCTCGCGTCCATTGGTCGAACCCGTAATTGAACGCACAACCCGGACTGCATCTCTTCCTTTCCAACAGCACACAATAACGGGACAGGAAATCATAGCATTTTTAATCCTCTGAAAAATAGGTTTATCCTTTAAATGTGCATAATGTTCATCCAAGATATCATCATTAAGCCACATCATTTTCATTCCTGCAAGTAGTAAACCCTTCTTCTCGAAACGATTAACGATCTCTCCAATCAGAGCGCGCTGAACGGTACCGGGTTTAAGGATTACAAGTGTTTTTTCTAACATTTACTGCTTTTTTTAGGTGAAAATTTTCAATTTACAAAGTAAAACAATAATTATTAAATAACCAAACATTTATATGTTAAAAATTCAAAGTAGAGGCGTTGCGCGCAACGCCCCTACCGGTTTCTCGACGTATCAAGCCTCAAAAAAATAAAAAGAAGGATGGTAAAGGCACAAATGGAAGAGCCTCCATAACTGAAAAACGGTAACGGAATGCCAATCACCGGCATAATGCCAATCACCATTCCGATATTGACGGCAACATGAAAAGTAAGGATGGAAGCCACCGAATAACCGTAAATCCGGCTAAACCGGTGTCGTTGTCTTTCCGCAAGAAAAATCAACCGGACTATTAAAGCCAAAAATAACAATAATACTCCACCCGCCCCAAGAAAACCTTCCTCCTCTCCTACCGTACAGAAAATAAAATCGGTATCCTGTTCGGGAACATATTTCAATTTGGTCTGCGTTCCATTCAGATAACCTTTTCCCAAAAGGCCGCCCGAACCGATGGCGATTTTAGACTGGTTGACATTATACCCCGCTCCGCTCGGATCGTCAATCATACCCAAAGCCACTTTGACACGAGTCTGTTGGTAAGGTTCTAAAACATCGTTGAAAAAATAATCAACCGAGTATAAATAAACAATTGAAAATAATACAAAAAGAATAATATATAAATAACGTGAAGATCCAAACCGGATATAATTCGTCAAAATCGCTAAAACAGTGAGTGCCAATATGCCCAAAGTAACATGGCACAGGTTGAATTTCACAAAAAAGGAAACAGCCATACTGATTATTATCAATCCCATAGACGGAAAAACAATGTATTTGGTAGTCCGACCTTTTTTATAAGTAAAAAGCATAATATAAATAAAAAGGAGAACCAGAACCAAAATAATATATTCTCCCAAAGGTGTAATACCCCAAACCATCCCATCTAATTTTAAGGCTATCAGAAAAAACAGAATGGTACAAAAACCCGTGAAAATAATGGCACCGGGCATTCCTTCACGATACAGCATAACGAAGAAAGCTAAAAAAATCAAGGCGGAACCGGTTTCTTTCTGCAATAAAATCAAACCCAAGGGCAAAAGAATCAAACACAGGATAACCGCAAAATTCTTTACATTCATCAATTCAAACCGGTATCCATTCATGAACCGCGCAATGGCCAAAGCGGTTGCAAACTTGGCAAACTCAGCGGCTTGCAAGCGAACCGGCCCCATAACCAACCACGAACGCGAGCCTTTTATATCGGGCGCCACAAAAATCGTCACAACCAAAAGGAGAATCAGGAAAACATATACCCAATAGGCAAAAATATCGTACCAGTTACTTTCAATCAGGAGAAGCGAAAAACCCATCACTACAGAAATCACAATCCAAAGCATTTGCATACCGGCGCGTCCCGACAAGTCAAAAATCGAAACCTGGTCAAAATCGTAACTGGCCGCATAGATGTTAAACCATCCGGCAACGACCATCACAACATAGATGGAAACTGTTATCCAATCCAGATTACTCCATATTTTGCTTTTTGGGGAGGACATTTCTTAAAATTGTTGCATTTTTTATTCTATCTTCTATCCCTTTGTCTGATTCGGAAATTCGTCCGTTCAGATATTTTTCTATCATCAGCCTTCCCATCGGAACTGCATACGTAGCACCATAACCTCCGTTTTCGACCAAAATACTGATCGCAACTTTCGGGTCGTCCTTCGGTGCAAAAGCCATAAAAATAGAGTGGGATTTCCCTATATTCTCAGCGGTTCCGGTTTTTCCGCAAACTTCAATATTCGGAAGATTCGCTCCGTAGCAAGTTCCCCCTGTCACCGCTTTACGCATCCCGTCCACAACCGTTTCATAATGTTCGGAATGTATTCCTGTGTATTTTTTATCCGTATAAGTCTGATCCAAAGCGGCATCTCTGATTTTCTTCACGACATGCGGAACATGGTAATATCCCCGGTTCGCAATGGTCGCCACCAAATTACAGATTTGTAAGGGTGTTTCTTCCACTTCTCCTTGTCCGATGGCAATAGAAATAATCGTAAAAGGATTCCATTTGGTATAAATATTATTGTAAAATTGACCGTTGGGAATCCGTCCTTGCTTTTCACCGGGCAGGTCCACTCCCAGAGGATAACCAAATCCCTGGTTCACCATCAAATCACGCCATTTATTCATCGCGTCGTCAATCGAACTATACTTTCTGTTTTCCAGCATGGCTTTCAATCCCCAACAAAAATAGGAATTACAAGATGTTGCGAGGGCATCGACAAGGGCTAAGGGCGAACCGTGTCCGTGGCAAGCCGGATGACCGTTTCCGGGTGGCCATCCGACGTAACAGGAATAAGCCGTTGAAGGCTGGATAATATCCTCTTCCAGAAAAACCAAAGCCTGCGCCGGTTTGAACGTTGAACCGGGAGGATATTTACCGTTCATAGCCCTGTTTATTAACGGAGTATAAGGATCTTTTGCCAGATTGTTGAAATTTTCGCTGAACTGTCGTCCCACCAGAATAGACGGATCGTAAGTAGGAGAAGAAACCATGCATAAAATTTCACCGGTTTTAGGCTCTATCATGATGATACTTCCCAACTTATTTGCCATCAGCATTTCGCCGTAAGCCTGCAAATCAATGTCGAGCGAAAGCGTCAGGTCTTTTCCGGGAATTGGGTCCTGGTCGTGAATTCCTTCTTCGTAACGTCCTTTGATGCGGCCGTGAGCATCCCTTAACAAAATTTCCACTCCTTTTGTGCCCCGCAAATAAGATTCGTAACGCTTTTCAATACCTGTTTTTCCGATATAGTCGCCGCGAACATAATAGTCATCATCAGCCAGATTCTGTTTGTCGGCTACGGCAATGTAACCCAAAACATGGGCGGCACTGGGATAATTGTATTCACGAATGGTTTTGTTCTCCAAATAAAATCCGGGAAATTTGTAAATGGATTCCTGGAGAATACCGTATTCTTTACTTCCCAATTGATTCAGAAACGGTTGCGGTGTATAAGAAGAATATCCGGGATTTAATTTGCGGTTTTTTACATCAGCCCATTTCTTTTTGAAATACTCCATATCAATATTGATGGCGCGACAAAAAGCCAGGGTATCAAACGCCTTGGTTTCCCGCATAACGACCATCACATCATAAGAAGGCTGATTATATACCAACAGTTTATCGTTCCGGTCGTACATCACTCCCCGAGACGGATGGCGCTTTTTATTCAGAAAAGCATTCGAATTCGCCCACTCCTTATAATTATTATCAAGTACCTGTAATGTAAAAAGCCTTATGATATAAACGAGAAACAAAAAACATACAAAGCAAATGATAAATATTTTCCTTTTATCTGCATCAAAATCTTCTTTTTTCACTTCTTAAATCCCTTGATATTTATACTTTCAAAAGCACAAATAAATACAACTGTGAGAATAAAACTACCCGTAATCCGCAACCCTAAATTTACCGGGTCAAATAATGTAAACGACTCCATTAAATGGAGGATAACGACATGAATTAAAGCAAGTGTTCCGACATAACGCACAAACATGAAATTTCCCAATGTCTCAAATGAAGGCGCATAATCTTCAAAAACATCTCTCGGAGCAAATAACTTCAACAAATAAAACCTTAAAAAACCAATGATTGCCATCACAAACATATTCAAGCCCAAAGTAGAACCGAATATGTCGATAATTAAACCCATCAGCGCCGATAACAGCAACACGGCGTTGCGATTCATTTTGACCGGCAACTTTAAGATAAAATAAAGATATACAAAAGGAGTGGCAACTCCAAACAAATGGATGTTGTTGAACAACCATATTTGCAACAATACAAGGAGAATAAACAGCAAAATCCGTTGAATTGTCGTTTTACTCATTCACTTTCTCCTTTCTCTACATTCAATTGTTCGTTTTTCAGTGCATTTACTGCAATCAAAACTTCGCTTAAAGCGCTAAAATTAGTAAACAATTTCACTTTTAACGAATTATAGTTTTCTCCTTTTTTCTTAAAAGTAGTTTCCACAACGCCAACCGGAACTCCTTCCGGAAAAACAGTCGAAAACCCGCTGGTAACAACCGTATCTCCTATATTGAATAATGCGTGTTGCGGCAATTCTTTTAGAGAGATATATCGGGAATCCTCCCCGTCCCACGATAAAGTGCCGAAAAAATTCGTTCCCTTAATTTTACAACTGGGGTGGTATTTGGGATTCAGAACCGGTATTACTTTTGAAAAATGGGGGGAGACTCTTACCACAACGCCTACAACTCCAGTCGGCGACAAAACGCCCATATCTTCCTTTATACCCGCTAAAGTTCCCTTATTCAGTGTAATATAATTATTATCCGTCCGGGCAATCTGGTTGTTCACAACCCGGGCGGGAAGAAAACTATACGCACCCGCCGGATAAGCATCTGTGAAATGACGTACATCCACCGGATATACCAATTCGGACAATACCTCTACTTCCTGTTTGGAGGTCCTGAGTTCCTGTTCGAGTACGGCAACCCGCTGTATCAAATCGGAATTGATTGTTTTCAGATTCATGTACGATTCGATACTGTTGGACACCTGATAAACCCTGCCTGCTATTTCCTGAAAAACCGACAAGTATTTACTCCGCTGAAATTCATTGTTATGAATGGACAGGTAAAAAGAAAAAAAAGCCAGTACAAAAAATAGCAGCCAATGAACATTTTTCAGGATGAAATTGACTAAATTTCTCAATTATCGTATCAGGAAGTTAAACTTATTAATATTTTTCAAAGCAATACCTGTTCCTTTGGCTACTGCATGTAAAGGATCGTCGGCAATATGGAACGGAATATTGATTTTATCCGTCAACCGTTTATCCAATCCTTTCAACAGAGCGCCTCCTCCGGCCAGGTAAATTCCATTGCGGACAATATCGGCATAGAGTTCGGGCGGCGTACTTTCCAAAGCAGCCAAAACGGCCATTTCTATTTTCGAAACGGATTTGTCAATGCAATGGGCAATTTCCTGGTAAGACACAGGAACTTCCATCGGCAAAGCCGTCATCCGGTTCGGGCCATATACAACATAATCTTCAGGGGGATCATCAAGGTGAACCAAGGCGGATCCGACATTGATTTTAATCAATTCGGCCGTTCGTTCGCCAACCCGCATGTTGTGCTGGCGTCCCATGTATTCGATAATATCTTGCGTCAAATCGTCTCCGGCAATACGGATAGATTTGTTTGAAACGATTCCACCCAAAGAAATAATCGCAATTTCAGTCGTCCCTCCACCTATATCTACAACCATGTTTCCGTCGGGAGCTTCAACGTCTAATCCGATTCCGATGGCAGCTGCCATCGGCTCGTAAATCATATAGACGTCCCGCCCGCCGGCATGTTCCGCAGAGTCGCGGACAGCACGGATTTCGACTTCCGTACTTCCCGAAGGAATACAAACCACAATTCTCAACGAAGGAGAGAAAAAGTGGTGCTTGTTATTAACCATTTTAATCAATCCGCGAATCATTTGTTCGGCAGCATTAAAATCGGCTATTACTCCGTCACGGAGCGGGCGAATCGTTTTGATTTTCGTTGGTGTTTTGCCTTCCATTTGTTGCGCCTTCTTGCCGATAGCCAAAATTTTATCGCTACGGTCGTCCAAAGCTACTACGGACGGCTCATCAACTACAATTTTACCATTGCTGATTATAATCGTATTCGCTGTTCCTAAATCCATCGCAATTTCTTGCGTAAAAGAAAATAATCCCATAATCCATTAATGTTTAAAATGGCGGATTCCGGTCATTACCATCGCCATATTATGAGTGTTACAATATTCTATTGATAAATTATCTTTAATGGAACCTCCCGGCTGGATGACAGCCGAAATTCCTTCATTGTTTGCAATTTCAACACAATCGGGGAATGGAAAAAAAGCGTCGGAAGCCATAACGGCTCCTTTCAAATCAAAGCCGAAAGACCGAGCTTTCTCAATGGCTTGTTTGAGTGCATCGACGCGCGAAGTTTGTCCTGTCCCGCTCGCACAAAGTTGCTTGTTTTTCGCCAGGACAATGGCATTGGATTTGGTGTGTTTCACCAATTTATTGGCGAACAACAAATCTTCAATTTCACTGCCGTCGGGCGCTGTTTGAGTTACCGTCTTCAAATCGGCGACGGTTTGGATGCTTAGGTCTTTATCCTGCGCCAAAACGCCATTTAATAAAGAACGGAATTGAAGTTTCGCTTGCGGAGTTTCTTTCTGGATTAAAATAATCCGGTTCTTTTTTTGCATCAGGATTTCCAGGGCAGCCGTATCGTAATCGGGGGCGATAATCACCTCGAAGAAAATCTTGTTGATTTCTTCCGCCGATTCTTTGTCAATAGGAGCATTGCAAATCAGGATTCCTCCGAAAGCCGAAACCGGATCGCCGGCCAAAGCTGCTTCCCAAGCTTCTGTCACCGTCGGACGGGAAGCAATTCCGCAGGCGTTGTTGTGTTTCAAAACGGCGAAAGTCAATTCGTCGAATTCCGAAATCAAGGAAACGGCAGCTTCGATGTCCAGCAAATTATTATAGGAAATTTCTTTCCCTTGAAGTTGCTCAAACAAAGCTTCGAAATCGCCGTAGAAAATTCCTTTTTGGTGGGGATTTTCCCCATACCGCAGAATTTTAGCGTTTCCTTCGGCAAAGCGGAAATACGAACCGTCTCCTTCATCGAAATAATTGAATATCGCAGTGTCGTAGCCGGACGAAACGGCAAATGCTTCTTTTGCAAACCATTTTCGTTCTTCAAGCGTGGACACGGCTCCGTTTTCCGACAAAAGATTGTCCAAAGGAGCGTATTGATCTTTAGATGCAACAATAATTACATCTTTAAAATTCTTGGCAGCCGCTCTAATCAAAGAGATACCGCCTATATCTATTTTCTCGATGACTTCTTCTTCTCCGGCGCCCGAAGCGAGCGTTTCGCGGAAGGGATACAAATCGACGATTACCAAATCAATTTCGGGAATATCGTATTGGGCGATTTGTTGTTTGTCGAATTCATTTTCGCGCCGGTTCAAAATACCTCCGAAGACTTTGGGATGCAATGTTTTAACACGTCCTCCCAAAATGGAAGGATATCCCGTTAAACTTTCGACCGAAGTGCAGGAATAACCTGAAGATTCGATAAATTCTTTTGTACCTCCGGTTGAAAAGAATGTGACCCCCGCATCGTTCAATTTTCTCAGTATATTATCCAAACCGTCTTTATGAAAGACAGAGATTAAAGCATTTTTGATTTTTTTCGGATCCGACATATTTAAATCCTTAGCGCTTAATTTTGATTTTGGTTGCAAAATTATATATTTTGTTTGAGATAACAAAGTAAAAATGAATAATGGTTGATAAAAAAATGGAATTACGGAATTTTAACTGAAAAATCGGCAAAACTATGAAATGTAACTGTCATTACAGTAATACGCATACAGTTCGAAAAATATTTTTTCCGTATCAAAATATTACACAAAAAAGTAGTAATTTTGTAGAAAAAAATAAAAAATGCAAAAAGAAACCCAATATATTGAATTTAAACCGAATTTCAATGAAGATGCGATTGAAACGCTTGTCGCTTTTGCCAATGCCAAAGGTGGGAAAGTGCTTGTTGGGGTTGATAACAACGGAAAACCGGTTAAGAATTTTACAATCGGTGTGGAAAGTTTGCAGAATTGGATTAACGAAATTAAAACAAAAACACAGCCATCTATCATTCCTGATGTGGAAGTAATTGAATATGAAGGAGTAAAAATTGTAGAATTTTCAATTCAGGAATATCCGATAAAACCGGTTGCCTGTCGTGGAAAATATTTTAAGCGGGTAAAAAATTCAAATCATTTGTTGTCTGTTACGGAGGTGGTAAATTTGCATCTGCAAACGCTCAATACAAGCTGGGATGCCTACCCCGATACCATTCATTCGTTTGATGAAATTTCACTTGAAAAAGTGCAGGAAGCCATTGAAATAATGAAAACCAACGGACTGACAATAAACGAAACGCCCATTGCCTTCTTGCAAAAATACGACTTGTTGCGCGACGGCAAACTAACAAATGCCGCCTATTTGTTGTTCAAGAAAAATGATTCGTTTATAACAACCATAGAGTTAGGACGTTTTCAAAATGAAATCACCATTAAGGATACAGCAAGGTCAAAAGCGGATATTTTAACACAAATAGATCAGGTGTTAGACTTTGTCAGGAAACATACGAACAAAAGAATGATTTTTACCGGCGAAGCCCAGAGGATAGAAAAGTGGCAATATCCGATGGAGGCGATTCGGGAAATTGTGATTAATATGATAATCCACCGCAATTATCGTTCTTCGTCCGATTCCATTGTGAAGGTTTTTGATAACAAAATTGAGTTTTACAATCCAGGACGCTTGCCCGAAGATATTTCCATAGAAGATTTATTGTCGGGAAACTACAAATCCAATCCGCGGAATAAATTGATTGCCGATTTCTGTAAAGACATGCGGTTGATAGAAAAATACGGCTCCGGAATAGGCAGAATATGCGACTATTTCAGAGAAAACGGCTTGCCTGTACCCAAATTTAGAAATATTTCAGACGGTTTCCAAGTAACGGTTTTTAGTGAAGATGTTAATGATATTACAGAAAAAGACGGTGAAAAGTTGGGTGAAAAGTTGGGTGAAAAGTTGGGTGAAAAGTTGGGTGAAAATCAAAAGAAGATAATTGAATTGATGCAAAAAAATACTTTTATTACCATACCGGAATTGGCGGAACAAATTAGTATTTCTGAAACTGCTATTCAAAATAATATTTCCAAACTCAAACAAAAGGGACTTCTTGAGCGTATAGGCGCTGATAAAGGCGGATACTGGAAAGTAAAAGAGGCTGTCTCAAAAGTCCCGCTTCGTCATTACGAACCGTAGGCGAAGCAATCCGGAATGTTGATTATCACTGGATTGCTTCGGGCTTCGCCCTCGCAATGACGTGCAAAATGCGCTTTTGAAACAGCCCCCGAAAAATTTTTCTTAACAAAACGTTTATGCTTCCACAATTGCTTCGGAAGGACAAACGTCAACACATGTTCCGCAATCAGTACATATATCCGGATCAATTTTATAAATATCTCCTTCTGAGATTGCCCCAACGGGACATTCGTCTATACAAGTACCACATGCAATACAATCATCAGTAATTACGTGAGCCATTTTTTCAATTTTTTATTTTAATTAATAATATTGATTGCGCAAAGGTATAAAATTATCCGGAAACCTCAATAGTTTTAGTATAAAATTTGATATTCCTTCTATTATACTCATTCAAAACAGGGTTGCTTGCCGCTTTTTTTATTTTTTTATTTTTTTATTGCTAATCAATGAATAAATGACTATTTTTGCCATTTGAATTATTAAACAACTAAATTTTATGAAGACAGAACAAAAATTTTTAGCCGAACTTATCGGCACATTTACATTGGTATTAGGTGGTTGCGGTACGGCTGTTTTTGCAGGCGGATCGGTTGGTTTCCTGGGTGTATCCCTGGCATTCGGACTAACCATTGTGGCCATGGCTTATGGAATTGGAAATATTTCGGGAGCACACTTGAACCCGGCTGTTTCGGTAGGCGTTTTTTGTGCGGGTAGAATGTCGGCAAAAGACTTGGGAATTTACATTTTGGCGCAAGTGGCAGGCGGCATTTTGGCAGCGGCTTTAATGGCTTTCATCGTAGCGCAATGCGATGGAACGAGAGGTACTTTTGCCGCCAACGGATTTGGCGAATTTTTCGCAGACGCTCCCAATTATTTGCAAGTTTCCGCAGCAGGCGCTTTTGCCATTGAGTTTGTGCTTACCTTCCTTTTCCTGATTGTGATTCTGGGCGTAACCGATTCCCAGGCTCCGAAAGGATTTGCAGGTCTTGCCATCGGTTTGACATTGACTTTGATTCACTTGATCAGCATCCCTTTGACGAATACTTCCGTCAATCCGGCTCGTTCAATCAGTCAGGCGATTTTCTCGGAAAATGCTTTGGCATTGCCGCAAATATGGTTGTTTATCATTGCTCCGGTATTGGGAGCCGCGGCGGCAGCATTTGTGTATAATTACATTGCTAAAGCAAAGAAATGATTTTGGTTTAAAACCGCCCGCTTGCTTTTCCCAAAAAGCCCGCCGCCTTTTACTCAAAAGCCCGCCTGCAATTTTAAAAAGCCGGCGGGCTTTTAAAATTTGCTCGGTAATCTTTTTTTAAAAGGCGGCGGGCTTTTGAACAACAAATCACAATAAACATAACAACAGTATAAATTTTCATCAGTCCCTGACGGGACGGCGCATCATGGAGATTGCCTTTTTCTACCAATATATTGTCCCTGACGGGACAGGGCTAAATCTTTTATTGATATTCGTGTCGTTTATGTGTAAAATACCGAGATTATTCGTGGCGTTTATGTGTTGACATGAAATCACTTCGTCCTTCCAAAACGTCACTTCGTCACTCACCGGTGTCGTTTCGTCAAAATCCACATTTTTTCCTTGTTTTCGGTTTTTTTTGTATATTAATTTGTACCTTGATTATTTAATTTAAAATGAGAGGGGATTAAAAAATGAAACCAGTAAAAAAACAGTACATTTCAGAAATGAAAAACAACTATGGGGGCTACAATGCAACCTGGGCGCCGGGTATTCCTTTACAAATAGGCGATATTGGCGTATTTGATGAAGACGGGGCATTTGACAGAAAGTCGAATATAGCCTATTTTAAAATTGCTTTTGACATTTGCCCTGACACTACAAACGACCAATTGAATTATTCTTCCAAAGGCAGTGCGTCTATTACTGCCAAATTGTCGGGACAAATAGCGCCGGGCAGTGTGCTTGCAGTGGCAGATGTTGGTGCAATTGTTGAATTTTCAAAAGAAAATTCAGTTGTTTTTAAAGCAAAAAACGTAAGCTATCCTTCGATTGCGGATCAGATACAACTCGAAAAAGATGTGATTGCGTTGTATAACCAAAAACAATGGAATAAGGATTGGTGCATAATTACCGAATTGGTTGTAGCAGAAAGTGCAACGATCATTATTTCAAACTCTTCCAACGGTAAAATTGAATTGAAAGCCAATGCAAATTTGAGCCTTGCAAAAATTGATATTGCAGATGCTGCTTTTGATTTTTCAACCCAGTTTGCAAAAAATCTGAATACTACAATTATTGCACAGGAAGGATTAACGCCTTTATTTAAAGCAAGAAAACTAACTTTCAAAGGTGGTGGTATTCTTCAATCTCCAAAAACGCCTGATGGTTTGAGACAAGTAAAAATGCGTAATAAACCGGTATCAGGCAATGTTAATATGAATGTGAATGCTAACAATCAACAAGAAAGTATAATTACTTTGGATGATTTTGTCTTTAATTTCTAAACTTTTAAAATCATGAATGCAAAAATTGTACAAAAAAATGAATGCGCTTTTCACGAGCGCTCGATTATCCGGAAACCCTCACGCTTTGGCAAGTGGTGGATAATTTTGTTCTTCGTCCTTGCGGGAGCGGCCAATGGGTACGCGCAAACGTATTATACCGTCGATGAATCATGGGGATGTGGCTTATTGAGCGATGGAACGGCATATATTTCTCGCCCCGTAAAAATAACTTATGTTAATGGCGTTCTACAGGTTAGCAGTCGCGTGGAAACTCATTTATCCTTTCCTTCCTCGGTTACACTAAAACTCTGGGGTTCTGCCGGTTGGGTTGCGTATGGAACTTACACGGTAACTGAAATTCATTTGTCACTTGATGGCACACAACAAGCGGCTTTGCAAAGCGTTTCTTTTCCGAACACTATAACAACGATTGGTAACAATTGCTTTTCCTGGTGTACAAATTTAGGTAATTTTGTTCTTCCTGAATCGCTGAAAGCTATCGGCACTCAGGCATTTGCATATTGTGCAGGACTGGAAGCAATAGCAATTCCCGCATCGGTAACGACTTGGGGAAGTAATCCTTTCTATAATTGTAGCGGTTTGCAGAGCGTAACCGTAAAGGCAAAACAGTTGCCTGCCTGTTTCATCGGTTTGCCGGTTGTTACCGCCGATTTGACTGGGGTTGAAGAAATTGCAGGTAGTGCGTTTCAGGGATGTACAAAATTAGAAAACGTTACGCTTTCGGAATCGCTGAAAACAGTAGGCGCTGCTGCATTTCGAACTTGTTCTTCCTTAAAGGAAATAACGATTCCCGCTTCTGTTGCCACCATTGGCGGTTCGGTTTTTTCAGGTTGCAGCGCAATGACAAAAGCGGTAATTCTTAATGAAAAAATTGAGGAGTATCAATTTTCTAATTGTACTTCTTTGGAAGAAGCAACGCTTTCCGACAATTTAAAGACTATCGGCACTCAGGCATTTGCATATTGTAAAGGACTGGAAGCAA
This sequence comes from Bacteroidia bacterium, assembly GCA_025996865.1. Classification (GTDB taxonomy): domain Bacteria; phylum Bacteroidota; class Bacteroidia; order Bacteroidales; family Azobacteroidaceae; genus Azobacteroides. The sequence continues at coordinate 29,750 of BNTV01000035.1, forward strand.
TAGCAATTCCCGCATCGGTAACGACTTGGGGAAGTAATCCTTTCTATAATTGTAGCGGTTTGCAGAGCGTAACCGTAAAGGCAAAACAGTTGCCTGCCTGTTTCAGCGGTTTGCCGGTTGTTACCGCCGATTTGACTGGGGTTGAAGAAATTGCGACCAGTGCGTTTAGCGGATGTACAAAATTGGAAAACGTTACGCTTTCGGAATCGCTGAAAACAGTAGGCGGTAGTGCATTTGGAACTTGTTCTTCCTTAAAGGAAATAACGATTCCCGCTTCTGTTGCCAGCATTGGCGGTTCGGTTTTTTCAGGTTGCAGCGCAATGACAAAAGCGGTAATTCTTAATGAAAAAATCGGGGACTATCAATTTTCTAATTGTACTTCTTTGGAAGAAGCAACGCTTTCCGACAATTTAAAGACTATCAGCAATATGGCATTTGCATATTGTAGAGGGCTGAAAGCAATAGCAATTCCCGCATCGGTAACGACTTGGGGAAGTAATTCTTTCTATAATTGTAGCGGTTTGCAGAGTGTAAGCGTGAAGGCAAAACAGTTGCCTAACTGTTTCAGCGGTTTGCCGGTTGTTACCGCCGATTTGACTGGGGTTGAAGAAATTGCGACCAGTGCGTTTAGCGGATGTACAAAATTGGAAAACGTTACGCTTTCGGAATCGCTGAAAACAGTAGGCGGTAGTGCATTTGGAACTTGTTCTTCCTTAAAGGAAATAACGATTCCCGCTTCTGTTGCCAGCATTGGCGGTTCGGTTTTTTCAGGTTGCAGCGCAATGACAAAAGCGGTAATTCTTAATGAAAAAATCGGGGACTATCAATTTAATAATTGTACTTCTTTGGAAGAAGCAATGATTTCCGGTAATGTAAAGACTATCAGCAATATGGCATTTGCATATTGTAGAGGACTGAAAGAAGTAGTTGTCGAATGGCAAGCCCCATTGGGCGGCGCTGCGCTTGCTTCAAATATTTTCTACGGTGTTCCTGCAAAAGACGTTACCTTGAAGGTTCCCGCCGGTACGGAAAGTTTGTATAAAGCGGCGCCGGTTTGGAAAGAGTTTTTCATTCATGCAGCTGTTTCCGTAACCGGCGTATCGCTCGACAAGGAAACTTTGGCATTGAAAGTTGATTCCACGTCACAACTTACCGCCACTGTCGCACCTGCCGATGCCAACAACCAAGCGGTTTCGTGGAAATCGTCGAATGAAAGCATTGCAACGGTTTCTTCCGACGGACTTGTTACCGCCAAAACTGCCGGTACGGCAACCATTACAGTAACAACGGCCGACGGCGGATTTGCGGCAAGCTGCACGGTAACCGTAACGCCCAATATCGTTTCCGTAACCGGCGTATCGCTCGACAAGGAAACTTTGGCATTGAAAGTCGATGATACGGCACAACTTACCGCCACTGTCGCGCCTGCCGATGCCGACAACCAAGCGGTTTCGTGGAAATCGAGCGATGAAAGCGTCGCAACGGTTTCGTCCGACGGACTTGTTACCGCCAAAGCTGCCGGTACGGCAACCATTACGGTAACAACGGCCGACGGCGGATTTGCGGCAAGCTGCACGCTAACCGTAACGCCCAATATCGTTTCCGTAACCGGCGTATCGCTCGACAAGGAAACTTTGGCGTTGAAAGTCGATGATACGGCGCAGCTTACCGCCACTGTCGCACCTGCCGGCGCCAACAACCAAGCGGTTTCGTGGAAATCGAGCGATGAAAGCGTCGCAACGGTTTCGTCCGACGGACTTGTTACCGCCAAAGCTGCCGGTACGGCAACCATTACGGTAACAATGGCCGACGGCGGATTTACGGCAACTTGCATCGTTACGGTAACGTCCAATATTATTCCCGTAACGAACATCACAGGTGTGCCGGAAAGCATGACGGTAGAGGAAAATATTCTCTTGGAAGTGTCAAAAGGCAGAGACCTTATTTCTCACTTGGGTACTATTGTCCCGCAAGATGCTACAAATCAAATGATTGTGTGGAGCATAACGGACGCAGGAACTACCGGCGCAGAGATTTTGGTTGAAATTTCATATCAGTATGTTGACGGTACCCTTATAGCAGAAAAAAGAAGTGTGATTAAAGCGCCGAATCCGGGTACATTTATCCTTACCGCAACGATTAAGGACGGATTGGATGTCGGGCAGGACTACGTACAGAATTTCACAATCAAGGTGAATCCCGCGACCTCGGATGCTGTAACCGGCATCACGCTCGACAGGAAAAATATGATTTTCCCGGTAGGTATGTACATCGGTATTATTTATTCTCAACAACTTACCGCCACGGTTCTGCCTGCCGACGCCGCCGACAAAACCGTAATATGGACGTCGAGCAATCCGACTTTCGCAACGGTTTCTTCTACCGGACTTGTAACACTGAACAAATGGTGGAAAGACGTTTTTGCCTATTACCCGGTGTATGATTTCGATGCGTTTACCACCATCACCGCTACTACCGCCGATGGCGGATACACGGCAACCTGCGATGTAAGGTTATCCAATTATCCTTTCGGCAATACTACCTTCGGCAACCAGGGGATTTTGAGCCTGTACAATATTTTGATGATTGGACAAATCATCAACAACGGCAGTATCACAATCATCCTTCCCGCCGGAATTACGCTCGACGCCGCCACAACGCAAGTCAATCCGGCGTATGGCAGCATTGCGGGAATTGAACAGATATCGGACGACACCTGGAAATTGCTAATTAACGGCACAAGTTTGCGCAGCGGAACCGACAGCGAACCGGAACTGCTTGTAGAAATCGGCTATACGGCCAATGAAACGGTCAACGACGGCAAATATGAAGCGGTGATAAGCGAACTGCAACTGAATTTTGCCAACGGCGAAACCGTCACGGAAACCGGAACGCCGGTAGTAATCAATGTGGACCGCGCAGGTACGGGTATTGAACCGGTAAAAGACGAAGCGAAAGTATATGTTTCGGGCGGCGTGCTTCATGTGACTACGCCGGACAGAGAATCCGTCCGGGTGTATTCCATTAGCGGCGTCTTACTGAAAAATGCAAACAAGGAAGCCGGCGAAATACAAATCCCGCTCGGCTCGTCCGGAAGTCCGGTTCTGCTCGTGAAAGGCAGCAAAGGATGGGTGAAGAAAGTAATCAGGTAAAAACAGCTCCCCCTCGAGAGGGTGTGTCAAAGACGAATGTGCCTTTTGACACATCCTCACAGCGGGGATATTTGATTACGCCGTTTTAAAAATCGACGGGAACTTTATTTGTTCGATAAAATGTTATAACTTTGTATTTGATTTTTAAGTGGGAAAAAGAATGAAACAAATATATAGTCCACTGATAATCCTGCTGCTAATTGTAAATTGCAAATTCTCAATTGTCAATTCACAAACAACGGTAACATCCGGATACGCCTACCGCCGCTATACCACGCAAGACGGACTGCCGACCAATATGGTGGAAAACGTGTTTCAGGATTCGCGGGGTTTTTTGTGGTTTGCCACCGAACACGGCGTTTCGCGTTTTGATGGCAAGCATTTCAAGACCTATATGGCTAACAAATCATTGCCAATCAACAAAATAGAAGAAAACGAGCAAGGCGAAATTGTGATTTACGGCTACTATTTTATCAATGTTCTCAATCCTGAAACCGAAACTTTGCGCCAGACTTTCCGCGACCGCAACCTGAATTATCTTGTACATTGTTCGTCCGGGCTGCCGCGCGGATATTCCATACTCACGAAACGCGACATTAGTAAAAATGCCGTTTTCCATTTGGAAGCCGACACGTTGCGCGAGGTTTTTTACCACCCGCTTTTCGACCGGATGTACGAAGATCAGTCGATTTATTACGATACGGAAAACCGGCTTGTGTATATTCCAACCGAAGACGGAAAATTGCATATTGTTGATTTTGGGGGAAATATCAAGCAAACATTTAACAATGTGGCTGTCAGCCGGTTTCTGAAAAACGGCAACGAACTTTGGGCGGTGGGTTTGGAAGGCATTTGGACGGTTTCGTTGCAACGTGCGACGCAAAAAATCCGTTTTCCGCAGAAATTAAGCACGTTAGACGATATTGAGGTTTTGCTCGACACGGACGGCAATTTGCTCATTCGCGACTACAAAAGCGTCAGCCGTTTTCAGGATGGACGTTTTGAAACCATTATTGACGGCATAAATATTCCCCGAAATTTAATGTTTGACGCAGAGGGAAATCTGTGGTTAGTGTCACGTCAGGGAATTTACAATTTTTTCCATTTGGACGTAAAAATTTATAAGGTAAATGAAAAAAACGGAGACATTGTGGAATCTATCTTGCCAACCGGAAAAAATACAGGCTATTTTGCCACTGCTAATGGAAAACTTATTTATTATCAAAACGATACTTTCAGCGACATTGCTTATCCGAAACATCCGAAAGGCGCTGCTTTCTCGAATCGTTCCATTGCGATTGACGACAAAATTTATTTTACCACTTATCAGGACGTTTTGAAATGGCAGGGCGACCGCTTCTCGTGGCTCAACCTGCCGCCCGATATTTATCATATCGCTTCGTGCCGGTTGGACGCAGACAAATGGATTGTAGGCGGTTGGAACACGCTTTTTGTGCTTGATAATGAAGGACGGGTCTTAAATTCAATGTCGCAACGACAGCTCAATCGCAACACTTTTTACACCGTTGCAGCCGACGACGTGCAAAATATCTGGATTGGCGGACATTCGGGCATTTGTCGTATCAATCAGCGAGATACACTCTATTTTTTCAACGACTCCACCATGAATGCGGAAAGTGTAGATAAAGATAAAAACGGCGTGATTTGGTTCGGCTGCGAGGGAAATATCCATCACACCAACGGCGACACGATTCGACATTTTATGAGTTTCGACAGCGACGTGCTTTTTAATCTTTGTTGCACCGACTACGGACAGTTGATTGTATCGTCAAGCAAAGATTTGAAAATCATTGATATAGCTACAAAACAAATCAGGACTTACGATTACTCAAACGCTTTGCCCGACTGTGAACCGAGTTGGAATACAATGACGCACGACGAGTCTGGAAATTTTTATCTTGCCACGCAAAGTCCGATGGTACTGAAATTCAATCCCGAGGTGCTTGCTTCGCGCAAAAATACGCCGCGCCTGCAAATCGAAAAAATCGAAAGTTCGGCAAATAATGTGGATTGGAAGCAAGTGAACGAATTTGAAAAATTAAATTACCGGAACAAAAACCTGAAAATCAGTTTTGTGGGCTTGTGTTTTTCCAATCCCAATGCAGTGCGTTACCGCTATCGTTTGTTGGGTTATCAGGATGAATGGTCTGAACCTGCTGCTGAAAATGAGTTGACTTTCAATAATTTACCCGCCGGAAATTACGAACTGCAACTTACAGCCGATTGCGGCAGCGACGACACGCAGACGCCAATCGTTTCATACCATTTTTCACTCATGCCTGCTTTTTGGCAAACCGCTTGGTTTTTAACGCTTTGTATCGTTTTGTTAATGGCGGCAAGCGCAGGCTTGGCGCTTTATATCCAGCACCGAAAAAACCACGCCCTGCTCGAACACCTCGAAACAGAGCGCGAACTCAACGACTTGCGCATCCGCAGCATCCGCCTGCGCGCTATTCCGCATTTCAATTTCAACGTGATGGCAACCATCGAATATTACATTGCCAACCGCCCGAAAGAAGAGGCTATGCGGTTATTGAACATCTACTCGAATTTCACTTACGAAACGCTGCGCCGCGTCGAAAACGCATCCAACACACTCGGCGAAGAACTGGAATATATCCGGATGTATCTCGAACTCGAAAAAATCCGCTACGTGGACAAGTTTGACTTCCGCATTGATGTTCCCGACGACGTTGACCCCGGCGTTCGATTGCCCAATATGCTTCTTCATACTTACTGCGAAAACGCTATCAAACACGGACTTTCGCCAAAAATGGAAAATAGCGGTAATTTATTGCTAATCCATATAATTCCGCATGATGACAAGCTAAAAATCTGCGTCGAAGACAATGGCGTAGGACGAAAGTATGCACAGGAACACCCCAATATCCGCAGCACAAAATACGGATTGAATATTCTAAACCGTCAAATCGAGATTTACAACCATTTCAATAAACAGAAAATCATTCAGTCGATAGAAGACCTCGAAGAAAACGGCAATGCCGCCGGAACCCGCTTTTCGGTTGAAGTACCCCAAAAATTTAATTACGAATTAACTTATCACTAAATCACAATTAAATAATATGATACGCTCAATCATCATCGAAGACGAGCCGCTCTTGCAGGAATCGCTGAAACAGAAACTTTCGGAAACTTTTCCCAACGAAGTGGAAATCGTGGCTGTGTGCGGAAATGCAGAAAATGCCCTGCTTGAAATCATGCACCGCCGCCCCGACCTTATTTTTCTGGATATTCAGATGCCCGGCAACGATGGCTTGTGGCTCGCCGACCGTCTGATATCGCTGAAAGACGACGATTTCTGTCCGCCCGAAATCATCTTTACCACCGCTTTCAGTTATTCCGAATATTTGCTGAAAGCATTTGATTTAGCTGCGGTTAGTTACCTTATCAAACCAATCAGAGTGGAAGAACTTGTAAAAGCCGTCAGCCGTTACAAAGAGCGAGCTAAGACAAAAGTTCCGGGAATGCAAAACCTGATGGATGCCATCAAGGAAGAAAAGCTGTTGAAATTCAAGAGTTTCAAGGGCGTACTTTTCCTGCGACCCGAAGACATTGCCTACATCAAAGCCGACCACAACTATGCGGTTTTGAAACTTGCCGACGGCAAGGAAGAAAATATTTTTGAGAGTATCAGCGACCTGGAAGCCAAACTGCCCGCCGGTATTTTCCTGCGCACAGGAAAAAGTTACATCGTCAACCGGAAATACATCCGGCAGTTGGATACCCGCTCGCCGGCGCTTCAACTTTATACCACCGGCGGAACGTATAATATTGAAGTTTCGAGGGCGGCGTTGAAACTTTTAAAAGACAAACTCTGATTTTTATTTTAGAAAACACTATTTCATGCTTTTTCCCGTTTATTGAAGTATGAAAATTACTGTTTCCGTCACGAACGATTTGGTAACCGACCAACGGGTGCACAAAGTCTGCACAACCCTCACCCAAAACGGATATGAGGTGAAATTAGTCGGACGAAAATTTCGCAACAGTCCACCGTTGGAACGAATATACAAGACAGACCGTTTGCGTTTGTTTTTCAATTGTTCCGCTTTTTTTTATGCCGAATACAATATCCGTTTGTTTTTTTACCTGCTTTTCGATAAAACCGACCTCTACCTCTCTAACGACACAGACTCTTTACCTGCCAATTACTTAGCTTCCAAAATCCGCCGGAAACCTTTGGTTTTCGATGCACACGAAATGTTTCCCGAAGTTCCCGAAGTTACCAACCGGAAACTTGTCAAACGGGTTTGGACAAGACTGGAAGATTGGATTTTTCCGCATTTGAAGCATTGTTACACGGTTTGCCAATCCATCGCCGATTATTATCACATAAAGTATAAAATCAATATGGAGGTGGTGCGGAATATTCCGACTGCTTTTAAACACGAAGGCGCGAAGGCGCAAAGTCACAAAGAAAATAAAAATAATCCTTTGTGTCTTTGTGACATACTGTCTTCGCGTTCACAAAAAATCATCCTCTACCAAGGCGCCGTCAATGTGGGACGTGGAATCGACCGGATTATCGACGCCATGTCTTATCTGGACGATTTCGTATTTTATGTGGTTGGCGACGGAGATATTTTACAGGAATTAAAAGAACGTGTTAATCGTCTGAAATTGAATGAGAAAGTGATTTTTACGGGCAGAGTTCCTTTTGAAGTGCTTCCGGCTTACACAGCCTGCGCCGATATAGGAGTTAATTTGCTTGAAAACAGAGGATTAAATTATTATTATTCCCTTCCCAACCGAATCTTCGACTATATGCGGATGCACGTTCCCGTCTTGGCGTGTGACTTTCCGGAAATCCGGCGAATCGTCGCCCATTATGGAACCGGCACATTGGTGAATCATTATGAACCGCAATTTCTTGCAGAAACCATCAAACAAATGCTCGTTCAAGGAAAAAATGAAGCTGGTTTTGCAGCCGCTAATGCTGAATTATCATGGGAAAAAGAATCCGAAACTTTATTGAACGTGATTCGCAAAGCACTGATTATCGCCGAATCATGAATGAAAAACGGATACATATAGTTTCTTTCAATATTCCTTATCCGCCTAATTATGGAGGAGTTATTGATGTTTTTTACAAATTGAAAGCCTTGTCCGAAAACGGAGTGAAAATTACACTCCATGCCTTTAAGTATGGACGAAAACCGGCTCCCGAATTAGAAAAATACTGCGAAAAAGTATATTATTATAAAAGGAAAACCGGAATTTTTTCACAGCTTTCCAATCTTCCTTACATTGTTTACAGCCGGAGAAACAGCGAACTGCTTGCTAATTTGTTGAAAGACAACTCCCCTATCCTGTTTGAAGGCTTGCATGGGTGCTACTGCCTGAATCATCCGCTTTTGAAAGACCGGCTGAAAATGGTGCGGGCGCACAACATCGAATCTGTTTATTATCGCGGTTTAGCCCAAAATACGACTTCCCTGCTTTTGAAACTGTATTTTAATCGGGAAGCCCGGAAATTGGAAAAATTCGAACCGGTTTTATCTCAGGCAAATTATATCCTAACGTTATCGACTACGGAAAAAAAATATTTTGAAACTCGATTCGGGAAAGACAAAATCGTTTATGTCCCACTTTTCTTCCAAAACCAATTGGCTGAGTCGGATGTGCAAACAAAAACCAAGCCGTTTGTGCTTTACCACGGCGATTTGAGTACGCCCGAAAACCGGAAAGCGGCTGCATTTTTAATGGATTCGGTTGCTTCGAGAGACAAAAACATTCCATGGATTTTTGCCGGTTTGAATCCCCAAAAAGACTTGTTGCAACTGACTGAAAAGTATGAAAACGTTACCGTTTTAGCCAATTTGAGTGGAGAAAAAATGGCACAACTGATTCGAGAAGCAAATGTGCATATTTTGTTTACCAATCAGGTTTCGGGCGTGAAAGTAAAACTTTTGCACGCACTCGCCAACGGACAGTATTGCCTCGCCAATAAAGAAATGGTTGAAGGTTCGGGATTAGAAAAGCTTTGCCGGATCATCTCAGATCAACCGGATGAGATTTTGGAAACCATTCGGGAATGCCTTCAAAAACCCCTGTCTGAAACCGAAATTATCAGGCGGAAAGCAGTCTTTCATCAGATTTACGATAATAACCGAAATGCGCTAAATGTTAATAAACTATTAACCTAAAAATAACAAACGCTTAACATAGATTGTCGAAACAACGCTTTACTTTTGCCTGAAAATATAAAATTATGAGAAAGAAAGTAAAGCAATATCAGTTAAAAGAAGAAGAAGAAAACAAAGTTGTAGAAGAACCCGTTGAAATTTATCTAAGTCCTACTCACCGTTATACTGTAAGCATTCGGTAATCTACTCTTGCGGATTTTTTTCCGCCCAGTTCATAGGGAGCAAATCGGCTAGTTCGTTTACTTTGTGTTCATTGATACGATTCAGGACATCGGTCAACCATTCTGTCGGAT